>OZ260079.1:1832171-2137533 GCA_965284365.1 Phragmitibacter sp.
CAGAAGTTGAAGTAATTCTGCACATACCCGTCGCTCGCTAGAAGCTTGTCGATGAGCTTGGCGCGCTTGCCCTCTTCCTTGGACTCCAGGAACGCCAGCGCTTCCGCTTTCGTCGGGATGCGGCCGGTAATATCCACGTAAATGCGCCGGAGGAAGACCTCATCTGAGGTCGTGGCATTGGGCTGAATCTTTTCCGCCTTCAGCTTGGTCTCCACCAGTTCGTCAATCTTGGCAGCCAGATCTTGAGCCGACGCACTCGTGGGCTCTGTCTTGGGACCCCAGGCAGGTGGCGTCTGGAGCGGAATCGCCTCCGCGGTCCGCATGCTTTTCTTGCTCTGCGCATCGGCATTCAACGCCAGCGTCAGGCTGAGGCTTAACGTCACAGTCACGGCGACCGTGGTGCGCAAGCCCGTGGTCAGGTATTGCTTAATAGGACTCATGTTGCTAAAAAGGGGACAGAAATAGGCGAAAATTGAGACTTCGAGCGGTGCGGCGCGTGTCAGCCGCACATCTTGGCGCCTGAAAACGAGACGCCGCGCGGCATCTTTCATCACAAATACGTGGTTCGTGGCCGGTCCCTTCGCACTTTCGGATTCCAGACCGGTATCATTCCTGGTGCTGGTTGCCATGGACTTCTACAGCCTCAGGCTTAGAGGCACAAAAAAGCCGGACAGATGGAAATCCGTCCGGCTGAGAAGATGGCTGGTCAAGCCCCCCTACAGATCAAGGCTTGGCTGAGTGATTTTGGCGTGCTGACGAAATGCTGTCCGTCCCAGCAATCGGATGTTAGCTAAAACCAGCGGGAACTGGGAGTTGGCTCGGTTTCACGTGCCACGACTGCGCCGATGACCAGGCCAACGCCAAAGGCGATGGCCACATTGCGCCAAGGGTGGTTGTGCAGATAGTTCTGGGTGTCCCACCGGAGCCGATTGGCCGTGGCCTCAATACGATGAGTTAAAGGAACGACAGGGGGAACGCTGGGCTGCCGGATGGCGCCGCCTTCCGATATCATGCTTTCGGGAGTGGAGTCTGATGGCTGGTTGAGATCAGTGGACATAGCGTTTTCTGAATCGCTCAATGCACTGCTTTTGCGTGTACGGCAGGGCCCAATCGCACCCAGCATTCGCTAAGGCCTTTTGAGGTGCTCCTTGAAGAAGTTGTCCACCACATTCACACATTCCTCAAACCAAGGACGTTGCAACCAGCAGCCGTGTTTGGCATCCGGCAGTACCACCTGCCGGGTCGCCACTCCCAAAGTTCTCAATTTGGCCATGGCAGCCTCGTCTCGTCCCGGATTATCCAGGGAACCCGTCAGAAAAAGGATGGGTTTGGTATCTTTGCTCAGGTAGTGAATCGGCGAGGCTTCTTTGTAGAGCTCCGGCGCATCATCGTAAAGCTTCCCGAGCCACTGGAAGCCAAAGGATTTCTCCTTCTGCTTCCGGAGGTTGGCAATCGTGGCCTCGGTAGCCAGATCCATCGGGCCAGCCATCACGACCGTGGCCTGCACGGCGGCACTCACATCCACATCAGGACCACCGCTCAGAAACCGTACTTCTATTGGCGCAGCTGCCAGCATCCCGGCCAGATGTCCGCCCGCCGAGCCGCCCCAGGCACCGATGCGCTCCGGATCGAGACCGTATTTGCCGGCATTGGCCCGCATGAAGCGCACCGCCAGATTGCAGTCCTGCACCGCTGCCGGGTATTTCGCCACGGGACCAAGACGATATTCAATATTCGCGACCACATAGCCTTTTTGTGCCAGGGCTATCGCCAGGGGACGGAAGCGTTCCTTGTCGCCCTTCACCCAGCCACCGCCGTGAATCAGGATACAGGCCGGGAGTTTGTCCCCGCCGTCTTTGGGCCGGTATACATCCAGCTTCAGTACCTGCTCCGGGGTCTCTCCATAAACAACGTCCAGCTCAGCCTTTAGGCTCTCCGGCGGCTCGGTCGGTAGCGGCTCACGCTTCGTTGCAGGAGCACTCAAGGCAATGCCAGATAACAGTGCGGGCAGAAGGCAAACGAGGACGCGACGAATCATGCCGCTCTAACGTCACGAGGCAGGGTCGCCTTGCCAAAGTCTTCACCAACTCCCGCAATTCCCGATTGCCGCTCCGCACCCCTGCGCCATCCTTCTCCGTGCCCGAAACCCAGGATCCAGATTCCGCGATCGATACGGACTCAACGCCGATTCACGATGCCCGTGAAGCGTTGCGGAAGTATTTTGGCTTCCGCGAGTTCCTGGACGGCCAGGAAGCCGTGATCGGTGCTGTCCTCTCCGGACAGGACGTGATGATCGTCATGCCGACGGGTGGGGGGAAATCCCTCTGCTACCAGCTCCCCGCCATGGTCATGGACGGCGTCACCATCGTGGTGAGCCCTCTCATCGCGCTGATGAAGGATCAGGTGGACGCCCTGATCAATCGCGGCATCCCCGCCACGCTCATCAACAGCACGCTAACCCTGGACGAGCAGAAAGAGCGCATCGCCGGCATGCGCCGTGGTGAATACAAGCTGGTCTATGTCGCCCCCGAGCGTTTCCGCAGCGGGCTGTTTCTGGACTCACTGAAGTCAGTGCAGATCGCTCTTTTCGCAGTGGATGAAGCGCACTGTCTTTCGCAGTGGGGGCACGACTTCCGGCCAGACTATCTGCGGCTTGGCGCCACCTTGGAGAAGCTGGGCTATCCGCAGGTGCTGGCCCTGACCGCCACGGCCACGCCAGAGGTGCGGGAGGATATTCTGCAAACGCTGAAGCTCCGTGAGCCGCTGCTCAGCGTGCGTGGCTTCTCCCGGCCGAACCTCTCGCTCAACATCACCCACACTGAGAAGGCCAAACAAAAATACGAGCGGCTGCGTGACGTAGTGCAGCGCTGGCGCACAGGCATCATCTACTGCGCAACGCGGAAGAAGGTAGATGAAGTCTCCGCCTTGCTCGACGAATGGGGCCTCAAGAGCATCGCTTACCATGGCGGCATGGATGAGAAAGAACGCGAGCATGCCCAGAATCGCTTCCTTCAGAAGAAAGCCGGCATCGCCGTCGCCACAAATGCCTTTGGCATGGGCATTGACCGTTCCGACGTGCGCTTTGTCGTCCACTTTGAGATCCCGGGCAGCATTGAAGCCTACTATCAGGAAGCAGGCCGCGCGGGCCGCGATGGCGAACCTTCGTTCTGTGAGCTTCTCTTCAACTACGCGGATACCCGCACGCAGGAATTCTTTCTCGATGGCGCCAATCCGACCTTTGAAGTCATTCGCGATGTTTACCAGTCCCTGCTAAATCTGGCGGACAATTCCCACGAGATCATTGCCAGCGTGGATGACATTGCGGACCGCGTCGGTGCGAAGAACAGCATGGCGGTGAGTTCCGCGCTCAGCCTGCTCGGACGGCAGGGCTACATTGACCGTTTTGATGTGCCGGGGAAACGCATCCGTGGCACGCGCCTGCTTCAGCCCGACATTCTGGCGCGGAATCTGAAAGTTGATCGAGAAGCTCTTGCCGAAAAAGACCGGCGCGACCGGGGCAAACTGAAGTCCATGGTGGAGCTCTGTTATGCGGACAAGTGCCGCCAGCAGATGATCCTGGAATACTTTGGTGACTTTGAAGAGGCGGATCCCTGTGGTACCTGCGACGTCTGCCGTCGTGGCAGCACGCAAAGCATCAGCCGCGCGGGCAATCCCGCCGAGATCGAAGTTCTGCGGAAAGCCCTCAGCGGCGTGGCGCGCATGTGTACCAAGAATCCAGAGGGTGGCTGGCTGCCGCGTTTCGGCAAGGGCCGCATTGTGGCCATGCTCACGGGCAGTAAGTCACGCGAAGTTGTTGATGCTGGCCTCGACCAACTCAGCACGTATGGATTATTGAAGTCTCTCGGCACGGCCAACGTGCAGCAACTCTTCAAAGAGATGGAGAAGGCCGGTTTGGTGGAAACCCAGACTCCTGAAGACTATCCGTTGCTCGCCCTCACGGCCAAAGGTCATGAAGCCATGCTGAAAGGCGGACCCGTTCGTCTGGTGTGGCCAGACCTGGATTTCTCGAATGTAGGCGGCCCTGCCACAACGCGCTCTCGCCAATCTGCCGGGAAGGTGGAGGAAGGTTCCTTGCGCGAACTGGGCTTCGATGATCGCCTCTATGACAAACTAAAGGCCAAGCGCTTGGAAATCTCCCAGCGGGAGAGTGTCCCCGCCTTCATGATTTTCCCCAACAGCACGCTAGAATTCTTCACCCGACTGAAGCCAAAGACCCACACCGCCGCGATGAAGATACGTGGGGTAGGGGAGACCAAAGCCGCCAAGTGGCTGGATGAGTTTCTGGCAGTGATCCAGGCTCATGGATAGGAAGCAGTAAAGGGACCGAGTTGCATGCGATTATTTGTTAGTCGCGCTGACCTATAAAAATGGCACGACCAGTCACCCGGTCATGCCATAAATTCAAACAATACGATACGGCGAACTTACTTCACCGAAGACCAGGCCATGCCGTCCGCGGTTTTGCCGACCTTGATCAGGTCCACCTTGAAGTCTTTCAAATTCACCGCGGCAATCTGTGCGCTTGCATCGCAGGAGACATAGGCCACTTCACCATCGGGGCGCACCAGCACGGCTTGCGGCGCTTTGGGAAGATCAGCGGTGCGACCGAGTTTCCATGTTTCAAGATTCAGTTCGACCAGCTTGCCGGTGTTCGGCAAACAGATGAGCAAGGTCTTGCGATCAGGTGTGGATGCCGTGCCGTAACCGTAGTCCGGGAGGTCGATGTATTTCTCCACTTCATTCGTTGCGGTATTGATCACGACAAGGCGCTGCTGCACCTGATCCGAAGTGAACGCCCATTTGTTATCCACTGAAACCGAGATGCGCTGGGTGCGTGTGGCTGCCTGAATGGATTTAACCAGCTTCTTGCCTTCCAGATCCAGAACCGAAACGGTGCCGGAAGCGACATTCGCGGTATAGCCCGTCTTGCCATCGCTGGTGATCGCCAGCATGTGGGATTCCGGGTGGCCGGTCGGAATGGTTCCTGTGATGGTCATGGTCTTGGGATCCAGGATCGATACCGAGTTTTCGTTCTCCGTGGTGATGTAGACCAGGCCGGTTTTTGCACAGGTGATGGGGCAGTGTGGACGCAGGCCTTTACCCAGATCAATGCTCTTCACGATCTTCCGCCCTTCGATGTCCATGATCTGAATGATCTGGCCATCCGTGCCGGGTTTACCCACACCTGAGTTGCCAAAAATCGGGACGATGAGCTGTTTGCCATCCGCAGTCGTGGACAGTTCATGACAGGTGATACCTTCCTGAGGCAGGGTGGCGACTTCTGCCTTCGTTTCAGGATCAACCCACGAAATCGTGCGATCGCCCTTGTTGGTCACGAGGAGGAAATCTTTGGCGGAAACTTCAGTGGCAGTGAAAGCGGTGAGCGCCGCAGCGAGGCAGGTGAGCCCCAGACCCGCGCGGCTACAGCGCCGGGCAGTGGTCATGATAGCTTGAGAAAGTACGGAGGAAAAAGCGGCACTGTCAGATTTCATAGGCGGTTGTGTACGAGGTGAATGCTTCAATGTTCGCAAAAAATAAATGCGCTGAGGCGCATATGGCACAGACGGGACTGAGGATGAACCACGAAGGCGCGAACACGCGATAACTTTTTGCGATCTGGGTCGTCCTTGGGGTCCGTCGCGTCGTGGGATTAAGCGTGGAACAGCCCACGCAAATATTCCGTGTTCGAGCGGAGTCCAGGCTCCAGGCCAGTAGGGAATTTTGTGCCCTCAATGTGAATCCAGGCATTGTTCCAGCCGATGTCGCGGATGGCGTCACGCATTTGGGGAAAGTCGATGTGGCCGTGCCCGTAGAGCGCATCGAAATCCTTGGCGTGGAATTCGCAGATGCGCTCCTTGCCCAGACGACGGATGGCTGCGCCGTAATCTTCGCCCTCTCGATCCATGTTGGCGGGATCGTACCACACCTGAATCGCCGGTGAATTGACCGTTTCCAGCATCTTCTCCAGCACTGGAGCCTTGAGCGTGGACTCGACGCCGTAAATGATCCCGGCCTCCGCAGCCAGCGGCGCTAGCTTCTGGAGGAACGCCGTGACTTTTGCGATCGCCGCCTCGTCTCCGGCGAGACTGCCTTTGCCAAAGAAAGCCAGCAGGACGCAGCGTGTATTAAGACGCCGAGCTACTTTGACGCTCGCCAGCACCCATTCCTCGGCCTTGGCTTCGCTCTTGAGCGGAACGTTGTTAAGAGTCGCTAGTGCCAGGGAAGGCACCGCCATGCCCAGTTCTTTGGATTTGGCGAGATAAGTTTCCTGCAAAGCCTCATCGAAGAGAGGCAACTGTCCTGCCGCATTGGGCGCACCGAAGTCCACCTGCACTCCATCCAGGCCGATGCGTTTGGCGAGTTCCAACGACTTTGGATTGGCGGCCAAGCCCATAGTCCAGTCGCAAACGCCAATCTTGTTTTGAAGGCCAGCCGGCGCAGCGCGGAGCTGGGTCAGTTGGGATGCAATCGCAGCGTAAGCGGCGTGGTGAAGAAGTGTGCGGCGATTCATGGCGTCGAGGTGATCGATCAGGGAATACGTCGCCCTTGAGCCGCTTCCCACAGGAGATACCAGTCTTCGCGTTCCAGTTGGATTTTTGCGGCGGCAGCGGCGGAGGCGATGCGCTCGATTTTGTTGGTCCCGATCACGGCCACCGGTCGGCTGGGGTGAGCGAGAATCCACGCGTAGGCCAACTGCTCCACGGTCGCTCCATTGTATCGATCAGCCAGTTCAGCCGCCATTGCGTGCACCCGTTGTCCGGCCTCATTTTTAGGGTCGAAAAGCCGCCCGCCAGCGAGAGGACTCCAGGCCATGGGCAGGACGCCACCATTCTCACACTGGTGGAGGACGCCGTCCTCAATCGGCGCCATCCGCAGCAAATGGAACTCGATCTGGTTCGCGGCCAGCGGCTGATCCATGAGACTGTTGAGCAGTTCAAACTGATGGGTGTTGTAGTTGGACACGCCGGCCGCTTTGATCTTGCCTTCGCCTAACAAGCTATTGAGTCCACTGGCAGTGTCTTCGGCGCTCGTCAGCCAGTCTGGCCGATGCACCAAATACAGATCCACGTAGTCCGTGCCGAGCAGGCGCAGGGATTTCTCCGCACTCTTCTTCGCCCGTGCCGCCGTGGCGTTGTAGTGCGAAACGCGCCGGTCCGGATGATACTTGTTCGGCACATAGATGCCGAACTTGGTGACAATCTTCAGCTTCTCCCGAAGGCCCGGAGAAAGCGCCAGACCTTTCCCGAGTGCCTCTTCCACGCCGTAGTCCCCGTAGATCTCTGCGGTATCAATAGTGTCGATGCCGTTCTCCAGGCAGGCGTGCAGCTTGCGATTGATACCTTGCGGCGATCCGCCATCCGCATCTTCCAGGATGCGCCAGGTGCCATAAACAATGGGGGAGTATGCCAGGGATTCCGCGGGAGTAGCCGATGCCATAAGTTAGGAAGGGAGAGAGAAAAAAATTTAGGCGATGCCCAGCACATCACGTACCCGCTGCGGCGTCCAGCCTTCTTCGCGAAAGGTGCTGAGAGCCCGCGCATCATCCCGCTTCGCAAGACGTTTGCCCGTATCATCCGTGATGAGCCGGTGATGAAGCCACTCCGGCATAGGCAGACCCAGCAGCGCCTGCAGAACCCTATGCAGATGCGTGGCAGGCAGCAGGTCCTCCCCCCGCGTGACCAAAGTAACTCCCTGCGCCGCATCATCCACCGCGACCGCCAGATGGTAACTGGTTGGCGTGTCTTTCCTCGCCAAGACGACATCACCCAGGAGGCCGGGATCAGCCCGGAAGGTGCCGTGCGCCCGATCTCTCCACTCAAGATCATGCCCGGCAGCGTCGAGTGTTTTGGTCATGTCCATACGTAGCGCGTAGTCCTGACCCGCCTGCATCCGATCCGCGACTTCGTTTGTCGAAAGACTCCGGCAAGTGCCCGGATACAATGGCCCATCGGGACCCTGCGGCGCCTGGCCCGCCCGGGCGATTTCCTCCTGAATGGCTTTCCGCGTGCAAAAGCACGGATACAAAAGCCCCATCCCGCGCAATCTCTCCAGAGCGGCCTGGTATTCCGGAAGGCAATCGCTCTGCCTTCGCAACGGTTCTGGCCATTGCAAACCCAGCCACGTGAGATCCGCCTCGATCTGCTGCTCATATTCCGGTCGCGACCGCGTCCCATCGAGGTCATCGATGCGCAGCAGAAACTGCCCTCCTGCACGTCGCGCCTCCTCCCAGGCAAACAAGGCCGCATAGGCATGCCCCAGATGCAGCCGTCCCGTAGGCGATGGCGCAAAGCGTGTCCTCATGCTTGCAGCGGAGTGAATCTTTGATTTGGTATTTTGCTGATCATTGCCAAAGCCGCGCTGATACTTACGCCAAACCTTAGCTCGTCCCGCGCATGCCCATCTACGAATTTTATTGTCCGGACAACCACCATATCTACCAGTTCTTCGCCCGTAGTCTGGCGCTGGGGGAAAAGACTCCGCAGTGCCCGGAAAATCCGGGTTTCCGCATGGAGCGCCGCGTCTCCCGCTTCGCGCTTTTGAAGGGCGTCAAAGAAGCGTCGGCCGACGATCCTTTCGCCGATGTGGAAGAAGACAAGATGGAGGCATTCATGGCGGATATGGAACGCTCCATGGCGGGCATGGATGAGAATAATCCCGATCCCCGCCAGCTCGGCCATTTCATGCGGAAAATGACCGATATGATGGGCGACAAAACGCCACCGGAGATGCAGGAACTGGTGCGCCGCCTGGAAGCTGGCGAAGACCCGGAGAAGCTGGAGGAAAAGTTCGGTGGTCTGGAAGAAGGCGGAGATGACATCTTCGCTCAGACCGTCAAAAAGCTTCGGGCTGGCCTGCGCCCGCCGGAGCGGGACCCGAAGCTCTACGAGATGTCAGAGTATCTACCGGCAGTTGAGTGAACGATCTGACTTAATAAGACCAAGCCGACCCCAGATTCCAACGCTGCGCCACGGTCAGCATGCCATCCGCCAGCGGCCACTCGTCCGGGCGTGGATCCTGCCCCGCGTGACGCTCACTGCCGCCCTTGAGTTTCATGCAGCCGGTGTTGTCACCGATCGTTTCCATCTGCGTCACTTCTTCTGCCGTCAGCGGATTGACTTCGGGCAGCCGCGCCAGCTCTTTCAACTTGTCGCTGATACTCTTAGCTTCCGCGTGCGCTTCCTGAATAAGCGTCGGCACCACGGACTTCACCGGCTCATGGGCCAGATCCCACAGGCAGGAAAGTTGCAGCATGCTTAGGCCGTGCCGCTCCGCGATAGGCCGGATTTTCTCCAGCTTGTCGTTCCCATGCTCCACCCAGCCCGCAGGGCGGAAGGCTCGGTGATCGCCATCGCGGAAGACATGGCCCTTCTTCACATCGTCATGGAAGAGGCCACCGTAATCCACCACGCGGGTAATCACTTTGACGTCATGCTTCTCCGCCGCAGGCAACGCCAGCAGACCCGGCCACGGCTCAAAAGGATTCAGGATCAGCATCGCCCAATCAATATCGGCGCCATGCCGCTCAAAGCAGTCGATGACATCCAGCGTAAAGCCATTGGCCGGTCCCGGGGCAATCCCCAGTCGATCCGCCAAGCCCGCCTGCTTCAGCGCGCGCAGACCATCCCAAACCACATCGCTGGTGTAGCCGATCTGGTCGGGGTTATGCAGCATGAGCAGATCAAATTTGCCGCTGCGGCAGCGCTCCAGGGACTTCTCACAAGCCATCTTCAGGTAGCCCGCATATTCTTCCGGCGGACGCAGCCCCGGCTCCGTAAACCGCGGATAACCCTTGGCCCCGGTGCGCAGGCCCCCGTAAAAATCATGCCCCACCATGCCCACTAGGCAATAGGAGTCGCGGGAGACATCCTTGAGCGCCTCGCCCAATTGGGAGTCCGCGCGTCCCGCTCCATAAGTATCCGCCGTCACGAAGGTCCGAATGCCTTCCTGATAGGCCTGCTGAATCAGCGCGACGAACTGCTCCTCGCTCAATTGCTCGCCAAAATGCATGTAACGGCCCCCGTTCCAGGTGCCAAATGAGGTGCGTGTAAGGTCCATGTTCTCAATCTAGTCCCATTTCCAAACCTCGCAAAGCCGTTGCTGATTCGGCCAACGCCCGCACGCTTATCGAGCAATTCTGGGCATAAACTGACCGTTGCACCATGGTCACTCCAGATGCTATTCTGCGCATTATGCAGCGCGGAAGTTCCGTATTGCGGATCGTTATGGCGAGTCCCCTCGCTGCTGCATTTGCATCTCTGCTCCAGGCCGAAGTCACCCCACCGGCCATCGCACCAAAAAATCAGGCCCAAGCCCCCCAGGCCCATACGAGTGAGCTCCGGCAGAGATACATGCCGCCTGGGCAGATCATCGAAGAGATGAAGTTAAGGAGCGGCACGAAGATATTGGACATCGGTGCGGGTTACGGGCTCTTCAGTTTCCCTTTGGCGGATGCGGTGGGCTCGAACGGCCAAGTTTTCGCCACAGACGTGGATGAAAAGGCAATCGCTTTCCTCAAGAGCCAGGCTGCGGAACGAAAAGTCGCCAATCTCTTTCCGGTGCTGGTGCGCATGGGCCCCTTGGACCAAACCTTCTACGCCAATCGCGTCTTTGACGTGGTCCTGGCCAGCGACATCCTCCCGATGATCCGGAATCCTCGCATCTTTTTCCAGTCCCTCATGCCTAACGTCGCCTCGCAAGACGGACGGCTCTGGGTCATCGACTTGCGGTGTGATGCAAATTACTCCGCGCTCGAGATAACTAGAGATGGATTTTTCGTCGAGAAACTGCTGCAGGAGCCAGCGAAGTCTATCTTACTGCCAATGCTCTCGGCAAAAACAAAAGCCGCATTGGCACGCCAAAAAAAGCCGGGAGTCTCTGAATGGTTCCAGGCGATCTTTATTGAAGACCTCAATCGTTTACTACAAGACGACAGCCTTTGGTCTTCCGCAAAACCCTTGTCCGCTACGCTTTCGCCGATCGCCCTCAGCGTGGTAAACAAACTCCAGCAGTCAGTGCGGCCCGACGATTCGCCCATCATCAAACAAACCGCGCTACGCATCACCAATCGCTACCTCATCGGTGATATGCTGGGCCCCACCGACTGGCAGAAAGCCTTCGCGCTCGATAAGATGAATATCGACCAGGTTGGCCTCATCATGTCCTGGTGCCTCTACAGCCAGCATCAATTCCCGGCCCTGATGAACTCACTGGGATACAAGTTGGAAAGTGAGCGCACGATTTTACCCTTCCACTTCATGTGGGTGTTCTCGCGCCCTTGAAGAGGATTGACTACTCCTCAAAAAGCGCTTCCAGCCGTTTCACACTGACGGGGTGAGCCGTGCCTAGTTCTTGGGCAAAAATCGAAACACGATACTCTTCCAGCAGCCAACGGAACGTCTCCCGGTTCTGCACGGGCACTTCCTCTTCCCAGCCATCAAAACTCTCCAGGAGTTCTGCTTTGGCCGCATCCTTGCCGGGATTGTGAGAAGCTCTCTCCGCCCGCATTTTGACGGCATTGAGGTAGCGCGGCAGATGCACCAACTGCGCGTGCGGAGTGCGCCGCAGCAGATCGGCTGGCACCAGCCTAGCCAAGTCTCGTTCCAGACCCGGATAGCGTGGCTTTGCCTGTAGTATTTTCGTTTTAAGCGTCTGCGCTTGTTGGAACAAGTCTCTCGTTTTGTAAGCAATGCCCGGCAGCTCCTTCCTCGCTTTTTCGCACATTGCTTGAAAGCGTGCGGCCGTAAGAGGGAACAACGGCACCAGCCGCAGCAGGTGCGACGTGATGTGCTCAAACGCCATGCCAGGCAGCAGATTGGACACTACGGCATTGGCTTCCTCGCCACTCTCGAATCGAGTGAGCGCATCTTGAAAGCTGAAGGACTTGTTGCGCGCTGCCTCCACGGAAGCGCCACCAAACTGCCGCAACTCCTTCGTCAACCAGGCGAGGTCATGCCCCAGCGCCAACTCAGCGAGCCGCTTTACCGCCGCTGGCGAGCTCTCCTGAGCCTCTTCCGGCTCACGGTAGAGTCGCAAGTTCACTTCTCCCTCGTGCAGTTCCAATCCAGGGTAGCCCAACCAGGGGACACCTCCAACCTCTTCAATCACTAACGTCTCCGGCACATCACCGAATGACCAGGTGCGCAGCGCAAATCTCTCAAAGCGCCGCACCGCTTTCTCCCACGCATCGGATTGAATAGGCCGTGCCTTCACAGCGCTACGGATGGCATCCAGATTGCGGTCGGTCACCACCATTTTCTGCTGCGCATCCACGACTTCAATACGCGGCCGCAGATGATCCGGCAGACTCATGGGTGGCCAATCCGTCGCTTCCACCTCCACGCCATATCTCCGCTGAAGGTGCGCTGCCAATGCCACCAAAAAATTCGTCCCGCTCGGCTGAAATTCTGTCGCGATCTCGCGCACCTTGGGATCAATGGGCATCAAGGCCCGCCGCGCCACCTTGGGCAGACTGCGGAGGAGTACAGAGATCTGCTCCTCTCGCAACCCCGGCACCATCCATTGCAGAACTGCGTCATTAAGATGCGCGGCCATCGGCAGCGGCACGCGCACTGTTACTCCATCGTCGTCGCGGCCTGGCTTGTAATTATAGTTGATCGGCAGCACCGCATTGCCCAATGGCACCTCATCGGGAAAGAGCGCCAGATCGCATTCCGGGGAGTCGGAAGGATTCAAGTCTGCCTCCGAAGCGAAAAGGAATTGTGGATCCGCGCGCTTCTTCTCCGCAATCGCGCGATTCAGATCATGCAGAGAAGAAATTCGCTCCAGTCGATTCGCGTAGAAATCATAGAGCGCTTCCTCAACTGCAAAGACGCGATTGCTGCGCACCCGTGTTAGCGAAGCCTCCATGCGTTCTCGCAGCTTTTGATTGTTGGCATAGAAGGCATGCGGAATGACCTCGCCGCTCTCATTTTGCAGCAGCGCATGCCGGATGAACATCGCCGTTGCTTCACTTGGATTGATGCGGCCATAGTCCACTTGCCGCCTGTCGATCTCCAGGCCTCGCAACACACTGCGCTCCCAAACCAGCACGCGGCTGCTGCGCGCATGCCAGTGCGGTTCGCCATATTGGCGTTCCAACAAGTGCGCGCCCAATTCCATCACCCAGGCCGGGTCGATCTTTGCGATGGTCCGTGCGAAAAGCTGCGACGTCTGCACGATCTCACCTGCCACGATCCAGCGTGGCTGCCGTGACTTCTCCTCACCACTCGACGACGCTTTCCCACGTTTCTCACGGCGCTCATACATATTGGAGCCCGGGAAGACCATTACCTGACGGTTCCCCCCCGTCTTGTAAATGTTCCGCTCTTCGCGCAGTGCCACGTGACTCAGATGCCCCGCCAGGATGCAGCGATGAATGGCTGCATCGTTTTGTTGGTCGTCTTCTTTCAGCGCTGGCAAAGGCGTGTCCGCATCGCGCATCGCTTCACCAAGCTGCCGCCAGATGTCCCGCCATTCCCGCATGCGGGTCAGAGACAGGAAGTTCGACTTACAGAAACGGCGCAGTTGATTCAGGCTGCCGGCCTGGGGATCAGGCGCCGCTTTCCAGAGTCGAAGATAAGACAGGAAGTCCGAGTCAGGGCACCAAAACGCACGGTGCGCCGCGGCTGCTTGTTCACGAGCTTCCTCAGGCCGCTCTCGTGGATCCGGCACACTGAGGCCGGCGGCGATGACGAGAATTTCCGCCAGCGCCTTCTCTTTCCTCGCCTGCAGCAGCATGCGTCCCAGCGTGGGATCCAGCGGCAGTCTAGCCAGTTCCCGGCCGCTTTCCGTCATCTCATGCGTGTCACTCAGCGCCCCCAATTCATGCAGCAACTGATAGCCTCCCGTGATGGCCGCCTGCAGGGGTGGATTGATAAATGGGAAGCTCTCAATCTCACCAAGCTTGAAGGCTTTCATGCGCAGGATGACCTCGGCCAGATTGGCTCGTTGGATCTCCGGCTGCGTAAACTTGGGCCGCCCGTCGAAGTCCTCTTCCGAGTAAAGGCGCACGCAGATCCCCGCGCTGAGTCGGCCTGCGCGGCCCGCCCGCTGATTGGCGCTGCTTTGGGAAATGGGTTCAATCGGCAGCCGCTTCGTCCGCGTGTGGGGATTGTAGCGGCTCATGCGCGCCAGACCCGTGTCCACCACCGCGCGAATCCGAGGAATCGTCACGGAAGTTTCCGCGACGTTCGTCGCCACTACCACGCGGCGCTTCCGGCCCGGGGCAAAAATACGTTGCTGCTCCGCCGCCGCCATACGTCCATACAGGCCCAACACTTCAAACCCATTGCCCAGCCGTGCTTCCAACTGGTCGCGCGTCTCCCGGATGTCGCGCTCCGTCGGCATGAAGACGAGCACATCCCCATCATCGATCTCCAGCAGCACATCCTCGACTGCAGCTGCCGCATTCTCCATGTGGTTTTGCTCTTCCAGTTGGCTGGACAGAGCCTGGTAACGAACCTCCACCGGATAAAGTCGCCCCGACACTTCCACCACAGGCGCACCGCCGAAGTGCTTGGAAAAGGCTTCGGTATCGATAGTCGCAGAAGTGACCAGCAGCTTCAGATCGGGCCGCCTCGGCAGCAGCTCTTTGAGATACCCGAGCAGGAAATCAATGTTGAGCGACCGCTCATGCGCCTCATCCAGAATCAGCATCGCATACGACTTTAGCAGAGGATCACTCTGGATCTCTGCAAGCAGAATGCCATCGGTCATGAACTTGATCCGCGTCTCCCGGCTCGTGTCGTCGTTGAAGCGCATTTTGCAGCCGACTTCCCGGCCCCAGGGCACCTGCAACTCTTCCGCCACGCGTTGAGACACACTCATGGCCGCGACCCGCCGCGGCTGGGTACAGCCGATCTGTCCACGGCGCTCGCCAAGCACCTCCAGGCACATCTTGGGAAGCTGAGTGGTTTTACCGGACCCAGTTTCACCCGCCAGGATCACTACTTGATGCCCGCGGATGGCCTGCAAGATGTCTTCACGGCGCGCCGTGATGGGCAAATCTTCTGGGTAGCTGATCGCAGGAATGGGCATTGGGGGGCGCACACCATACATGCTCCCGGCCCGCCTGGAAAGTTTGCAGGCGAAGTTTACGAAGAATCCGCCCACACACCTGACGCAAGACCTACCAACGGATCGGCCGCCTCTTCCTCCGGAAGATGGCGATGAGCCCAACCGTCCCGATAAGCACGGCACTGGATGGTTCCGGCACCATCACGAGATTGGTCAGCACCATGTCGTGGTCGTCAGAAAAAATGATGCCGGAGGAGCCTGACCTTTCCGCTGAGCTCCCATCTCGCTCTTCCTTCTGCGCCGTTTCCTGAGGAGAACTCACCTCGGATTGCCTGGCCTCGCTTACGGCAGGTCCATACTCCATGGGTCGTCTGGGTTCCGCGAGGACAACAGAAAGAAGTAGCAATCCTGAAAGATAAGTGATCTTGACCATGGCGAGGGGCGAAAGACCGACAGCAGAGGGTCTCTTATAATTACCATAATTCAATCTTTGTTAATAGCTAAAGATTATGCTTATTATTGTGAATAAGGCCTTATCTTACCCATATAATTAGTATCGATAGATATTATCAGGTGCAATGCTCAAAACACCTACGTTCGGCGAAGATGAGTTTTACTGCGACGGAAATCCTCTCGAATAAATCGGAAGGATTATCCAGGTAAAAACGCGGAGCCACCGCGTCATTGACCCTATTAGCTTAGACCATCTGGGGTTCACTTTATTCCCGCAAACACTCGCCCAGAGAAGCCATCTGGCTCCCAATCAGTCACTGACCGGGTGCCGGGGTATGGCTGAATGAATAGCCAAGATTTGGAGTATGAACCTTAATACGCCAGCCAAGGCCCGAGCCACCTTTCCGCGTACTCCAGGCTCACACCTTTCCGCGCGGCATAGTCGCTCACTTGATCCTTGTTCAGCTTGCCCGTGGCGAAATAGCGCGCCTCAGGATGCCCGAAATACAGACCGCTCACCGCTGCACCGGGATGCATGGCCATGCTTTCCGTCAGCGTTACGCCGGTCTTCGCTGTTGCATCCATCAAGTCGAAGAGCACCGGTTTTTCCGTGTGATCTGGCTGGGAGGGATATCCGGGCGCGGGGCGGATGCCGCGGTAGCGTTCCCGGATCAATTCATCATTGCTGAAGTCGGCGGCAGTCTCATAACCCCAGGCGACGCGCGCCTGCTTGTGGAGATATTCTGCTGTGGCTTCCGCGAGACGGTCCGCCACCGCTTTCACCATGATGCTGGTGTAATCATCCAGGGCTGCCTTGAAGGTATCGGCATACTCATCGGCGCCATGCACGCCTACGCAGAAGCCACCGATGTAGTCGGCGCGTCCGCTGTCTTTGGGAGCCACGAAGTCGGACAACGCATAGTTCGGCGTGTCCTTCTTCACGATCTGCTGACGCAGCGTGTGGAAGACACAGGCGACATCGCTGCGGCTCTCATCGGTATAAACCTCGATGTCGTCACCGATGCTGTTTGCAGGATAAAATCCATACATGGCGCGCACAGTGAAATGTCCTTCCTTGATCACACGATCGAGGATGGCATTCGCATCCACATAGAGCTTGGCGGCTTCAGCGCCGACTTGATCCTGGAATTCCGCCAGGGCGCTTTTGAAGACTTGGTCTTCAGGATTCCAGCGACCACGCAGTTCCCAGGTGTGGAAGAAGGGTGACCAGTCAATGTAGGCGCGCAGATCTTCGATGGGGAGCGGGTCGAAGATCTTAGTTCCGAGGAAGGAAGGCGTGGCGATATCCACGGTGGCCCAGTCGCTCTTGTAGGCCAGCCGGCGTGCCTCTGCGAGGGGGATCAGCTTGCCCGCCTCATCCTTCGCCGCGAAGTCTTCCCGCAGCTTTTGGTATCGCTTGTCATTGGACTCCACGAATCCCGCCCGTTGATCTTCGCTCAGCAGCGCCGTCATCACCGGCACCGAGCGGGACGCATCCACCACGTGGACGATTGGCTCGGAGTAGTTCGGTGCGATCTTGATGGCCGTATGCGCCGCGCTGGTGGTGGCGCCACCGATAAGCAGGGGCAACTTCAGGCCCAGACGCTGCATCTCCTTGGCCACATGCACCATCTCATCAAGGGATGGCGTGATGAGCCCACTGAGGCCAATGATGTCGGCATCTTCGTTTTTGGCGGCTTCGAGGATCTTATCGCAGGCGACCATGACGCCGAGATCGATGACACGGAAGCCATTACAGGCCAGCACCACGCCGACGATGTTCTTGCCGATGTCATGCACGTCACCTTTCACCGTGGCGAGCACGATCGTAGCCGCACCCTTTTGAGCAGCTTCCGCTGGCAGCAAATCTGCCGCCGTCAGGTTTTCGGTGCTCGGCTCGGCCTTCGCCGGAGCTGGCTTTTCGCCGGACTTCCAGCGCAGGAAAGCCTCAGCCGGAGCACGGGTAGCAGCACCCCACTTCTCGGGTGCGATGACAAATTCAGGGCTGAGACTTTGCACCTTGGTTATGTCCAACGTGCCCTCCGCGATAGCATCGTAACGTTTCGCGGTCAGCGAAAGATCGGCAGCCGTTTCCGAAGCAAACTGGATCTCAAACCGCCGCTCATCCAGGCTCAAGCCGGGGGAGGGCAGATAGGAAAATCCGTCACCCAGCGTGACAGCGCCACCCGTGTTCAGGGCAGTGACCGTCTGCTCCGCCGCTTCTACCAAAAGCTCGCGGGCACGTGCTTTGGCGGCCTTTTCGATCTCCATGAAGGGCTGCAGATAGGCCACGGATTTCTTCATGACGCGCGCGCTCTTGACCACCTGCGGCAGGAACATTTTTCCCGCGCCGAAAAGATCGCCCACCACGCTCATGCCATCCATCAAGGGGCCTTCGATCACCTTCAAAGGAATCCCCTTGAGCTGATCGAGAGCTTCCTGCGTGTCCTGGTCAATAAAATCCGTGATGCCGCGCAGCAGGGCGTGCTCCAGGCGTTTGGCCACTGGCGCTTCGCGCCAGCTGAGATCAGCTTCTTGCTTCTTGGCGCCAGTCTGTCCTTTGAACTGTTCCGCGAAGTCGACCAGGATTTCGGTCGCGTCGTCACGGCGGTTGAGCAGCACGTCTTCGACCTTTTCTAGCAGGTCCTTCGGCACCTCTTCATACACTTCGAGCATGCCAGCATTCACGATGCCCATGTCCATCCCAGCCTTGATAGTGTGATAGAGGAAGGCACTGTGCATCGCCTCGCGGACCTTGTTGTTCCCGCGGAAGCTGAAGCTGATGTTGCTGACGCCGCCACTCACTTTGGCGCCGGGCAGGTTCTGCTTGATCCAGCGTGTGGCATTGATGAAGTCGAGCGCGTAGTTGTTGTGCTCCTCCATGCCGGTTGCCACCGTCAAAATGTTGGGATCGAAAATGATGTCTTCCGGATTGAAGTCCACTTCATCCACCAGAATCCGGTAGGCGCGTTCGCAGATGCGGATCTTGTCTTCGTAGGTGGCGGCCTGACCTTGTTCGTCGAAAGCCATGACCACGGTGGCAGCGCCGTAGCGCTTCACGGTGCGGGCGCGTTCTTTGAAGAGCTCTTCGCCTTCCTTGAGCGAGATGGAGTTCACGATGCCCTTGCCTTGCAGGCATTTCAGACCGGCCTCGATGACTTCCCACTTGGAGGAGTCCACCATCACCGGCACCTTGGCAATTTCCGGCTCGGATCCGATGAGCTGGAGGAATCGGGTCATCATTTCGACACCGTCGATGAGGCCTTCATCCATGCAGACGTCGATGACGTTCGCACCATTTTCCACCTGTTGGCGGGCGACGGCGACGGCTTCTTCCAGCTTGTTCTCTTTGATGAGTTTCGCGAACTTCGGGGAGCCAGCCACATTCGTGCGCTCGCCGATCATGAGGTAGTTCGAGTTCTTCTCCAGCGTGAAGGCTTCCGTGCCGCTGAGACGCATCAGAGGCTCGATCTTGGGAATAGGCCGTGGCTCCAGCTTCTCCACCGCCTTGGCAATGGCGGCGATATGGTCCGGCGTATTGCCGCAGCAACCGCCTGCGATGTTCACGAGATGGCTTGAGCCGAAGTCCGTGAGGTACTCGCCCATGTGCACAGGCTCCAGATCGAAACCGGTCGGGGAGAGTGGGTTCGGCATACCCGCGTTGGGGTAAGCCGAAACAAAGGTGTCCGCCTTCGCCGCCAGTTCGGACAGGAAGGGACGCATCTTGTCAGGCCCGAGGGAGCAGTTTAGACCGACGAAGAGCGGATTGGCAGCACGAACGGCATTCCACAGTGCCTCGACCTTCTGGGCAGAAATCATCGTTTCACCACCCAAGCCAACTGCCGCGGAAACCGCGAGAGGAAGCTCGAGTTTGTCTTCAAGGAAGACCTGCTGAATGGCGACAATCGCTGCTTTGGCATTGAGCGCATCGAAGATCGTTTCGACCAGCAGGATGTCCGCTCCGCCCGCGATCATGGCGCGCGCCTGGCGTTTATAGTCTTCTACCACTTGGTCAAAGGTCACCACGCGGAAGCCTGCGTCATCGGCGTCCGGAGATACAGAAAGAGATACCGTGAGCGGTCCCAAGGCTCCTGCCACATAACGCTTCCGGCCGGTGTCTGAACCGATGTTGTCTGCCCAGACGCGGCAGAGCCGGGTGGACTCATAGTTGATATCCCAAGCCAGATCGCGCAGGAACTGGTCTTCCATCACTTCATGATAGAAAGCCGGATCCTTGCGGCCTTTGCCCGTTTCGCGCGGATCCTCTTTGAAGAATTCACTCTGGGCAATGCTGCTGCCGGAGAAGGTGTTCGTCTCAATGATGTCCGCGCCCGCGACGAGGAAGCGACGGTGAATGTCGCCAATCACATCCGGCCGGGTGATGGAAAGGATGTCGCCGTTGTTCTTGAGATCCTTGGGCGCATCCTTGAAACGCTCACCACGAGTGTCTGCTTCCGTGAGACCGTAACCGCGGATGGTCGTGCCCATGGCGCCATCGATGACGAGGATGCGTTTTTGCAGAGCTTCCGTGAGTTCCTGGCGGGCGTTGGGCTGGGCAGACATGCGAAGAGTAGGGTAGCAAGGATCGATACGCTTTTCAAGTTCGCATAAACGCATCATGATTCGTCTATATGTAATCTATACAAAACTAGACAGCACTTCGATTGAGAATGAACCCCTTCCAGTGTGCTCAGGAGAAACATCAGTTGGCGTTGGGGGGCTTTAGCGTATTCTAGGACCCCATGAGGACAGCCAATCCAGCCCTTAACGACTCTACTTTTAATCAGGGACTCGCCAGCGCGACCAATCCCATGACCCTTCAGGGGACTGTGAACAAGACCGGAATGCTCTTGTTCCTGGTGGCGGTTCCCGCCATGTACACTTGGAACAAAACCATGGCCAATCCGGGCTCAGCCGGGATGTGGATTGCAATCGGTGCGATCACCGGACTGATCTTTTGCCTCATCACTTGCTTCAAGCCGACCTGGTCGCCTGTCACCGCCCCAATCTACGCCCTCGCAGAGGGACTTTTCCTCGGCGCTCTGTCCGCCATGTATGAGATTCAGTTTAGCGGCATCGTCCTGCAGGCCGTCCTGCTTACCATCGGCGTGCTCATGGCCTTGCTCGCTGCCTATACCACCCGCCTGATCAAGGCGACGGAGAACTTTAAGCTTGGTATTTTTGCCGCGACCGGTGGTATCGCCCTCCTCTACCTGCTGACTATGGTCTTGGGCTTTTTCGGCATTCAAATCCCTTACATTCACCAAAGCGGCGCCATCGGCATCGGCTTCAGCGTCTTCGTCGTGGTCATCGCCGCCCTGAATCTGGTGCTCGATTTCGACTTCATTGAGAACGGCTGCCGCATGGGTGCCCCGAAGTACATGGAGTGGTACGCAGCCTTCGGCCTGCTGGTCACCCTCGTCTGGCTCTACGTCGAAATCCTCCGCCTCCTCGCCAAAATCGCCGGACGGAAAGACTAGACGAAGACAGGTGCCTTTAGCCTGCGGGATCCTGCGGTCGGTTCGCATCCCGGAGGGATGCCATGTTGTAGCCGGTGGTTGAGCGCAGCGACACCACCGGATTAGGTTGCCAAAAACCATCGCACCCCGGCAGGGGTGCCAGAGATCGTCGCTGCGCATTTGCACAAATCGCGCTGGAAATGGGCGGCAGGCTTCGTTTAGCCTTCCCACATGATGAAACGCACGACTATCACCGCTCTCTTTTGCGGCCTGTTCCTCCACACCGCTCTTCAAGCCGAAGACGCCAAGCAAATCTTCAATGGCAAGGACCTGACCGGCTGGGAAGGCAATCCTGACCTCTGGAGCGTGCAAGACGGTACGATCACCGGCAAGACGCCCGCTGACCCCGCGAATCCGGCCAAATCCACCCTGAAGCACAACACCTTCCTGGTCTGGACTGCTGGCACCGTTGGAGATTTCGAACTGACCTTCAAATACCGCATCGTGGCGGGCAACAGCGGCGTCCAATACCGCAGCAAGTCCTTGGCCCCCGGAGAAATGGGACCCATCATCAGCGGTTATCAGGCGGACTTTGAAGCCGGTAAAACCTACAGCGGCATCCTCTATGAGGAAAAAGGCCGCGGCATCCTCGCCAAGCGCGGTGAAAAGACCGTGATCAAACCCAGCACCGACGGCAAAAAGCCCACCATCGAAATGGCCGGAAACGTCGGCAATTCCGATGAAATCCAGGCCAGCATCAAGGCCGAAGACTGGAACGAATACAAGATCGTCGCCAAGGGCAACCATCTGCAGCATTTCATCAACGGCCTTCAGACCATCGACGTGGTTGACGAAGACACTGAGAAAGCCGCTGCCTCCGGCCAACTCGCCCTCCAGATCCACGCTGGCCCTCCCATGACCGTCCAGTTCAAGGATTTCGATTTGAAGGAATTGAAGTAATTCCAATACCCGGTCTCCCGGCATCAATTGCCGGGGGACAATCGAGTCCGAACTCTAAAAACTTTCATCCTTCGCGCCTTCGCGGTTCAACTAGCACGCGAACACACTCCCGGTCGTTGCCAGCCCCCGTGATTGGCTTCAAACTGCCCCCACATCCATTGCGAACACAGCACCCTCTGGCACCTTGTAGCATGCCGGCTGCTACGTCCCACGCACCCTTCCTGACAGGCTCTCAGCATCCAAAAAAATCTCCGCCGCGCGATACCGTACTACATAGTACGCAATATCGCCGATTGCGACAGCCATCAGCGGCACTTCACGCCTTTTCGCCCCGGTTCAAACGGCCAACCGCACTTGGGGTCGCTATTTCAGAACTTTTCCGCCAAGCGACAGAATGCGGGCTTTGCCCTTGGCATCCTCTGCTTCGGCGATCTGGCCGGCCTTCACATACATCTGTGAGAGAGCGGTCCAGGCCAGCAAATCATTGGGCCGCATCGTTGTAGCCATCAACCCGGCGCCGATGGCTTCTTTGACATTGTCCGTCTTGAAAAGCGCCATTCCCAGCGCATGCCATCCGTCAAAAAACTGGGGATCCAGTTCCACGCATTTGCGGTAGAGAACAACCGCTTCGTCCAAATCGCCGAGGGCAACACATCCGCTCGCGTCGTCGTAGAGCGCATCGCGCTCGGAGGTGTCTTCCATGATTGCTGGTGTGTTGGCGGTTAGTGGATCGACTTGACGACTGCTTTCCGCCTCTTCCCAGCCTTAGGCATTGCCGAGCGTGCGGCGGATCAGCGGATCGGCATCCACCTTCGCTTCTTCACGGCGGCGGTCAAACCATGCTTGGAACACATCGGATTGCAGGGCGCTTTCAATGAAACCACTTACGCGCTCTTTATCTTCGCCGCTGGTGGGACGCTTTTGGAGTTCTTTCGAAATGACGTGAACCAGGAACAATCCGGATGGAGTTTCCATCGGTTTGGTGAAGCCGCCGGGAGCTGTGGTCAGGCACTCCATGGCGATTTCGCGGCCATTGCTCAGATCTCCCAAGGGATTCATCGCGGAAAACTCTGGCAGGTTCTCGGATTTCAGTCCGACGGTCTTCACTGCTTCATCAAACTTTTTGCCTTCCTTCAGGAGGTCTTCCAGCTTTTTGCGAGCATCATTGGCGGCCTTGGCCATCTCTTCGCGAGCCTTTTGATTCACCAGCGTTTCACGAATCTTTTCCTTCACATCAGCCAGCGCCTGCTGCTGGGGCGTGATGTCTTCGGTGATCTTGAAAAGGTAGTAACCCTTCGAGCCTTCCACGGGCTCGCTGACGGGATGAAGCTTCGGATCGGTGGAAAAGATTTCTGAAATCAGTGCTGCTTCGTCTTTGAGTTCCGCTGGCGGAGTGTCCTGCTCAAAAGCGGCGAGCTTCTTCACTTCAGCCTTGGCCTTGGCAGCCTCTGCTGCAAAATCGGCGCCGGGCTTGGCGACGGCATCGGAGAACTCCTGCACCTTCTTGCCATACTCATTGTTGGCTTTCAGCGTGTCTTCCACGTTTACCTTCGAGGTGTCAGGCTTCGCGATCAGCACATACTCCACCGCACGCTTCGGCACGGTTTTGAAGGTGTCCTTCTTCTCCTCGTAGTACTTGGCGATTTCCTCGTCGTTGACCTTGGCAGCCTTCTGGAAGGTCTCTAGAGGAAACGTAATGTTGGCGGCCTTCACCGTCTGATACTGGGAGGCATAAGTGTGTGTCGTGAGATTGGGGGAGGGGACAAAGTTTCCGGCCACCAGTTCCTGGAGCTTTTGATAGGCGATCCAGTCTCTCACCAGATCATACAACTGGTCGTTGCTAAAGCCGAGTGAGCCCAGACGCTCGTCCACCATCTTGGCGATGGTCACGTCATACTGCCCATTCGTCTGCAGCACTGGCAGTTTGTTGTAGGCGCTCTGCACTTCTGCGTCGGAGACGTGGATACCAGCCTTGCTGACTTCATTGCGCAGCACCAGAAGATTGAAAGCGAAGTCAGGCTGAACCTGATCCGCAGTCTGGAAACGGCGGGCGATGTGTGTGATCATCGCCGGAAACGATTGGCCGGTGGCCTCATCAGTCAGTTGCAGCATGCTGGCCAGCGTGAAGTAGCGGCGCAGACGGTCCAGCTCCAGGTAGGAATAGCTCTTCCCATAAATGGTAAACGCCGTGTCCTCCGGTGAAGCGTGCTGGGAGTTCTTCGACTGGGTATAACCGCCCCAGAAGGTGAAACTGATAATGACCACTGCGGTGACGGCAATCCACAGGGTACCTTGGTGTTTACGCAAAAATTCGAGCATGACGGGAAGCGGGCAAAATGAGGGCGTGAAGTAATCCCGTGCTCGCGGCACGGTCAACGGGTATTTAAGGCTGAGGCGCTCTGGAATGCCTTATTTCAAAGGCGTCGGGGCCTCAGCGGGCGGAAGCAGTGCTCTGCAACTTCGGTGTTGGAGCCACCATGGTCTCATTCAGGATGCGTTCCATGGCAGGATCCGCCTGGATACCGCGGTCCCGTGCGGACTGATAATGCTTGCGAGCCTGGGGCCAGTCCGGGGGATGCGCCGTGGCATACAACACCGCCAGGTTGAAGTGCGCATCGCCGTAGCTCGGATCGATGGCCAAAGCGCTCTTGAACTCAGTCTCGGCCCGGGCACGGTTGCCCTGGCGGCTGGTGATGATGCCGAGGTAATGATGCGCAAGAGCATTTTTCTTGTCCTGCACGAGGCTCTTCTCAAAGCTTCCTACGGCTTCCCCCAGCTTGCCTTGCTGGAAATAGCAGACACCAAGGCGATGCAGCGCCAGTTGATTGTCCGGCGCATAGGCAAGGCACTTCTGCAAAAGAACTTCCGACTGGTCATACACCCGGTTTTGCAGCTTGATGGAAGCAAGATTGATCAAGGCTTCCACATTGCGGGGATTGGCACGCAGCGCGTCTTCATAGGCCCACTCAGCCGCCTTGTAATCCTGGCTGCGCATCGCTTCCACGGCTTGGGACATAAGCTTTTCTTCGGCGGCTCCTGAGCTGGAACGGGGGACAGCGGCGGTGGTCTTTCCCGTTTCACTACGAGTGTCGGCAGGTTTCTTGGTGGAGGCTGCTTCCAGCGTCGCATAAGAACCGGTGTCCGCGGCAAAAAGCTCCTTCAGCTCGGGTTCGCTGAAGAGCTTTTCTTCGTCCATGGTGATGTTCATCTTGCCGGTGGTGATGTCTTCCAGGTTCTCAATGAGTGTCTGGGAGGTGATCTCCATCTTCTTCATCTCGGCCATGATGATTTCCTTCGCCTGCTGATGGCGCTGCTGCTGGCGAAGCTGACGCATGATGATATTGCGCAGCGCTTTATTCTCTTCGGTAGCCTTCGCAAGCTCGGGAGTGGCTGGTTTGCTGGTGGAATCCGCCAGTTGGGCGTTCACTTCCTTCAGCTTCACGGTAAGTTCCGCGACCTGCCCCTGATAAGCCGTATTCTCCTGCCGGAGCTTGGCAACTTCCTCCTGGATGCCGGTGATTTGAGTGCGGAGAGAGACAATTTCGGTATCTCGCTGGGCCAGCAGGACATCCTTCTTGGAGACGTCTGACTTAAGCGTTTCCACTTGTTTCTGGATGTCGTCCAACTGACCCTTGAGGCGGGTGTTCTCTGCCAAGACGCGATTGTAATCGTCCGGCTTGATGGCGTCTTTCTTGGCCTTGGCGAGTTCTTCTTCCAAACCCTTCACGTGTGCCAGGAGAGCCTCTTTTTCGCCTTCCTGTTTCTCGAGCGCCTTGCCCGTGTCCATGAGCTGCTGGGTGCGGTTCGCCAGCATGTCCTTCACCATCTTTTCCTCAGCCTTGGCTTTCTCGATCTCTTTCTTCGTGGCCGCGTCTTTGCCGCTGGACTGCTTGGCGAGAGCTTCCGCCTTGCCAGTAATATCCTGCAACTGCCGGCGCAGAAGATCGATATCCTGCTGATCCCGTTGCCGTTCTCTCAGGGCATTGGTGTAACCATCCTCATAAAGCCGCAGTTTCTCTTTGTACTCCTCGATTTGTTTCCTCTGGGCCTCGAAGGTCTGATTGATCAAATCAAGCGGATTGGCAATGCCTCCTGATTGTTGCGGCTGCTGGGGCATCATGCCGTTATTCGGCGCCATGGGCTGCTGCTGCATTTGCTGGGGTGCGGGAGCAAACTGAGGCACCATGGAACCCGAAGGCGCGGGGGCGTAAGTCGGGGTCGCAGGCACTGGGTTGTTCCGAGTAAGACGGCCCAACGCGGATTGGATGAGCCGGGAACGGTAGGCGACCACATCCGGTTGGAAGGTCGGGTAATTCTGCGCAACGGTGCCGATAAGCTGTTGAGCCTGGCTGTATTTGGCGATGGCGCCCTGCGCGTCAGCCGCCTGTTCCAGCTTCTCTGCTTCAGTCTTGAGCATGAAGACTTTCAAAAACAGTTCGCCAGCTCCGCTATTGTCTTGCGCGGTCAATACCGCCGGACCACAAGCGAGCCAGATCAGAACGATGTAGGGGGAAATTCGCATAAAATCGATACAGCCAGTCCATAAGATAACCTCTATGGAGAGAATTGTCTACAATCGCGAACGTCTCCGATCCGCTCAGGGCGCGGATTCCAGAGCGATTTGAGGTAAATGGAAGCTTCAACCTGGAATAACCCGCGAGACAAGGCCTGCTAAGTTTGCCGTTCATTTGCGCCGTTCGCCGCTGTTCCCGAATAAAGAATTCTTTAGGCAGCATCAGCGCCAACGAAAAGGGACGAGCACTTGCCCGTCCCTTTTACAATCAATCCTCCACCCACCTCAGGCAGTTAGCCCGCCATCGCAGGCTCGGTTTCCGCGCCTGATCCGGCAGCGGCTTCGGCGGCTTTCCTGGCGGCGCGTTCGGTGAACTCGATGTGGAACTGCTCGGGCGTAGGCGCCTCACCGTTGACGCGAGTTCTGCCCCAGAAGTCTGTGAAGTTTTCGCCCGCCTCGCGGTTGTTGGCGAAATCCTGGAGGAGGGGCCGCACTTCGTTCGGGATGTCCGCCAGATTCACCACCTTCTTTTCCAAGCCAGCCAACCGGTCACCGCGAATGCTGCCGCCCACAAACATGGCGTAGCGGTTCGGCGCACGGCCGACGAAGGCGATGTCCGCATTGTAAGGACGGGCGCAGCCATTGGGGCAGCCGGTCATGCGGATAAGAATCGCTTCCTTCTCCAGGCCGAGTTCCTTCATGACAGCATCAATGCCGTCAATTACGCCGCTGAAAACGCGTTCACTCTCGGAAAGGGAAAGTCCGCAAGTCGGCAGGGCCACGCAGGCATGAGCCACACGGCGGATCGCCGTGAGGGTGTCAGCCTGTGGGATGCGGTGCTTCGTCAGGATGGCATCCACTTCAGCGCGCTTCTCAGGAGCGACGTCCGCGAAGATGATGTTCGCATTTGCCGTGATGACGGAGGGGAGATTCAGATCCTTGCTAAGCTCACGGAAGGCGGTGCGGTAGGCGGGACCGTTGTCCGCTTTGTCTTCGATTCGGCCTTGGGCCACGTGAACGCCAAGGAAGAAATTGCCATCGCCCTGTTCATGCCAGCCAAGCTGGTCTTCGACGCTGTCGAAGGTGAGGGGCTTGGCCGGAGCGATTTCGATATTGGGCACGCGGCTCTGCACTTCCGTGCGGAACCACTCGATCCCACGGCTCTCGACGAGGTATTTCATACGAGCCAACTTGCGTTCCTGGCGATTGCCGAAGTCGCGCTGAGTCGTGACGATTGCTTCGGTCACTTCGGGCACATGCGGACGCTGGACGTAGCCGAGCGGGCGGGCCAGGAAGGGACGGGTGGACAACTGGCCATGGCTCATGCCGAAGCCGCCACCGACATAAATGGTATAGCCTTCGACCGTGCCGTCCACGACGTGAGGGATAAAAGCAACGTCCTGGGATAGGGCGTCCACTTCATTCCGAGGGGGGATGGCGATACCCATCTTGAATTTCCGCGGCAGGAAGACCTTCCCGTAAATGGGGTCTTCTTCGCCTTGCGGGGTGGTGCAGTCGGAAAGCAGATCAAGCTTTTCGCCGTCGAGCCAGATTTCTGCGTAGCTGGTGGAGCGCCACAGGAAGCGGCGGCTGATTTCCTCGGCGAGCGCCTGAGCATCCAAATGCACGGCATCTTTCACAGGTGAGGAAGGGCCCATGACGTTGCGAACCACGTCGCCGCAAGCGCCCATGGTGGTGAGGCCGGAGCGATTGATGGTGGCGATGACTTCCTTCAGGTCACCCTTCAACACGGCGTGGAACTGGATGCCCTGGCGAGTGGTGAGGCGGAGCGTGCCGTTGGTCTTGTCGGCAAGCTTATCGTGCAGGAGGTATTGCTCGGGGGTCATTTTCCCACCGGGCATTTTTGACCGGACCATGAAGCTCCAAGCCTTCTCTTTCTTCTCACGAGCCAATTGGGCGCGCAGATCACGGTCATCCTGCTGATAGGTGCCGTGAAACTTCAGAAGAATGTTCTCACCGTCCTCGAAATGGCTTGCGGTAGGATCCTGCAAAACCGGAAGGATGCTGCCGCGCAGCCCTTCGCTGGCCAGCTTGATTTCTTCTGGGGACGCTTTGCTCATGTACTAGGTCGTGGGTAAGGGGTGAGTGACCATTCTACCCTATAAGCCGGGATGCGCAAGAGAAAGCCTGAGAAATGCCGATAGGAAAAGTCGGGTATCAAATATCCTGACGAATTTCGATCGTATCCGACCTTGGAGAATGAAGTGCCACGTAACACTTTGGCAGCATTTGTGCTTGCAGCTTGCATTCTGACGTCTAACGACCTTTATTTAAGCGCTCCAAGGCGACGGATCATTTGCGGACGCCTTTTACTCGTTCACGATAAACACTTTAGCAAAATTTTTGACGCAAGATGGCTCTCGTATCCAAAGGACTTGAAGGTGTAGTCGCCGCAGAAACCCAACTGGGTGAAGTGAAGGGGCAGGAAGGAATTCTGTTTTACTGCGGATACGACATCAATGAGTTGGCGGGGAAAGTGAGTTACGAAGAGGTCGTCTATCTTCTGTTCCACAACCGCCTCCCTAATAAGTCGGAACTCGCGGGATTGATCACAGCATTGCGTGCCGAGCGGGAGCTTCCGGATGGCGTTATTGATTTCCTCATAAAGGCTCCGAGGGACGCGAAGCCGATCGACGTCATGCGGACGGCTGTCTCGATGCTGGGCTGTTATGACACGATGCGTCATGACCTGTCCATGAGTGCAGAACTGGCGACTGCGGTTAAGCTTGTCTCCCAAATTGGCATCATTGCCGCGTATTTCCACCGGGCTCGAAAGGGGCAAGAACTGCCGCCGGTGCGCAAGGATTTGAGCGAAGCCGCCCACTTTCTGTATCTGATCACAGGTGAGGTACCTTCCGCCGAAGCGGAAAAGACACTGGATGTGGCTTATATCCTTCACGCTGAGCACGGTTTCAATGCCAGCACCTTTACCGCCCGTGTGGTCGCTTCGACCCTTTCGGACATGTACTCTGCGATTAGCGCGGCTATTGGCGCCCTGAAAGGCCCGCTTCACGGCGGCGCCAATGAGGGTGTAATCCATATGCTGGAAGAAATCGGCAGTCCCGACAAAGTGGATGAGTGGGTGGAAAACGCCCTGGCCCAAAAGAAGAAGATCATGGGGATCGGTCACCGGGTTTACAAAGTGCTCGATCCGCGTGCGCCGCATCTGAAGGACATGGCCATCAAGCTGAGCAATCAGCTCGGCGAGGCCAAGTGGATTCAGATGTCTGAACGCATTGCTACGATCATGCGGGAACGCAAAGGTTTGAATGCAAACGTGGATTTTTACAGCGCCACGGTTTATTACAGCCTCGGTATCCCCACCGATCTTTTCACTCCGATCTTTGCCATTGCCCGCATGAGCGGCTGGACGGCTCATGTGTTGGAGCAGTGGTCTGAAAACCGTCTTTTCCGCCCGCTTAGCGAGTATGTGGGCAAGCCTTACGGGCAAAAAGTGGTGCCGATCGAAGAGCGCTGAGCGTATTCAGCGTCAGGGAGACGGTAAAAAGTAGTGGCGATCCGGGATTGTTTCGGACGGCCGTGACTTGCTACGCTCGCTCTGTTAAGGGCTTTCGCTCGTATTTCATTCATGAATCCCATCCCTATTTCCCAACTTCTCGAAGCTTTGCATTGGCGCTATGCCACCAAGGTGTTTGATCCGGCCAAAAAGATCCCGAGCGATACCTGGGTGGCTCTGGAACAGTCCATGGTGCTCACGCCGTCATCCTACGGGCTGCAGCCTTGGAAATTTATTGTCGTCACCGACAAAGCGATTCGGGAATCCCTGGTGCCTCATTGCTGGAAACAACGGCAGGTGGCTGACTGCTCCCACCTTGTCGTCATGGCGGTGCAAAAGGTGCTGGATGAGGCGCATATCGACCGCTTTATCAGCCGCATCGTCGAGATCCGCGGTGGTTCTGCGGACGGCTTGATGGGCTATCGCAATGTCATGATGAATGACGTGGTGCACGGCGAGCGCGGCAAGTGGGTGGCAGAATGGGCCGCCCGCCAAGCCTATATCGCCTTGGGTCAGTTTATGGCCTCGTGCGCTCTGGTGGGCGTGGATTCCTGCCCCATGGAAGGTTTTGTGCCGGAAAAAGTGGATGAGCTGCTCGGCCTCACGGAACGCGGATACACCGCCGCCGTTCTCTGCCCGGCGGGCTATCGCTCGGCCGCTGATCGCTATGCGCACCTGCCAAAGGTGCGGTTTGCCGATAGCGACGTGATTGAGCACATCTAGCCGCCTCGTCGTTTAGCTGAGACAGGAAAATTTGTCCTGTGAGGTGCGGCATCTCTCGTGCCGGCACTTTAGACGACGCGCAGCGTGCGTTCGCCTTCCTCGATCAGCTTCCAAAAGCTTTTGGACTGCCCCAAATCTTCATCCTCACCTGCGCTTCCGAGGTTGCTGCGATACAAGAAATCCTTCAGCGAGTTCTTATGGAGGACGCGGTGCACTTTCACATGGACACCTTCCACGGCGAAGTAGATGCGATAGTCCCCGGCACGACAGCGAAAGAGCTTTTGGGTGCCGTGTTTGATCACTCCGTAGCGCTTTTCCAAATTGTCGGACTCAAGATCTTCAGGCTGAATGTTCAGCGCTTCCAACAGGGTGAACTGTATCTGATTGGAAAGGCGGGAAAGCTCCCCAGCGCTGATTTCATTGAAGATGATTTGAAGCATTATCCGTCCATAAGCCAGAAATGGGCCGTATCCAACCAGAATTCCCCGCTCTTTGACAAATGCGGAAAGCGGGGCAAGTTGACCATCCCACTTATTTATTCTGACCCTTCACGACGTGAAACGTGTCCTTTTCGTATGCACCGGCAACACCTGCCGCAGCCCCATGGCGGAGGGTCTTTTTCGCAAACTGGTAAATGGACGTCCCGACTACCATGTCTCGTCCGCGGGCATTAGCGCCTACCCGGGGGATCCGGCCAGTGAGCATACGCTGAAGATCCTTCGCCAGGCTGGAGTGGATATCGGTCCATTCCGGAGCCGAACCGTGACGCAAGAGTTGCTGGACGAAGCGACCCACATCTTTGCGCTGTCAAAAGGGCATCTGCATGCGATTGAATCTCTTTATCCAGCGGCTGCTGACAAGGCGTATCTTGTGAGCGAATTCTCGCCAGATGACGCTTTGCGGGGTCGCGATGTGCGCGATCCCTTTGGGGGACCTCTCGAAGAATATGTGGAGACGCGGAACACGCTCGCCACACTGCTGCCTACGCTTCTGGCCTACATCGATCAAACTTTCGACAAACAAGAAACTGAAACCATGCACGCTACCGCCTCTGCCCCTCCTACTGATCTTTCCGATCAGATCATCCCACCTGCTGTCCAAAGCATCGCCCTGGGTGCGGATCACGGCGGCGTGGTGCTGAAGGACGCCCTCGTCACCCATCTCCGTGGCCTAGGCAAGACGGTGCATGACTTGGGTACCCACAGCAAAGACAGCGTGGATTACCCTGACTTTGCCGAACAAGTTTGCGCCCGTGTGCTTAGCGGCGAAGTGGATGCGGGCCTGCTGGTGTGCACCACCGGCATTGGCATGAGTATCAGCGCGAACCGTCATCCTGGTATCCAGGCAGCGCTCGTGCATGAGGTAGCGACCGCCAAAATCACCCGCGAGCACAATGCCGCGAACGTCCTTTGCCTTGCGGGCAATCTCGCTCCGGACACAGCGAAGGCTGTCACGGAAGCCTTCATGAGCACGCCTTTCGCGGGTGGCCGCCATGCCCGCCGTGTTGGCAAGATGAATGCCTTGCGCAAGCGAGCCGCAGAGATCGTGCAGCAGATTGATCCTGCGATCGCTGAGGCGATTCTGGGTGAAGAAAAGCGTCAGCAGAACAACATCGAACTCATCGCCAGTGAGAACTTCACGAGCCGCGCGGTGCAGGCCGCGCAGGGTTCCTGCCTGACAAACAAGTATGCGGAAGGTTACCCTGGCCGCCGCTGGTACGGTGGATGTGAAGAAGTGGACAAGGTCGAGCAATTGGCCATCGACCGCGTCTGCGAACTCTTTGACGCGAAGTATGCGAACGTGCAACCGCACTCCGGCTCGCAGGCCAATGCCGCGGTGTACTTCTCCGTGCTTAAACCCGGCGATAGTATCCTCACCATGAATCTGGCCCACGGGGGTCACCTTACTCATGGTCACAGCGCGAACTTCAGCGGCGCCTTCTACCAAGTCACGCATTACGGTGTGAGTGAAAGCGATCAGCGCATTGACTACGATGCGCTCGCCAAGCAAGCCGAAGAAGTGAAGCCAAAGATGATTACGGCGGGCGCGTCTGCATACCCCCGCATCATCGACTTCCCCCGCATGGCGGAAATCGCCAAGAGCGTGGGCGCTTATCTCTTTGTGGACATGGCCCACATCGCCGGTCTCGTTGCAGCGGGTGTGCATCCATCACCGATTCCGTATGCGGACTTTATCACGAGCACGACGCACAAGAGTTTGCGCGGACCGCGCGGAGGTATCATCCTCACGAACGACGAAGCACTCTCGAAGAAGATCAATTCTCAAGTGTTTCCCGGGATTCAAGGTGGACCGCTCATGCATGTCATCGCGGGTAAAGCGGTGTGCTTCCATGAAGCGCTGCAGCCTGGATTCAAAGAGTATCAGCAGCAGATCGTGAAGAACGCTCAAGTGCTGGCGGCCGAACTCGCTTCACTTGGCTACCGCATCGTCAGCGGCGGCACGGATAATCATCTCATGCTAGTGGATCTCCGTCCGCGCGGTCTCAATGGAAAGATCGCCAGCGAGACGCTCGACCACGCCGGTATCACCGTGAACAAGAACGGTATTCCGTTCGACACGGAGAAGATCACCCTTGGCGGTGGTATCCGCGTGGGAACTCCAGCGGTGACGACGCGCGGCATGAAGGAAGCTGAGATGAAGCAAATCGCTGCTCTCATGCATCGCGCTCTGGAGAACCGCGAAAGCCCTGATGCGCTCGAAGCGATCCGTCAGGAAGTGATCGCGCTGAATCAGAAGTTCCCGCTGCCGTAAGCTGGCGAGGGAGGAGCGAGGGATTGGATTTGGACAATTTAACCCGTCGTTGGAGGTTTCTCTGGCGACGGGTTTTTTGTGGTTCTGCGGTGGGCTTGTTCATTGCATGCACCATAAGGATATTGTGCATGCTTCGCATGTAGGATGAGGTTCGGGTGCCGGAGGCCCCCGACCACGACTGAGGCTCGGTCAACGTTCGAGAGCTGCTTCGATGACTTGACCTTCAACATTGGGCATCTTGAGGCCTAGCAGGGCGGCAGCGGTTGGTGCTACGGAGATGTTGGTCACGGTTCCGAGTTTGGCTCCGCGTTTGATGCCGGAGCCGCTGGCCACGAAGGTGGCGTGGAGCCTGGGTTCATTGGGATCGTAACCATGCGCTCCTTTAATCTTTTCTGTGATAGGGCTTATGACGACATCGCCGCCTGCGGAGTCATTGAACATGTAGCCTTCTTTGGCGGAGAGGACGATGTCTGCGAAGTTGGGGTTTTGTTTGCGGGTGGGTAGTCCGTAGGCGGGGAATTTGTCCGGTGTGAGGACCAGGGATACGCCTTCCAGCTTTTGCATCATCGCTGCGATTTGCGGGATGAGTTTTTCCCGGTTCAGTTCGTCGAGAATGTAGATCATGGTGGAACCGCCTTGTCCGCTGGAGCGAACCTCGCCTCCTGTGACTTTGCCTCCGAGGGCGGTAAGCAGTCCGGCATCACGCAGGGCAACATTTGGACTGATGGTCTGGCGATAGTTAAAGAAGCCGTGATCCGAGACAATGATGATGGTGGCTTTGTCACCAAAGGTCTGCTTCATTTGCGCCCAGACTTCGCCGACAAGATCATCGGCGAATCTCACGGCGGCATAAGCTTCGGGCGACTGCGGCCCATGGGCGTGCTCGATGTGATCGACCTCCAGGATGTGAAACAAGGTGAAGCGGGGTTTATGCTTGCTGATGATGTGGTTCAACATGCGCACATGGATCCGATCGCGGTTCTCGCCCTGTCCATCCTTGAAGCCATCAGCTTCGTTCTCATAAGGAATGCCGGCGGCTTTGAACTCCTCCAACAAGGATGGAGTTGAGAACTCTACAAACAGATCGCTCTTGTTCACGCAGGGAACGGTCCAATCGAAATTTTTTATCCCCCGGCTCCCTGGCCATGTTACCGCCGCCGTGCTCATGCCTGCTTTCTTTGCCAAGTCATAGATGGTCGGCACCTTGATGATTTGTTCTTTATCAAGGAGCGGATCCCAGATGAGCGGCACCACCTTGAGTTCCTTACGATCAAAATACGAGTTGCCTGTGACGCCATGTTTGGCTGGAGTGACACCAGTGACGAGGCTGGTGTGATTGGGCCAAGTCACTGTCGGCAGCACGGCTTTCATTTTTTCGGCCCGCGCGCCTTCGGCGGCCAGCTTCCGGATGTTCGGCATTTCTGCCTTCGGGTCATCGAAGTAATAATGCGCTAATCCATCGACACTGATCATAACCACGGAACGCTCTTCCGCGGCCTGAGCGGAAGGGTAGGCTGCAAAAACTGACCCTAAAGATAATGAGGTGAGGATCGAAAGGTAGCGACGGCGGATCATGGTGAAGATGAGCGAGTGGTGTAGGGACAAAACGCTGTGCGCGCCCATCCCTTGCAACCATTCACCCACACCAAGCGCGGCAACTACTTCGCCCTGAGTTCGTCAGGATACAGGCCCATCTTGTCGAGAGGGAGCGGCTCGAAGCCGATCTTCTTCGCCGGGCTATCGGGATTGAGGCGGAAGTCATCTTCGTCAGCCGCTACGAAGCTGGGGTTCGCCACGATGGAATCCTTGTCCCAGCCTTCGGTCTGCCAGGAGGCCCAGTTGCTGAGAGCCTCGGCTTCATGAAGGCTGATGTCCTGGAGCTGGATCTTGCCTTTCTCTGCATGAACATCCATGCGCAGCCAGAAAGTCTTCATCCAGGGTTTGTATTTGGCATCGCCTTCGGCAGGGAAGACGCCCATCACTTCCACTTCCTGCCACTCTGGGGTCGCCATCACCGTCTGATTCTGTGTGGCGAAGTAGCCACCGGGATTCGCATACACACCATATTCAAAGGTGAGCTTTGCAGAGGGCTCCGTGCCACGCACTTTCAACTTCCCGCGGAAGGCCGCTCCGGGCTTGAAGGGTAGGGCCGGGAAATGGATGACAGACTTCACGTTCTTTGGATCGGGCCCGGTAGCCGCAGGTACTTCGATGACGCCGTCGGTCGCGATGATTTGTAAGTCTGGAAGCGGCTTGTGGTTCCATCCCCAGCCCTTGGGCGTCTTACCGTTCTCGGTCGTCTTCAAGAGTTCATCAGTATGAAGCAGCTCGGGGCCGACATTTGGTCCCGTCTTGCTGACGGCTGTCAGAATGGGAGAACCTCCGTTCCAAAGAAGGTTGCTTTTGGTGAGGTTGTATTTTGGCGAGCAACTGCGCAGATCAAGGTAACGCAGATTCGGATCGCTCCAGAGGATGATATTCTTCTGGAAGACATTTCCACTCATCATGGTGCCGTCTTCTCTTATGGCATTGCGAGGATCAAACTCAATGTTGCGCATGCCTTTCCAGGCAGGCGCATCCTTAATGGAATCCCATCCAGCGATCATCGTAGGCAAGTGACTGCTGAAAAAGCTGTGTTCCTTGCGCCAGCCGTTGAACTCGATCTGCCGCTCACCGCCTTCCGCGAAGATGTTGTTCTCGATGAGGTGGTCCCGGCCATTGTGCAGATGCAGGCTAGCGCGGGCGCTGCGGGTCACGATGTTGCCCACAATGTCCAGTCCTCCGGCGTTGTCATCCATGTAGATGCCCCAGGTGAAGTGTGGCCAATGCAGGCCTTCCGGTCCCTGTCCCACGCCGACTGTGTCATGAATGAAGTTGTATCGTAGCTTCGTGCCGCGTGAGCTGATCCAGTCGCGGCCGCCGGTATAAACTGCGCCACCATCCTGCGTTTCCAGCACCGTGTGATGGATGTGATTGTATTCGATGACGAGATTGTTGCCCGCGAACTGAATGCCCATGCGCGGCGTGTGGTGAATGAGGTTGTGCGTCACTTCATTGCCCACGCCGCCAAGGCCCACGCCCGCGCCGTTCTTGTTCACTACGCCGACGTTGTGGATGTGATTGTTATCCACCACATTGTTGGATGGCGTGAGGGTTTTGCGGTCACCTCCTCCAACGCTGATACCAGCGGCGCCCGTATAGGATACATTGTTCCCTCTCGCCCAATTGTTTTTGCCGCCTTGCAAACTGATGCCTGTGCCACCGAAATGCCCAACATGGCTAAGCGTGCAACCTTCCACACCGCTGTTCTCTGCACTCTCCGAGTAGATCGCGGTGCTGTTGCAACCGGTGAAATGCAGGCCGCGAATGCTGATGTGTTTGGCGCCGGGACCGATCTTGATAAAGGTGGCCAGTTTGGGGATGCGTACTTCGCCCGTGTTGAGGGGCGCAGGTGGCCAGAAGTAGAGCGTTTGAGTTCGCTTATCGAGATACCATTCTCCGGGGGCATCCAGTTCTTCGAGGGCATTTTGGAAGTAATACCGATTATGCGGATGGAGATCGTAGCCGCAGGGTTTTGCCAGCGTTAGCTTACCTGTGGCGGCATCCAATGACGTCACCGGCATGATCCAGTTCCACCACCCATATTGCGCAAAGACATCGATTTCCACTTCTTCGGGATGAGCCCATTGACGCACGTCTTCTTTCTTTATCTGCGCATTCCGTTTCCAATCATGATCCGCTGGGAGTTCTTTCGGATTCTCGTCGAGGAAAGCCCATCCTTTGTAACGAATGTCGCTGGCATCCACATTCGGATAGCGGGCGAGAGTTTGGCGTTCGCCCTTAAAGAGTAGTTGCCGTATCGTGATATCCTTGAGACCAAGCGCGGACACGTCGGCTTTCATGATCTGGTCTTTATGCGGCACGAAGTCGGTCACCTTCGGCGCGCCAACCAGCAAGGGAGTGTCATCTTCATAGACACGGATCACTACAGGCGCTTCGAGAGAGCCCGAATCTTGTGCTTCCAAGACCAGCATCTCGGTCACTTCAAAAGTTCCAGCATGCACCCAGATGGTGAACGCTTCTGGCTTCACTGCTGCCGCCGCGGCAGCATCGGCTCCGGCCGCCGCCTTCCCTTCCGAACGCAGTTTTCGGATCGCGTCCCGTGCGGCGGTCAAAGTGGCCAGAGGCGCTGCCCTTGTGCCCGCGTTGGTGTCCTTCCCCTGTGGAGCGACATGCAACTCACCCGCCAGCGCAGGCAGACCGGCGAAGCAGGCGCCTATAAGAAAAATCGAAACGGATTCAGTGAGGAAGCGGCGAATCATGCCGCAGCTTCAGACAGGCTCGTCTTGAAAACAAGGGCGGAGGTCAGCCGACAACGTGGGCGGCATGTAAAAGACCATCCCCCTTTCGGAGGATGGCCAGGCTTTCACTGAGGGTTTGTCTCTGATGCGAAGCAACGCACCCGTTGGATTCAAAGTCATTAGTGATGATGACAAGTCGGCTAGACATCGTCGTCATCGTCCGAGTCACCCGCCTTACGGCCGCGCAGCTTGGCTTCGACAAAGGCGTCCAGATCTCCGTCCATCACGGCGGAGACGTTACCTGTCTTCTCACCGGTGCGGTGGTCCTTCACCATCTGGTAAGGTTGGAAGACATAAGATCGGATCTGGTTGCCCCAGGCGACATCGCCCTTCTCCCCATACTGGCGCTCCATCTCGGATTTCTTTTTATCCTGCTCCAACTGATAAAGCTTCGCTTTGAGCATGTGCATCGCCATTTCCCGGTTTTTCCCTTGGGAGCGCTGCACCTGGCAGTTCACAATGATGCCGGTAGGAATGTGCACGAGCCGCACGGCTGTTTCCACCTTGTTGACGTTCTGGCCGCCTTTGCCGCCCGCACGGTAGGTATCGAATTTGATGTCTGCTTCGTTCAGCTCGATTTTGGCGTCATCCTTGATGTCCGGCGTTACGTCGACGCTGGCGAAGCTCGTGTGGCGCTTTTTCGCGGAGTCGAAGGGTGAAATGCGCACCAAGCGGTGCACGCCACGCTCGCAGTTGAGCTTGCCGTAGGCATATTCGCCGGTGACTTGGAAAGTGGCGTTGCGCACGCCCACTTCTTCACCAGCGGCGTAGTCCACCATTTCGATCTTGTAACCCGAGCGTTCACACCAGCGCATGTACATGCGCAGCAGCATGTCCGCCCAGTCGCATGATTCGGTGCCGCCCGCGCCGCAATGGATCGTCACGAAGGCGCCGTCTTTATCGAACTCGCCGCTCAGCATCACGGTGAGCTCAAAAGTGCTCACGGCTTGGTCGAAGGCCGCGTATTCCTTTTCGACCTCTTTCCAGGCCGATATGTCATTTTCGGCTTCGGCGATTTCGCCGAGCACGTAAAAATCTTCCAGCCGCTTTTCGAGTTCGGCCAGCGGTCCGAGTTGGTTTTTGATGGCGTTGACGCGGTCAATCACCTTGCGGGCGGCGTTCTGGTCATCCCAGAAACCCTCTGCGGTGAGTTGCTCTTCGAGTGTTGCCAGATCAGAGGTTAAGGCCGGGACGTCAAAGATACCTCCGGAGCGCCCCAATGCGGCCCTTCAGAGCCTCGGTATCAAAGGACTGGAGATCGGTGATGACGGTTTTGGCGGGCTTATCCATGACTAAGTTTAGATAGGGCGGATGCCTTGGGGAAGCAAGGGGAAGGTGGATTGGGCGTGCGGGCGTTAGCGCTATGAGCGATGCTATGAATCTCCACGTGACCCCACCCATCACTGCCATCGTTATCAACCGCTACCGGCTCACGGAGTCGAGTTTGATCGTGCTGTGGTGTTCGGCCGAAGAGGGGCTCTTCAAAACGGTGGCGAAAGGGGCGCTGCGGCCGAAGTCCGCATTTGCCGGGCGTCTGGACCTGTTCATCACCTGTGAGCTTGTCATGAACCGGTCCCACACCTCGGATTTGCATCAGTTGAAGGAGGCCCATGTAGTGCGGCCCCGGCTGGGGGTGCGTGGCAGTTATCGGCGGGTTTTGGCGGCCACCTACTTTGGCAAGCTGGTCGAAATGAGTGTGGAAAAAGGCACACCGCTGGGAGGCGTGCATGAGTTGCTCGCCATGGCGCTGGACTTTCTGGAGGAGCACGAGCCGACCGAAGAACTGCTGCGCCGTTTCGAAAACCGTCTTTGCCTGGAACTCGGGTTCGGCGGGCCTAAGCACGGTGGTGCGGATCTGCTTCGCGAGGTCCTGCACCAGCCTTTGCCTGAGCAACGGGAGCAACTTAGGGAGGAGTGGAGGAAGATGGAGAATCAGCGCAAGGAAAAGCAGTAGTGCTTGCCGCCTGCTGGCCGATGTTCCATATTTCCCCTCCGAGCCGCCCGGCGGTAGACCTTTCACCCCGATATGTCTTCAGAGAATTTAAACACCCTCCTGGAGGATCATGCCGCCAGCCTCTACGATGCGGGGAAGCTGGATGATGCCATACGGGTGGCCAATACCGCACTGGGCAACGCGCGCCAGGCCGTTGAAGAAGATCCAGCCAATTTGCCTGTCCTCGCCAAAGCGCTGGACAATCTGGCGGCTCTCCAACGGGACAATGGAGATTTTTACAAGGCCGAATCGCTCTACCTTGAGGCCATTGAGACTGCTGACAAAGCGGGTGGCGGGCTGGAGCAGATGGCCCGGCTCCGGAGCAATCTGGCCATGCTCTATGATTTCAACCAGCGGGAAGAGAGTGCCATCCCGTTGTATGAGCAGGCAATTACCGACTGCGAGCGGCAGGATCCTCCTCGAGGTCAGGATGCCGCCCAGCTTCGCAATAACCTGGCGATGATCTACAAGAGCCTCGCGAAGTATTCGCTGGCTGAGCAGCATTATCTGATGGCGCTGGAGACGCTTGAAAAGATCTACGGCAGGAACAACGAGCGCGTCGCGGCCGTCTTTAACAACTTGGGTGGCCTTTACTACGCGGCAGGTTTCGCGGAGCAATCCAAGGAAATGCATCTGGAGGCTCTGGACATCCGGACGCAGGTGTTCGGGCCCAACCACCCTGAGGTAGCCCAGAGCTACGGAAATCTGGCGACCTCCTGTTACGAACTTCAGGAGGACGACAAGGTGCAGGAAAATTACGAGCAGAGCCTCCGCATTCTGGAAGGCCATTTGGACACGTCCTCCGACATCTACGAACAGTTGGGCACGGATTATGTGGCCGTTCTGGAGGCTTTGGGTGAAACGAAAAAAGCCCAGACTTTGCAGAAGCGAATGGAGAAAGTGCTCCGCCGCTAGCTCAGGTGTGGTTATGAGCGTGCTCCGCCGTTTGGCCCTGCTCCTTGGCTGTGCGGCGGCAGCGGCCAATCCCGCCCCTGCGAAGGAGAAACTGGAATACGAAGGTGGGCTTTACCATCTCCATCGCATTGGACCGAAGGACGCTGGCAAACTGATGCTGGTCTGGCTGGATGATGCGGGCAAGCCGCTGTCTGACTTTACCGCTTTGCAGGCGCATCTAAAAAAGCAGGGAAAGCGCATCGGCTTTGCCACAAACGCCGGCATCTACGAAAGAGGTCCGTCGCCATGTGGACTCACTATCTGTGAGGGTGCCACCCAGATCCCGCTAAATCTCAAGGAGGGAGAAGGGAACTTCTACCTCAAGCCGAACGGGATCTTTTATCTCGATCAGGACGGCAAAGCAGGGGTGCTGGAAGCAAACGCCTATGCCAGAGCCAATCTCAAGCCGCGGCTGGCGACCCAAAGCGGGCCGATGCTTTTATCCGGAGGACGCATCCATCCAGCGTTCACGGAGGGTTCGCCTAACAAAAGGCAGCGTAGTGGAGTGGGAGTGCGGGCTTCTGATGGAGAAATCATCTTCGCGGTGACCGATCGGGAGGACCGGGAGAAAGGCCGAGTGAATTTTCATCAATTCGCGCGATTTTTTGCGCACTTGGGCTGTAAAGACGCCCTTTTCCTGGATGGAGACATTTCGCAAATGGTCGTCGCGCCCAGCGCGGATGCGACATTCACGCCCAATACCTTCGCGGCGATGTTTTACATCGCGGAATAGCCGTATAAAAAAGACCGCACCCGGCAGCAGCCGGATGCGGTCTGAGATTGATCGGTCGTGAGGCCGCGTCCCGTTAGGCTGACTAGGAGGTCTTCTTCTTGCCACCGGCTGCGGTGAACTCTTCCTTGCTCAAGAAGCCGTCTTTGTCCTTGTCCTTCTTGGTGAAGGACTCTTCCATCTTGGTCTTCTTGGCTTCGTCCTTCATTTTGCCCACAAGTTCATCTTTGCTGAGCTTGTTGTCGTCATTGGTGTCCTTCTTCTTGAAGGTAGCTTCTGGATCAGCCTTGGTCTTTTCGCCTTCAGCGGACTTGCCGGATTCGGCGGATTTTCCGGATTCGGCAGGCTTGGTAGCTTCTTCGTTTGGCTTTTTGCCTTCGGCGGCGAGGCTGAGGCCAGCGCTGACGAGAAGAGTCGTGAGTGTAATAAGAACTTTCATGTTATGTTTGCTTTGGATTTGAATTAGTCGCGCGGGCCGTGGACGGCCGGGGGCGAGGCGCTTTACAACGTGCCCATTGCGGGGACATTACAGCTATTTTCGTAAAAAATCGCGGGGAGGATGTATCCGCTCCGCGAAACTCACAAAAGGCCGTGCATCTTGGACTGAGAAGACAGTTAATAAATTCGATCAAAGCCTTTTCGGCTGTTTTCCGTTTGGGGCGCCTTTGCCCCCACCTTCGCCGCCTGGTCCACCTCCTGGTGGTTTATCGATCTTGTTTCCCGCCCATTCCGCCTTGGAGATCAACTTGTCGTTGTTTCTATCTTTTGTGGAGAAAAATTTCTCCGCACTGTCCGGGTGGGCTTGCGCCATGGGGGAGGCCAGAAACTCGATTTTGATCACCACGCCATCACGGTTGATATCAAACCGATTAAATGCTTCTTCGCTATTGATGTCAGGCTTACCGCTCTCGGACGGACCGCTACCATTCGGAGGGCCGTTCGGGCCGCCCGGCTTCATTTTGTCTGCGCCAAAAACGGAGAGGCTGCTGAAGAGCAGCAGGCAGAGTGTGGGAATAAATTTCATGGCTCGTTACTGGGCTGAGGGACTGCTTTGATTTGGCTGAAAGGCCGTGCATCCGCATCTGCGGGCAGCAAGGGTTAAACTCCCATTGCGCAGCCCAGTTGTGCGGCAGCGCTGACTTTGCCAGAATTGCACCGATCCCGTCAAGACGGGATCGCGCCAAGTGAAGGTGACGGCTCAAGCCGTCACCGTGACTTTGGTCCTCGCAGCTCCTTACATCAACCTCGCGCCCGCTTCTGCCAGGGGGCTGCGCTCACCTTTCGACAGCGGAACGTGGGCTGCAAAAGTCTGTCCGCGCATGCGCTGACGGGTATACACCAGACCGTTGCTGCGGCTGTCCACATAGGGATTGTCAATCTGCGCGGGGTCACCGACCAGGACAAGCTTGCTACCGCGTGACATACGAGTGACTACGGTCTTGGCCTCCAGCGGGGTCAGTTGTTGCGCTTCATCAAGGATGAAGAATCGATCCGGAATGCTGCGACCGCGGATATAGCAAAGTGCCTCAATCTCGACGACGCCTGATTGCAAGAGCGGTTCGTAGGGTGCCGAGCCCGGCATCTGGAGCGAAGCGCCACCGCCGTGTGGGGTGCTTTCCTGGCGCTGGTGACGAGAGACTTTCTTTTTGCTGAAATTAGGATTGGCGACTGGACGGGTGAGGAGATCCAGAGCGTCATAGACCGGTTGGAGCCAGGGCCGCATCTTGTCCTGCAGGCTTCCGGGCAGGAACCCGATGCCCTGCCCCATGGCGACAACTGGACGACTGACCGTAAGTCCCGCATAGCCTCGCGCCATAATCTGGCTGAGACCCGCCGCGCAGGCGAGAAGGGTTTTGCCAGTCCCTGCCTGGCCATAGCAGGTGACCAGTGAGATGGCAGGATTCATGAGAGCATCCAGAAAGCAGCATTGTCCCAAATTCATGGGCTTGATGGTGCGGCCTTCCAGCACACGCAAGCTTTCAGGCACCAGCAAACGGGTGAAGGCGCCTTCCGCGTTGTATCGGGCCGCCATGGTGCTTTCACCCGAAGTCAGAACGACATATTCATTCACCGCCAGGTTCGGGATGCGCTTGGCTTCAATGCCAAGGAGGCCGCTGCTGGCAAATCGCTGCAACTCGTGCGCGGACACCGTAACACGGGCCAGTTCCACCTGGGAAACCTCGCGTGGTTCGACTTTGTCATGGAGGTAGTCCTCACAGTGAACGCCCACGGCACGGGCTTTCAAAATCATGTTCAGGTCTTTGCTGACCAGCGTCGCAGGCGTACCTGCTTGCACGCCCACCCACATCGCGGAAGCCAGAATGAGGTGGTCCGCCTTTGTCAGGTCGTGAAACACGCGCTCGAAGCGTTGCATGGCGGGATGTGCCATGGCTTCGTGCCAATCAAAGACCACAAGCCGCACGGATCCGCCGCCGGCTGTGGGCACGCCTTTCATGACGTCCGCACCAGGTTGAGAGAATGCTTTCGCAAGGAGGCGGTGCGCCTCGCGGGCATTGGCGCCGCGATCACTGGATTCGCCTTTGAAGCGATCCAGTTCGTTCAGAACCTCGACCGGGATGCAGACTTCATTGTCCTCGAAGCGCTGCAAACACGCTGGGTCGTGCAGCAGGACGTTGGTATCCAGAATAAAGCTCTTGGTGCGCCGTTGTGCGCCCACCAGGCGGTTTTTACCGTTGGGGCGAGTTTTGTGCCCGTTTAACTTCGGTCGCCCGTTTCCATTCGGCTGCCAAGGTGAGTGTTCTTCATCGGAGATGACGGTGGGCACAATGGCAGGAGGAGCGGCTTCATGTATCATAGACGAGCGCGATGGTGGTTGCTGGTTTGGTTTGCTGAAAATAGAAAGGCCGCCCGTGGGGTTCGCAAAGCGACCTTGGGCGGCCTGAGAGAGACGGATGAGTCTTGCATCCAGATTCTTTAAGTTGCCTAAAGTATTTCCCGGGCCGAACCGAGGTGGCAAGTATAAAAATCGGAATCGCTGGATTTTCACGATTGTTCGCAGAAAACAAAACGTCACAAGATGCAACGCATCCTTCGTGCCAGACATAAGATGAATACCATAATCAACCCATCTTAGCGTTTTCCTTTTCCTCAGGCCCAGCGCATCGTAACGACCACACTCTTATGCTCTTCCGCAACTCCAAAGCCGACCTCTTCGTACCGGACCAGTCGGATCCGGCCCAGGCCTTCGCCCGCGTGACCCATTTGGGTATCGTCAGCCACCAGGATGATCTGGAAATTGCAGCTTATCACGGCATTACCGAATGCTTCCGCCAGACGGACAAAAAATTTGGTGGCGTAGTTGTTACCGATGGCGCAGGCAGTCCGCGTAAAGGGCCATACGCCTCCTTTACGGATGAGGAAATGCAGAATGTGCGGAAGCAGGAGCAGCGCAAAGCAGCCTTCGTAGGAGAGTATAGTGTGATGGCGCAGCTCGGCTATCCAAGTGAAGACGTGAAGTTCAACCGCAAAGAAGACGTCGCTGCAGATCTTTTGAGTATCCTGAAGATGTGCCAGCCGCAGTTTGTCTATATGCACAATCCGACTGATCGGCACGACACGCACGTCGCCACCTTCCTGCGTTGTCTGGAAGCTTTACGCGCGATGCCCAAAGATATCCGTCCGAAGAAGGTCTATGGCTGCGAAGTCTGGCGGAAGTTGGACTGGCTGCTGCACGAAGACAAAGAGATGCTCTGGGTGGATCAATACCCACATCTCATCGGCGCCCTGCTGGCCGTGTTTGACTCGCAGATCAGCGGAGGCAAACGCTATGACCTCGCCGAGGAAGGTCTGCGCCGGGCAAATGCGACATATTTCGATTCCCACACCACCGATAACACCAGCGCGCTGACCTATGCGATGGATCTGACACCCTTGATCCAAGATGACGAGCTTAATCCAGAAGACTATGCCACGGGTTACGTGGAACGTCTTAAGCTGGATGTGCGGGACCGGATGCGGAAGTTCGTCTAAGACAAACGAACGACAAGAAGTCTAGGCGGCGGCGGTTTCGCCGCCGAGAGCCAGTTCTGGATGCTTCTCCAAGGCCTCCGCAACCGCGGGCCAACCGTCGGGACGCTGGCGTTGGAAAAGACGGAGGTAGAGGCCGACGTGTTCCGGTGGGTTATCTTTGAGCATGGCGGCGATGCCTGCTTCCACTTGCTCGCTGGTAAGTTCCTCCGGGAGATCATCCACCTGGCCTTGGCCGTCGTGCTTGATGCCGGCGGCGTCCAGAAAAGCGGTGAGCATGGACACTTTGCCCTTCAGCAACCACAATTGCAGAATCTGCTCAGTGACGCCGTCGTGGGTCTTTGATTTGAGTTGCTCCAGCAACCACTTCCCCTGCTCTTCACGAGACTTGTTCTGGAAGTACTGCGGGCGCAGTTTCTTCAAAGAACCAATCTGAAACAAAGCCGTACGGAATGCCTCACGAGTCTCGGTTTGGACGTAGGTGATGATTTCCTTGCTAAGCGCAGGACTGAGGGACTGGAGGATTTGAAATGACTTCATTGAAAAGGGTGTGAAGCGGGCCGCCCAGCTAACATAGGCCAGGAAAGGGCGCAAACGGTTTCGGGATCAGCTGGAGGGGCGTTGTTGCAAGACCTTGAACGCGTTGCCAGCGCCAAATTCATCCAGCAGAAATCGTGAAGCAGGATCGGAGGTAGCGTTACGTGGGGTATGGCGAAGCAGGAAATTCCGTTGGGTTTCCAACGGTTCCTGGATCCACTGCCGCGTCTGAGCCCAATTTCGGAGATCAGTGAAGTTCACGTCGGCCGTGATGTCTTGTCGCCCCATGTTCTCATAAATTGAGGGGCCGGTGAGAGTCTGATGAGCAGCGTAGGCGCGAAGGGTTCCCTTGGGTCTGCGACGATATAAAGCAGGGAAAACATCGCCATAGTCGATCGTGAGCATGGCGCCGGAGCGCCATCCAGGCGACCAGTCTGCCAGCCATTGGAATGCGCCGGTGGGAAGCTCGACTCGTTGGCCGTCGCGTATGGGAATGGATTCCCAGTTGCCGGGATTCAAGGCACTGAAATGCTCTCGGTGCGATGCTACGATTTGGTGGGGACGGAGTTCCTCAACCCAGCGGCCAGAACTCTCGCGAAGCCATACTTCCTGCCACGTGGAGGCCGACGCATCCCATTGGACCAGCGACACAGGCAGCGCGTCCATCAATTCATTGTGGAAGATAAAGGCAGATCCGGCGCAGGCGGTCAGCGCTTCGGTCATGTTGGGAAACCAACGAACCTTCGGATCGCTGAGCTTGGACTTTTGTAGTTCCGTCAGGCGCGAGGAGCTTTCCACGATGGCCCAGGAGAATTTGCGCCTGGTCCACCAGCCTAAAGCCTGTCGTACGGCTTGAGAGAGCGATCCGTCGCCAGCGCCTACTTCGATAACATGATGCACACGGGGCTCCGTGCTGCTACCCTCCTTGAGCCATCCCGCAATGGCCGTGCCTAACAAGCCATTAATCGTAGCGGATGTGGAAAAATCCCCGGAGCGGCCTACTGTCCGGATACGTTTCGCATAATAGCCGGTCGCCGGATGAAAAAGCGCCTGCTCCATCCATTGTGAAAAAGGCAGCGCACGGGGTCCGATTTCTTCACTCACAGCGTGGCGATGCCCCGCTGTTATCGGCGGCGCATATCAGAAGAGCCGTTGGTGCGGAACCATTCATCTCGAGCACGGCGCAGTTCCTCAAGGCGGGAGGCGACTACGTCTTTGTTCTGCGTGGCCTGCTGGACGAAGTGATTGTTATCGCCGTAAACTTTCCAAGGGCCATCCGGCACTTCGTGAACGTCCACAAAACGCCAGTCGCATTTCGATCTGCCAGAGAATGAAAGGTAGTCGCGCACTGCAGGGGAGACGTCGATGCCGGCGCCATCATTCTTGGTATTCTGAGGACGGGCAGTCCCGAAGACATAAGCGGCGTCATCCGTCACGAAGGGGCCGCAGTCACTCCATTGGGCGTAGCAAATGCGATCACCCATACGAATGGCGACCCAGCGGTCGCGGCAGACAGACTTGCCAGCTTTTTTGAAAGTCTGCTTGAACCACGGGATCATGCTATAGGCTTCCGTTTTAGTGGTGCGATAGTCCTGACAGTCGTTGTACGGCAGGGCTACATAAAATGGATTGAGCTGAGGCACGAAAGCAGCCGGGCGGTAATCTGGGGCTCTCCTGGATGGATCTGGATCGTCAAACCCGCCAAAATTGGTGGTCCAATTCACGTCCCAGGAACTGGCGGTATTGGGGGTCGGGTTATTCTCTGTGGGTAGTTCACCGACCCAGAACACCGTGGCGACAATGTCGGTCTTCCAAGGGTAGCGAGTGTAAGTGGCGCGAGGCAGAGTGGGCGTGAAGACGCGAGGCAAAGGGGCGGCCGCGGTAGACGAAGCAGGGCTGAACGACTGACGCGATGCAGAGAGGGTACCTATTGCGGCTCTGTCACTGCTGATGGTCGACGCGACAGTAGGCGTAAAGGCTTGCGCCAATGCGCTGCTGCTGAGTCCGAGAGCGAGGGGGCAAACCACCATCGTGAAGTAGGCTTTAAGGCGCATCATGTGATTGTTTTCGCTTTCGCAGTGACGGATAATTTACCACGATGCTTTCGGAGGTGGCAATCGTGGGAGGCGCTTTTTTGAAAAAAAACACCCCTTTGTGCTCAAAAATAGGAGCGTATTCTCAAAAATAATAGGCTTTGGCGTCAAGAGGGCTCACTTACCCAATTCTTTGGCGTGTTCCAAGGCCCGGAGCACGGCACGAGCTTTGTTGACTGTTTCCTGATGTTCGTAGGTCGGGTTAGAGTCCGCCACAACGCCCGCACCGGCCTGAACATAAGCCGTTCCGTCCTTGAGTACACAAGTCCGCAGAGCGATGCAGCTATCCAGGGCTCCATCGAATCCAAAGTAGCCCACGGCGCCGCCGTAGGCGCAGCGTTTGCCTTTCTCCAGCTCGTTGATGATTTCCATGGCACGCACCTTTGGAGAGCCACTTACCGTACCGGCGGGTAGGGTGGCTCGCATGACATCGTAGGCGCTCATGGAATTGCGGAGTTGCCCTTCCACATTGGAAACAATGTGCATGACGTGGGAGTAGCGCTCAACCACCATGAGTTCGTTCACACGGACGCTGCCATATTCAGAGACGCGGCCAACATCATTGCGGGCGAGATCCACCAGCATGATGTGCTCGGCACGTTCTTTGGGATCGGCCAGCAATTCCGCGGCGAGATCGTCGTCCTCACGTGGCGTTTTGCCTCTCCAACGGGTGCCTGCGATAGGGCGGATTTCGATCTTGCCCCCAAGGCATTTCACATGAACTTCCGGGGAACTGCCGACAAGTGAGAAGCCGTCCGGAAAACACAGGCAGAACATGTAAGGGGACGGATTCACATGCCGCAAAGCACGGTAGAGATCGACCGGACTGCCGCTGTAAGGCGTTTCAAAACGTTGGGAAGGGACGAATTGGAACACGTCTCCGGCAGCGATGTATTCTTTGCCGCGACGTACCATTTCCTCGTACTCAGCCTGTGTGGTGTTGCCTGAGGGCACATCGCTCGCGTTGGCCGAATTGGGACCGAAGGCCTGCATGGCCTTCACGGGAAGAGGCTGCTCCAGTTTCGTGATGAGCTGCTGAATCTTTTTCCTGGCCCATTCATAAGCCTCCGCAGGGGAACCGTGCTCCGGAAGATACACGTTCACCACGATCTGAAGCTTGCGGTGCTTGTGGTCATAGATCAGGACCGTGTCCGCGATCATGAAGACCATGTCTGGCAGGCCGAGTTGATCCGGTGGGGGAGGCGAAAGGGTGGGCTCGAAGAAGCGCACCATGTCATAAGCCAAGTATCCTACAGCCCCGCCGTGGAAAACTTCCGCAGGCTTGGGGCCGGCAGGCTTGAAGGACTTCATGATCGCCTCCAGTTCCCGCAAGGGATCGGATGCGGTACTGAAAGCGCGGACGCGGTCGCCCTCCTCCACAGTGATTTCGCGACCACGGGCAGTAAAGATAAGGCGCGGGGCACTGCCCATGAGGGAGTACCGGCCGGAGTGCTGGGTCAGTTCCGCGGACTCCAGCAGGAAGCCGTGGCGACCATCATGAATGCGCTGGAACACGGCCAAGGGAGTCTCATAATCCGCCGCCAATTCCGCCCAGACCGGCATAAGATTGCCGTTGGCTGCTTCGGTTTGGAACCGCGTAAGTTCCGGCTGGAGGTAGAGATCAGTCATGACAGGCGCTGGCGGGCCAGTACACTAGCGCATCCGGTCTGGCGGGCAAATCTTCCTTCGATGCAAGTCAACTGTGCTCGCCAACCAGCACGTCGCGTTCCCGGAGTTCAAGACGGAAAGGCTCCAAGGGCATCGGGTCATCGTGATCGAGGTATTCGGCACAGAGGTGGAAGAGCTGAGCGCGACTCGTGGCACGACGCATGTGGTGGAGAAACGCACCCGTCGGCTCCACGCCAAGGCCGACAAAGTTGAGATACTTCTTCATCTTCTGCACTTGGTAGAGTTCTGCAACGTCGGGGGAGCAGACAGCATCATAGAGGGCTGAAATGAAACCCAGGACATCGCGTCCACTTGGTATCGAGAGCGGCTGATCGGCGCGTAGCTGCCGGAACTGCTGGAAGATCCACGGATTGCGGATGGCGCCACGTCCAATCATGAGGCCGCGGGCGCCGGTAATTTTCAAAATTTCCTCACCTCTGCGGGCAGAAGATACATTGCCATTTGCGAGTACAGGGCAAGGCAACGCGTCAACGGCGCGAGCGATGAAGTCGTAATGCACGGCGCTGCGATAGCCCTCCGCGACGGTGCGACCGTGCACGGTGAGGAGATCAATGTTGTGCTTGGCGAAGAGGGCGAGGAAAGTTTCGAAGTGATCGGTGTTGTCGAAGCCGATGCGGGTCTTGACGGTGAATTTGATCTGCACGGCTTCACGCAAGGCGCCGAGGATGCGGTCTACGAGTTGTGGTTCGCGAAGGAGTCCTCCGCCCGCGCATTTTTTGTAAACGATGGGCGCGGGGCAACCAAGGTTTAAATCCACGGCGACGATGCCATGCTGCTGCAGCTCTTTGGCGGTGCGGACGAGAGAGGGGATGTCGTTACCGATCATCTGCGCCACGGCTGGCTTGCCGGTGGGGTTTGCGGTAATGGAACGAAGAATGTTCTTTTCCAGACGTGAGTCCCGGTGAACGCGGAAGTATTCAGTATAATAGACATCCGCGCCGCCAAAACGGGAAATGAGGTCCCAGAACTCACGGTCGGTCACGTCCTGCATGGGAGCAAGCGCCAGGATGGGCTTGGGTCCCTGAAGGAGGTCAGCGAAGGTGGCGTGATGATCGGACATCCGTTAGATTACCATGGAAAGGGAGATGTTGCAGGGGGCTTGCGGTCGTTAAAGCGAGGAAGCGAAATTCGTTTCGTTTCGTTCTTTTGCTTGGTTGGCGGTACGGGTTGTCTAAAGGGATGATGAATATCCGACTAGGCTCTGAAGCCGACCATGATGCCGTGTGGAAGATTTTCCACGTGGTGGTCGGTTCTGGGGATACCTACGTGTTCGAGCCTGAGATCAGCCGGGAAAATGCCTTGGCATATTGGTTCAGGGGCGACACCCACACCTATGTGGCGGAAGATAATGGGGACGTGTTGGGCACTTACATTTTGCGAGCGAACCAACCGGGACTTGGCTCCCACGTGGCGAATGCATCTTTCATGGTGGCGCCATCCGCGCGAGGGCGTGGGGTAGGGATGGCAATGGGAGAGCATTGTCTGGCCGAAGCGGCAAGGCTGGGCTTCCGGGCCATGCAATTCAACATTGTGGTGAGCACGAATGAAACAGCGGTAAGACTGTGGCAGCGACTTGGATTCCGAACCGTTGGCGTCTTGCCGAAGGTTTACCGGCATGCATCGCTGGGATTTGTGGATGCGTATGTGATGTTCCGGGAACTGGGGTAGGGACCAAACTGCGGGCGGCTAATGCACAGCCTGTTTGGCAAGCGCGAGAGCACCGAGGATACCGGCCTGATCACCCAGACCTGGTGGAACGATGAAATGCTCGATATGTTCCTCCAATTCGCGTGTCTTGAGGTAGCCATTCAGCAGGCGTTGAAGTTCTTCCCGGATCATGGGATAAAGTTGCTGCTGATGCATGACTCCGCCGCCAAGAATGATGCGGCGCGGAGAAATGGTGAGGGTCAGGTTGGCCAGGGCAAGGCCGAGGATGGTGGCGACTTCTCCCCAGCACGCATGGTCTTCCGGAAACTCGGACGCCGGTGCGCCCCAACGTGCTTCAATAGCAGGGCCGCTAATGAGGCCTTCCAGGCAATCTCCATGGAATGGGCAAATGCCATCTGGATTTGGGGCATCCGACATGATGGCGGGGACAAAGAGGTGGCCGATCTCCGGATGAAGCATGCCATGGAGAGGACGGCCATTGATGAGGACGCCTCCACCTACGCCAGTGCCGATCGTGAGATAGATAAGAGGATCGCATCCCTGCCCGTAACCCCACGTGTGCTCGCCGATTGCGGCAGCATTGACGTCAGTGTCGATGGCGATGGGCACGTGGAAACATTCCTTGAGTGACCCGAGGAGGTCGGTGTATTTCCAGCCCTCTTTTGGTGTAGTCGTGATGTAACCATAGGTGTCGTTGGATTGATCAAGATCGAGAGGGCCAAAGGAGCCGATACCCATGGCGCTGTAGTTTCCATACTGACGGGCTGCCTGGTCAAAGAAAGCAACGACTTCTCGCAGTGTCTCCGTTGGGGTGGTGGTTTCGATGCGCTTCGAAATCTTGATGTCATCGGGCCCGTTGCCCACAGCGCAGTTGAATTTTGTTCCGCCTGCTTCCAGGGCTGCGATTAGTCCACCTCGGTTCATGATAAAGATTGAATACGGTTGGTGCTGGGATTGTGCCGGATGGTAAACGGACGGACTAACCGTGCGCGAGCAAGAAAATGGAGTTTTTGCTTTGGGATTGTCATCAAAGCAATGCTGGGCAAATGAAGTGCCGCGATCAACACGGTCACAAAAAAGCAGTGAGGCTTGGAGGGCCATCACTGCTTTTCGGAGAGTGTTGTTAGACGCCGTGGGAATCTTTGAGACCGAGGCTGGCGTAAATTTCCCGAGTGGCGTGGCTCTTGTTGAGTGTGTAGAAATGAATGCCGTCGACGCCATTGTCGAGGAGGTCGGCACATTGCTCCGTGGCATAATGGACACCCACGCGCTGGACGGCGTCTTCATCATTACCACATCGGGCAATGGCTTTCATTAGCTTCGCGGGGTAGCGGGCTCCAGCGGCGAGCTCCGCCATGCGCTTCATGCCGGAAGCGCTGGTGATGGGCATGATGCCGGCGAGGATGGGAACGCGAATGCCAGCGAGTTGGCAACGGTCGCGGAAGTCAAAGAAGTCACGATTGTCGAAGAACAATTGCGTGCAGATGTAGTCAGCGCCTGCGTCGATTTTGGCTTTGAAGTAGTCCATCTCCAGAAGGCGATTTGGAGTGCCCGGGTGGCCTTCTGGGAAGCCGGCAACGCCGACGCCGAATCCGCGATTGTCCTTATGGCCGTCGAACGCACGGATGAAGCGAACGAGGTCTGAAGCATGCGGGAATCCAGCGCGGGGATCTTCAGTGCTGATGCCCTTTGGGGGATCGCCGCCAAGCGCGAGAATATTGCTCACGCCTGCCGCGGCATAGCGTTCCAGGATGTTCGCGATGTCCTTATCCGTATGACAAACGCAGGTGAGGTGCGGGACGGGATCGAGGGAGGTAGTCTCCTTGATACGAACGACCAACTCATGGGTGAGCTCCCTTGTGGTGCCGCCTGCGCCATAGGTAACACTAACAAACGCGGGCTTATAGGCCTCCAATTCCCGAATGGTTTCAAAAAGTGCTTCAGAAGCCTCCGGCGTTTTCGGCGGGAAGAATTCGAAGGAAAAGGTGGGGCGCCGGTTGGCGAAGATGTCGCTGATGTGCATTGCGGTGGATTCTGGCGCAATCAACTTGTTGATTCTGTGATTGCAACTGTGCTCTGCTGCTTCAGAGAGGGGTAGTTAATTAATATGAAAAGTCAGCCAAACCGGAACTACGTGAGCAATGACGTGGTGCAGACGCCTCCAGACATTGCCAAACGGCTGGTGAAACACTTCGCGCCTACTGGACGGGTCTTAGAGCCCTGCCGAGGGGAGGGACGCATCTTCAAACATTTGCCCAAGGGATCGTTTTGGTGTGAAATTTTAAAGGGAAGGGACTTTCTGGAATGGAAGGAACCCGTGGACTGGATCATCACCAACCCGCCGTGGAGCAAGATCCGCGTCTTCCTTCTCCAGGCAATGAAAGTGGCCAACGATGTGGTGTTCCTCATGACCATCAATCACGTGTGGACGAAGGCGCGGATTCGCGACATCCAGGAGCAAGGGTTTGGCATCAAAGAAATCTGTCTGGTGGAGATGCCGCCGGAGTTCCCGCAATCTGGCTTTCAACTAGGGGCGATCCATGTCTCCCGCGGATGGCAGGGGCCGATTGCCTTCAGCGATATTTCAAAACCAACGCCGCTCAAAAGACGTCGAGCAGTTTTGCCAGGGAAACGCCGTCAAGATTAGGAAAAGCGGTGTCGGCCTCGTGCAAAGACTCCAGAGGGTGTGTGGTGGCGACGGCGACGACTTTCGCCCCGGCTGCCTTTCCTGCGGTGATGCCAACAAATGCGTCCTCGATAACAATGCAATTCGCGGGGTCACGGCCGATGCTTTGGGCGGCTTTGAGAAAGACCTCGGGATCAGGTTTTCCTCTGGAAACGTCGTCGCCGGTGGTAACAGCGGTAAAAAAGGGGGCGAGGCCTGTCATTTCCATGATGAAATTGATGTTCAGGCGGGGCGTGGATGAGGCTACGGCAGCCGGGATGCAGGCTTCCTTTAGTTCGGTGAGAAGCTCACGTACACCTGGAAGAGGTTCGATGCCGTGCTGAGCGAGGATCTCGCGGTAGAGAACTTCCTTGCGATCACCGAGCTGAGCGATCGTGTCGAGGTCATCTGGGGAGACAAAGTCGAACCACTCGGGGATGATCTGCTGATTCCGCATGCCGAAGGTGCGCTTAAAGAAGTCGCCGGGCATGGGGCGGCCGAGTTCGGTGAAGAGCAGTTGCCAGCTCTTTTCATGCTGCGCGTGGGAATCAATAACGACGCCGTCCCAGTCGAACAGAAATCCGTGGTGTGAATAATCCATGAGGTCGGGACGGAGCCACGCCCATGCCTGCATGGCAAGCCGCATTTGGAAGTGGGCGCAGCAGGGGGCCAGGCGGGAGAGAGTTTCTGTTTATCCTTAGAGGGCTCAAGGGGAGCGTATTTATAGAAGCTGTGACAGCTCACAAAACGCACGCATTTTTGTGACGGCTTTGAATCAGGGGCGCAGTGAGAACACCGTCCCAATTATTCAATGCGAAGAAAAACCTGAGGCGGGAAAGCTTCGCAATCTTTCAGCAGTCATCGGAAAACGAAGATGGAAGGCCCAAAATGTTTGCGTGGCGCGGAAGAAGAGAGAGAAAAAGTGGCGCTGGAGCCTTACTCCCAAGAGGACGGGAGAAAAATCTGTCAAAAAAACATCCGAATGAGTTGACCCTTATGGGGAATGCATTACTATCTCCTCCCGCTCCGAAAACGGCGGGCAAGAAAAGGAGGAAATAGTCCGGTAAAACGGGTTAAGAAACTGGCTCTTGCAGATGATCTTTTGACAACAAAGTAGGCCGGATTTCAGAGATGGAATTAGGTCTTAAAAAATTTAGAAAAAGCTATGTTGTGTACTGCGCTGAAGTGAAGCGCAGGTTACCAACACGGTAACCAGTCAATCTAAAAAAGTTAATGTAATATATGGCTCAGCTGTCTCACAGTTGAGCCCTTTTTCGGAGAGTTTGATTCTGGCTCAGAACGAACGCTGGCGGCGTGGATAAGACATGCAAGTCGAACGGGGCAGTTTGGTAGCAATATTAAATTGTTCAGTGGCGAACGGGTGCGTAACACGTGGATAACATGCCGGGAAGCGAGGGATAGCCCAGGGAAACTTGGATTAATACCTCATGTGGTCGCAAGACTAAAGGCGGGGCAACCTGTCGCTTCCTGATTGGTCCGCGGCCTATCAGCTTGTTGGTGAGGTAAAAGCTCACCAAGGCTACGACGGGTAGCTGGTCTGAGAGGATGACCAGCCACACTGGAACTGAGACACGGTCCAGACACCTACGGGTGGCAGCAGTCGAGAATCTTTCACAATGGGGGCAACCCTGATGGAGCGACGCCGCGTGGAGGATAAGGTCTTCGGATTGTAAACTCCTGTCATGCGAGAGCAAGGTACCTTAGGTAACTCTATGTTATTTGATAGTATCGCAAGAGGAAGAGACGGCTAACTCTGTGCCAGCAGCCGCGGTAATACAGAGGTCTCAAGCGTTGTTCGGAATCACTGGGCGTAAAGGGTGCGTAGGTGGCGTGGAAAGTCAGATGTGAAATCCGGAGGCTCAACCTCCGAATAGCATCCGATACTCCCATGCTAGAGAACTGGAGGGGGATCTGGAATTCTCGGTGTAGCAGTGAAATGCGTAGATATCGAGAGGAACACTAGTGGCGAAGGCGAGATCCTGGACAGTTTCTGACACTGATGCACGAAGGCCAGGGGAGCGAACGGGATTAGATACCCCGGTAGTCCTGGCAGTAAACGGTGCACGTTTGGTGTGGGAGGAATCGACCCCTTCTGTGCCGGAGCTAACGCGTTAAACGTGCCGCCTGGGAAGTACGGTCGCAAGATTAAAACTCAAAGAAATTGACGGGGACCCGCACAAGCGGTGGAGTATGTGGCTTAATTCGATGCAACGCGAAGAACCTTACCTAGGCTTGACATGCACTGTGTCTCTGGTGAAAGCCAGATAGTGTAGCAATACACGCTTTGCACAGGTGCTGCATGGCTGTCGTCAGCTCGTGTCGTGAGATGTTGGGTTAAGTCCCGCAACGAGCGCAACCCCTGTGGTTTGTTGCCACCGGAGCAATCCGAGCACTCGAATCAGACTGCCCAGATCAACTGGGAGGAAGGTGGGGATGACGTCAAGTCCGTATGGCCCTTACGCCTAGGGCTGCACACGTACTACAATGCCCAGCACAATGTGAACCGATACCGCGAGGTGGAGGAAATCTTTAAAACTGGGCTCAGTTCAGATTGCAGGCTGCAACTCGCCTGCATGAAGTTGGAATCGCTAGTAATGGTGCATCAGCTACGGCACCGTGAATACGTTCCCGGGTCTTGTACACACCGCCCGTCACATCATGGAAGCTGGTTTCGCCCGAAGTGCCTGTGCCAACCGTAAGGAAGCAGGGTCCTAAGGCAAGACTGGTGACTGGGATGAAGTCGTAACAAGGTAGCCGTAGGGGAACCTGCGGCTGGATCACCTCCTTTCTATGGAGAATTCCATGCTCGGTATTTTGATACCCATAGCTGGAATAGGTCGATGGTGCTTTTGCGCAAGCTTAAGGACCAGCCAAAACAAGATTAATTCGCGTGAAACAGAACGCGCAGTGCACGATATAGCTTTTACTAGATTTTTTTCCCAGCTAACGGCGGGGGTATAGCTCAGTTGGTAGAGCGCCAGCTTTGCAAGCTGGATGTCAGGAGTTCGAATCTCCTTGCCTCCACAGCTGCCGCTCCATACCCACAACCGGGCCTGTAGCTCAGTTGGTTAGAGCACCGCCTTGATAAGGCGGGGGTCATAGGTTCGAGTCCTATCAGGCCCACCATGCCACCCGTCGATGTTCGCGAAGGAGATTGTTGTTTTATATAATAAAAGGTAGTCGAAAGGCTCTTTGAAAACTGCACACAGCATAGTTAACAATAAAGCATATTTCCTGTTTACAGGAAGATGCGGGTAAATTTTAAGAAATTAAGAACATCTTAGATAAGAGTAATAAGTATTTTAAAGCACATAGTGGATGCCTTGGTACTGGCAGGCGATGAAGGACGTGCTAAGCTGCGATAAGCCTCGGGTAGCGGCAAAGACGCTTTGACCCGGGGATTTCCGAATGGGATAACCTCTAGCGGTTTATACTGCTAAACTTCACATCTGATGTGAAGAGCCACACCTGGGGAAGTGAAACATCTCAGTACCCAGTGGAAAAGAAAGCGAATGCGATTCCGTCAGTAGTGGCGAACGAAAGCGGATCAGCCCAAACCGGAGGTTTACTTCCGGGGTTGTAGGAGCCCGACGTGGTATAGTTCTAGTTAGGTGAAGCTTCAGGAAAGTTGCGCCAGAGAGGGTGAAAGGCCCGTAACCGAAAACTACGAACTAACCTAGGGATTTCCTGAGTAATGCGATACACGTGAAACTTCGCATGAATCTGCGCCGACCATGGCGTAAGGCTAAATACTCGCCAGTGACCGACAGTGAACAAGTACCGCGAGGGAAAGGTGAAAAGCACCGCTGCGAGCGGAGTGAAATAGTACCTGAAACCATGTGCTAACAAGGTGTCAAAGCTCTCTTGTAGAGTGATGGCGTGCCTTTTGCTTAATGAGTCTGCGAGTTAGTTTCAGTGGCAAGCCTAAACCTTTATGGGGTGCAGGCGGAGCGAAAGCGAGTCCGAACAGGGCGAACATAGTTGCTGGAGCTAAACCCGAAGCGGTGGTGATCTACCCTTGGCCAGGCAGAAGCGTTGGTAATACGACGTGAAAGGCCGAACCGGTGAATCTTGAGAAATTCTCGGATGAGCTGAGGGTAGGAGTGAAAGGCTAATCAAACCCCGTAATAGCTGGTTCTCCTCGAAATGTATTTAGGTGCAGCGTCATGTGCTGATTTGGGAGGGTAGAGCACTGAATGAGCTAGGGGGCACACCCGCCTACCAAACTCAATCAAACTCCGAATATCCCAGAATGAAACATGGCAGTAAGACAGTGGGGGATAAGCTTCATTGTCGAAAGGGAAACAACCCAGCTCAGCAGCTAAGGTGCCCAAATACCGCTCAGTGAAAAGGAAGTGAGATTTCTTTGACAGTGAGGATGTTGGCTTAGAAGCAGCCACCATTTAAACAGTGCGTAATAGCTGACTCATCGAGAGATCTTGCGCCGAAAATGATTGGCGATAAGCGGTATACCGAAGCTCTGGATACGTGTAGCAATACACGCATGGTAGAGGAGCGTTCTCAACAGCATCGAAGCCCGAAGGCGACTGACGGTGGAGCGTTGAGAAGTGAGGATGCAGACATAAGTAACGACAAGGGCAGTGAAATCCTGCCCCGCCGTAAACCCAAGGTTTCCTGGGCAACGATGTTCGTCCCAGGGTTAGCCGGAACCTAAGCCACAGCCTAACGGCGTATGGCGATGGACAGCAGTTTAAAATTACTGCGCTACTAATGATTAAGCTGCGAGTATCGCGGTGAATCCACAAACAGACCTTATTGACTTGGCAGGAAGGGCTTCGGCCTGACCGCGTTTGTTGAGGATCCGCCAAGAAAAGACTTGTAGTGTTCCCATAAGTATCCGTACCGCAAACCGACACAGGTGGGTGGGTAGAATATACCAAGGCGTAAGAGTGAACCCTCGTTAAGGAACTCTGCAATCTAGTCCCGTAACTTCGGAAGAAGGGATGCCCATCGCAAGATGGGCCGCAGTGAAAGGGGTCAACCGACTGTTTATCAAAAACACAGCATTGTGCTAAGACGAAAGTCCAAGTATACGATGTGACACGTGACCAATGCGGAAAGATTAAGGCAAGGGGTTAGCCGCAAGGCGAAGCTCTGAACCCAAGTCCCCGTGAATGTCGGCCGTAACTATAACGGTCCTAAGGTAGCGAAATTCCTTGTCGGGTAAGTTCCGACCTGCACGAATCGTGTAACGAGTTGACCGCTGTCTCAACGAGGCGCTCAGTGAATTTGTAGTGGCGGTGAAGATGCCGCCTACCCGCAGAAGGACGGAAAGACCCTATGCACCTTAACTGTAAGCTGTCACTGATTCGCTGATTTCAATGCTCAGAGTAAGTGGGAGGCTTTGAAGCCTGACTTTCGGGTCAGGCAGAGCCAAAAGTGAGACACCACCCTTTGGTATTGGCGAATCTAACCGAGCAATCGGGACCATGTCAGCCGGTCAGTTTTACTGGGGCGGTATCCTCCCAAAGAGTAACGGAGGAGCGCGAAGGTTGGCTCAGCGCGGTTGGTAATCGCGTGTTGAGTGTACAGGCATAAGCCAGCCTAACTGTGAGACCAACAAGTCGAACAGATACGAAAGTAGGCCTGAGTGATCCGGCGGTTTAATATGGAATTGCCGTCGCTTAACGGACAAAAGGTACGCTAGGGATAACAGGCTGATTTCATCCAAGAGTTCATATCGACGATGAAGTTTGGCACCTCGATGTCGGCTCGTCGCATCCTGGGGCTGGAGAAGGTCCCAAGGGTCCGGCTGTTCGCCGGTTAAAGCGGCACGCGAGCTGGGTTCAGAACGTCGCGAGACAGTTCGGTCCTCTATCCTCTGTGGGCGCAGGAAAATTGAGGGGTTTACTTCCTAGTACGAGAGGACCGGAAGTAACGCACCGCTGGTGTTCCAGTTGTCACGTCAGTGGCACCGCTGGGCAGCTATGTGCGGAAGGGATAAGCGCTGAAAGCATCTAAGCGCCAAGCCCATCCCAAGATGAGTTTTCCCAATCAGGATCGTGAAAGACTATCACGTATCATAGGATGCGGGTGCAAGCAGGGTAACCTGTTCAGCTTAGCATTACTAATCATCCGATCGATTTAATATTCTTACTATTGATGGTTATACCCATCTTATTGTTAATGACCGCTTGTGTGCAGTTTTCAGAGAGCCAATCTCAATGTCAGCCCACTGACTTGAGCTTGACCTCCGGCTACCAATCAGGTTCAGGCACCAAAACAAAATAGCCTCCAGACGTATTGCGAATCCTACACAGGTTCCCAAAGGTCTGGTGTCTATGATAGAAATGGCCCCACTCGTTCCCATCCCGAACACGACCGTGAAACGTTTCTATGCCGATGATAGTGCGGCGATAGGCCGTGTGAAAGTAGGTTGCTGCCAGAACCCCCTTTCTAACTAATAAAAACCCCACCCTCAGCAATGACGGTGGGGTTTTTTTGTGCCTCAATGTCTTGGGTGTCTGACCTAGGGTAATGCCCAAGACCTCGTCCGAGACATAAGCCATATAGGTCATATATGAGGCTTAGTGTCCATAGATCGCCCCTGCACGGGGTGATTCCAACTGGGCCTCGGAGGCAAAATTATTCATTGCACGAAGGTCGATATGCATCAGTACTGCTGTTTATATGAACAGTATTGCGCGGGCGCCTGAAATGAAAATTGCCGAACTGCGGCAATTGCTCCGGACCAAATTTCCCCAAGCGCACCAGCAGCAGTCTATAGAGCCCGAAACAATTGTGACGGGGCTGTCTCACCTGGATCACTGGGGCGTGCCTAAGGGCGCTTTGGCCGAGGTGGTTTCTGAAAAAATCAATGGCTGTGGCCTGCTCCTGCATACGCTGCTAACAGGAATCGCGGAGCAAGACGTCGGAATGGCGCTGATTGATGGGGCCAACGCCTTTGATCCAGCTTCCTGCCTCCCATCCGTTTTGGAGAGGGTGCTTTGGGTGAGGTGCCGAGAGGTGAACGAAGCGATCAAAGCCACCGATCTACTGCTGCAAGATGGCAACCTGCCCATGCTGCTCCTGGATTTACAGGGAAACAAAATCAAGGAACTGAATCAGTTGCCAGCATCAGTGTGGTACCGGCTTCAGACCCAGGCAAGGAAATCTGGCGTCACGGCATTGATCTTCACCGCCAAGCGAATGGTACCCTGTGCGCAGGTTCGCTGGAGGAGCCAACAGTCCTTTCACCTATCAGCCTTGCATGAGCTTAGGTCGCAGCTAGCCGAGAGGGCACAGCTACTCATGGAACCAAGAGGAAGCGCAACTGAGTTTGGTGGGGGAACAACAACGCGCCAATTGCAGAAAGTGGGGTGACCATGCTGGCCTGTTTGTACGTGCCTAACTTCCATCTTCAGGTGGCGACCCTCAGACAACTGTTGTTGCCGGGGCAAGCGATTGCTTTGCTGGAAGTGGCCCATGGAGTGCCGCAGAGCAGCGAAGCCAAAGGCGCTTATGTCAGCGAACTGAATAACGAAGCCATCCAAGTTGGCGTCGCTAAAGGAATGACTCCCTCGCAGGCGAGAGCACGTTGTGCGGCCATTGAATTTGTGCATCGTCTTCCCTTGGAAGAGCAAAGGATCAAAGAAGCGCTCATTGGCATTGCGCATGATTTTTGCCCGGACGTTGAGGTCACCCGAGATGGTTTGATCACGCTTGATCTTATGGGTGTAGGACGATTGGCGGAAAGGAAAGAGACCATCGCAGAGCAACTGCTGCATCGAGCAACTATAATGGGCCTTCACGCCCAGGTGGGGATGGCCATGTATCCTGACTTAGCGGCACTGGCAGCATGCGTAGCGCGGCCTATCCAAATCTTCAGTAATCATGAAGATATATGCAGAGGGTTGGCGCCTCTGCCAATTTCGGTGTTGAATCCTCCAGCCGAGATCAGCGAAGTGCTGAATCTTTGGGGCATAAAGGCTATCGGAACCTTCACAGCTCTACCGCGCCATGAGGTAGTGAACCGTTTTGGGCCACAAGGCGGTGAATTGTGGGACCAAGGGGCAGGACAAAAATACAGATTGCTAAAGCTGCACCGTAAGGCGGAGACTTTTAGCCTGGAGTACGAGCCGGAAGAGCCTGTGCATGCGCTAGAGCCGCTGATGTTTCTGGTGCGACGAACTCTGGAAACACTTTGCGCACGACTATCTCAATGCTGGCTGGTTGCTCAAACGATGATGGTGCAGTTGCATCTAACCAATCATACCATTCGCCAACGACAACTTCGGGTGGCCGAACCTTGCTGCAACCCAGATGTGCTCTTCCGCATCTTGCATGCATCTCTGGATGGAAAGCAACTGGAAGCGCCCATCCAAACCTTTGAACTTGAGCTTATCCCGACAAAGGCGAATACGGCGCAAACACAGCTTTTTGAAAAAGGACTAAAAGACCCTAATCAATTTGCGGAAACGCTGGCCAGATTAGAAGCACTCTTGGGAAATGAGCGAGTAGGCTCACCCAGACTGCTAAACGCACACCGGTCGGATGCCTTTACCATGGTTCCTTTCTTGGAATCAGCAGGTCAGATACGAAAAACAACCGGCAAGACAGGGGTGAGTGAACCAGAGAGAACACTCACGGGGCTACCCCTAAAGAGATTCCGCCCCCGGCTGCGAGCGCAGGTAAAACGACGAGGCTGCCAATTGTTGGATTTGGCCGCAAACGATGAGGTGAAAGGCAATATCACGACACAACATGGACCCTGGCTGCTCAATGGCGAGTGGTGGGATACCAACAACCGCTGGCTGCGAATGGAGTGGGATGTGGAATTGTCGAACGGCGCCCTTTACCGCCTCGTCAGGGAGGAAGACAGATGGTACGTGGAAGGGGGCTATGCATGAGAGCGGCCCAACAGCCTTGCTATGTGGAATTGCATGCGAAAAGTGCCTTCAGCTTTCACCGAGGAGCCTCGCAGCCGGAGAGTCTTGTAAAACGAGCCGCAGCGCTCGGCATCCCGGCCATTGCCATCACAGATCGAGATGGGTTTTACGGAAGTGCACGAGCGCATTTCACTGCGAAGGAGTGCGGCATCCGAGCCATCGTGGGGACGGAATTAACCATGGAAGACGGCTGCGTGATTCCTGTGCTTGTGCAGAGTCGCGAGGGATATCAAAATCTCTGTCAGCTCCTAACAAGGGCGAAATTGCGGGCCGCAAAAAATGAGAGCCGAATTGCGTGGACAGAATTGGCTGAATTTGCAGAAGGGACGATTGCCCTAACTGGCGATGCTGAAGGGCCAGTGGTCAGAGAACTGTGTAAAGCCAAGCCCGACTTTGAGAAAGCGGAAAGAGGCCTGAGAGAACTGGTCTCTGTCTACGGAAACAAGCGTCTCTATGTGGAACTGCAGCGGCACGCAGTGCGAGGAGAAGAACGCATCATCCGGCATTTGCGCGATCTGGCATTGACGCATGGCCTCCCTTTATTGGCAACCAACGGCGTCTGCTACGAGAAGCCGGAAGGGCGCATGTTGTTAGACGCCTTCACTTGTTTGCGCCACCACGTGGATTTGGATGAAGCTGGCCGGTTGCTCAGCCAAAACTGCCAATGCCATCTGAAAGGTTCGAGAGAGATGACCGAGCTATTCCCTGACTTTCCTGAAGCAATCGCAAATACAGTGAGGCTGGCTGACAGCCTCGAGTTCTCCCTGGAAAAGCTTGGTTATGAGTTTCCTCAATTGGCGATACCTGGGAATGGCGATGCTGCTTCTTACTTAAGGCGAGTCACTTATGAAGGAGCCCGGAGACGCTATCACAATCACATCACCCCGGAGATAACTCAGAAACTCAATCATGAGCTAACTCTCATCAACAAACTGGGATTCAACGGCTATTTCCTGATTGTCTGGGACATTGTGAATTATGCCAGGGACCAAGGCATCCTCGTGCAAGGAAGAGGAAGTGCAGCGAACAGTGCCGTGTGTTATTGCCTGCATATCACCGCAGCGGATCCTATCGAGCAGAAGCTGCTCTTTGAGCGTTTCCTTAGCGAAGGAAGAAAATCCTGGCCGGATATCGATTTGGATCTGCCGAGTGGTGATCGACGAGAGCAGGTGATTCAGGAAGTTTACCGCCGCTTCGCTCCTCATGGAGCGGCTATGACGGCCAATGTGATTACCTATCGGGGGCGGAGCGCGATGCGCGAGATGGGAAAGGTGCTAGGCTTTCCTGAGGACGTCATATCCAAGTTCTCTCACTTGTATGCGAATGGCGACTTCCCGCATACAATGGATTTGGATAATCAACTACGGGCCACTGGCTTAGCGGCTCAGCATCCCAGGTTGCCGGCTCTTATTCATCTCCTCAATGCAGTGAAGGGCCTGCCGAGACATCTTGGACAGCACTCCGGAGGCATGGTGCTGTGCAGTAAAGGATTGGATAAAATCGTACCTTTGGAACCTGCCAGCATGCCCGGACGCGTGGTAGTGCAATGGGACAAGGATGACTGTGAGGACCTGGGCATTATCAAGGTGGATCTATTGGGGCTAGGAATGATGGCGGTGCTGGCCGATGCCTTTACCATGACCTGTGAAAAAGGGTCTGAGCGAGCTGTGTCAGACTTGGCGGATATTCCTCGAGATGATCCGGAGACCTTTGCTCTGATGCAGCGAGCGGACACTATCGGGGTCTTTCAGATCGAAAGCCGCGCGCAGATGGCAACTTTGCCGATCCTAAAACCTAAATGCTTCTATGATGTCGTGATTGAGACAGCGATCATTCGGCCAGGACCCATTGTCGGCAAAATGGTGCATCCGTTCTTAAAACAAAGAAAACACCCCAACCGACCTATCCAATACATTCATCCGAGCCTTGAACCGGTTCTAGAGCGCACACTAGGAGTTCCGCTATTCCAGGAGCAAATCCTCCAGATGGCAATGGTGATCGCCGATTTCAGCGGATCCCAAGCCGAAGACTTGCGACGCGCCATGAGCTTCCACCGATCTCAAGAACGCATGGAAAAGGTGATGGTTGAGTTGAGAGCATCGATGACGAAAAAGGGGATCGATGAAATTACTCAAGATAAAATCGTGCAGGCTATTGAGTCGTTTGCGCTTTATGGTTTCCCCGAAGCGCATGCGATCAGTTTTGCCATTCTGGCTTATGCGAGCGCATGGATGAAGGTGCACCGTGCGCCGGAGTTTTATGCGGCATTGCTGAACAACCAGCCGATGGGATTTTATTCCCGGGCAACGCTCATCCGAGATGCAAAGGATCATGGGGTGCGTATTCGGCCGGTATGTGTCGTGCAATCTGAGTTGCTTTGCACTGTCTTGCCTGATTTGAGTATTCGTCTTGGACTGAATCAAGTGAGCAAGGTGGCGACTGCCACCATGGAGCGACTGCTGAAGCAGCGAAAGCTGGGATCGTGGCAGAGCCTCGTAGACTTTGTTCATCGTGTTAAGTTGCCCAAGAGCGAACTTCGGGTGCTGGCAAAAGCTGGCACCTTTAAAATGCTGAGCGAACATCGGCGTGATGCGCTGTGGAAAATCGAAGAGCCATATGATGCCGGCAGCCTTTTTGCGTATGCCGGTACAGAGGCTACAAATGATGCGGCCATGCCTCTAGCGCTGATGACGGATTCTGAACGGCTGGATGCAGATTATCAGGCGTTGCATTTTTCCACAGGCGAGCATCCCATGGCCTTAATAAGAGAACGTTTGCCGCAGGTATGGCGAGCAGTAGATTTGAAGGAAGCCAAGCATGGGCAGCTTGTAACGGTCGGAGGACAGGTCATTTGCCGACAGCGTCCTGGCACCGCAAAGGGACATGTCTTTGTAAGTTTAGAAGACGAGACCGGTATTGCGAATGCCTTTGTGCCGAGCAAGACCTTCGAAGCAAACCGGCTAGTGATTACGCAAGAGCCGTTTCTACTGATCGAAGGAAGTGTGCAACATGTGGATGACGTGATCTCGGTATATGCCTTGAAGATTCAGGCATTGAAGTCCGACCATCGGTTGCGGACGAAGTCGTATGACTTCCACTGATGTATTGGCGTCTTAAATGCCCTGAATGCTACTTGTTAACCAAAGATGACGCACCCAGTATGAAGGCGTCATCTTTGCACTCGGCTAAGACAATGCCGTTTGCTCGGTAGAGCTTTGCAAACGCGCGCCTAGCTTGGTCAGACTCTTTCGCAACTGCACGATGTCCACGGGCTTGATGAGGTGTTCATCAAAGCCAGCTTCCAGGCTGCGCTGAATATCCTCTGCCATGCCATAACCACTGAGGGCGATGCCTGCCACAGGACGACCTGCGACCATGCCTGCGGTAAGAAACGGTTTCATCAGAGCCAACCCGCTACCATCCGGCAGGCCCAAATCAGAAACCAGGATATCAAAGGAATCACTTTTTATCAGAGCCAAGGTTTCTTGCAGGCTCTTGGCCCACGACACTTCATATCCTACATTGGTCAGGAGCCGTTTGAGACTGGCGCCCGTATCCACATGGTCTTCCACCAACAAGAGGCGGAACTTACTCTTCTGCGGAGTCTCAGCTACTGGACCAGGCTTGCCAGAAGCGACTTCGCCAACAGTGGTTGCCAAAGTGATCGCGAAGGTGCTGCCTTTGCCTTCGCCCGGACTGGAAGCCTCAATGGTGCCGCCGTGCATTTCGGTGAGCTTGCGGCAGATTGCCAGTCCCAAGCCCAGGCCCGAAGAGCGCGTGCCGTGAGCCTGTTCAAAGGCATCAAAGATACTCTGAAGCCGGTCTGTCCTAATGCCGATGCCCGTGTCCGTCACAGCGACGCGGAACTGTCCCTGCTGTTTGTCATTTTCCGTAGTGACATGAACCGAGCCACCTTCCCCGGTGTACTTCACCGCATTGGTAATGAGGTTCCAAAAAATTTGCTGAATGCGGGCTGGGTCAGCGCGCACCCACGACTTTCCTGCCCCAAGACTGAGGTGGATTCTAATGTTCCTCGAGGAAGCTTCCGGCTCACAAATCTGGGCGGCGCGCTGTAGTAACTCGTGAGCTTCCACTGGTTCCATCTGCAAGGTCAGCTTGTCATTGCGGATGCGGGCGAGATCCAGCAAATCATCAATGAGGCGCGCTTCAAGTTGCACGTTGCGCCGGATCGTCTGCAGCAGTTCCCGCATATTAGGGGTGGAACTTTCATCCTCCTCCATCAGCGCTATGGAGTGCAGCACAGGAGAAAGAGGCGTGCGTAGTTCATGAGACAGCATCGCCAGAAAGCGATCCTTCGCACGGTTTGCCGCCTCGGCTTCTGCACGCGCGGCTTCCGCCTGCATGCGTTGTGCACGCTCATCTACGTTGCGTTGCAATTCCGCGTTCTTCAGCGCGAGTTCTGCGTTTGTGGCCAGGAGAGAAGCCTGGTCTTCCTTTCGCCGGGTGATATCCACGAGAGATGCCAGTTGGAAGCTGCCCTCAGAAGATTCATAGCTGGCCAAATGCAGTTCGATGGGTAGAACAGAGCCGTCCTTCCGGTGTCCATTCGTTTCCAAAGGTGCGGCCGCTTCACCTGTCTCGTCAAGCTGAGGTGCGGTAATCTGAGCCGCACCATAAAGCGGAACCAATTTACCAAACTGGAGCGTCAGGAGTTCGCTCAGCGTGTAGCCAAAGAGGGACTCCGTGCGTGAGTTTGCGAGAGCAATGCTGCCCTGGTCATTGATGACGATGATAGGATGCGGGGCCGACTCCACCACGCGGCGAAACTTCTCTTCGGCCTTCTCTCGCTCAAGCATCTGCTGCTCCATGGCGTGATTCACCGCAGCCAGCGCAGCATTTTTCCGGAACAGATCCACAAATACGCCGATCTTAGAGCGCAGCACCGCGGGATTCACCGGCTTGGTGATGTAATCCACCGCTCCCGCATCATAGCCCTGCACGATGTGCTCATCCTCGTAATAATGCGCGGTGAGGAAGATGATGGGAATATGCTGCGTCTTCCTGCGCTTCTTGATGATCTGCGCGAGCTCAATGCCGCTGATGTCCGGCATCATCACATCCATGACGATGGCAGCGCATTCGCCGTGCATGAGGGCCAGCAAGGCTTCGTCTGCGGTAGTCGCCTTGATCAGCCGATAATCCGGTGATTCCAGGATGCTTTCCACAGCCTGAAGATTCCGGACATCGTCATCGACGATCAAGATGGTGACAGGAGAGGCCATCACGTTAGCGGTGTAACCAGACGCGCAGCAGGGACAAGAGTTGATCAGTATTCACGGGCTTGGCAATGTAGTCGCTGGCGCCTGCTTCTAAACACTTTTCCCGGTCTCCCTTCATCGCCTTTGCCGTAAGTGCAAGGATGGGCAGCGAGCGGAATTGCGGGTTCCGTCGGATTTCCTTCATGGTTTGGTAGCCATCCATTTCCGGCATCATGATGTCCATCAATACCATGGAAAGGTCTGGGGTTGTTTCAATGAGCTCGATGGCCTGTCTCCCATTTGTCGCAGATAGCGTTTCCATTTCCACATTCTCCAATACGGTGGTCAGCGCAAAGATATTCCGCGCGTCATCATCTACTACCAACACGCGCCGTCCTCGCAGGGACTCATTGGACTTGTGCAGTTCATCGATCATCGCTTGCTTCTCGGCAGGCAGCCCGGAAACCACACGGTGAAGAAAGAGAGCGGTTTCGTCCAGCAAACGCTCAGGTGACTTCACGTCCTTGAGCACGATGCTCTTCGCCACTGCCTTCAAGCCTTTCTCTTCTTCAGAACTGAGATCCTTCCCGGTGAAGACGACGACGGGCAGCTCTCGAAGATGGGGATCGGCTTGGATCTTATCAAGCAGTTCAAACCCGGTCATATCTGGCAAGCGCAAGTCCAGTACGACGCAGTCAAATGGCTTGTCCATCATCAATCTCAGAGCATCTTTGCCGGTGTCCGCCGTAGCAATTTCAATATCTGGATAGCCAAGCAACTCGACGATAGAATTACGCTCAAGGTCATTGTCCTCCACCACCAACAGGCGCTTCATGCGTGGCTGGGCAAAGTCTTTGATGCGATCAAAAGCGACATCAAGGTCCACCGTCGTTGCAGGTTTCACGAGATAAGAGAAGGCGCCACGGGAGAGACCATGACGTCGTTCTTCATCCAGCGAAATGATCTGCACAGGGATGTGCCGTGTGTTGGCATCCAGCTTGAGGTTGTTCAAGACTGTCCAGCCGAGCATATCAGGCAGAAAAATGTCCAAAGTGATGGCGGTAGGCAAATACTGCCGCGCCATTGTCAGAGCCTGATGACCCCGTGTCGCTACGATCCCTTTGAACCCTTTATCCCGTGCAAGCCCCAGAAGGATGCGGGCATAATGCACGTCATCCTCGATGATGAGCAACACAGGATCGCCATGGGTCAGCATATCCCGGTCATCTTCAATGTGATCCTCGGGGGCAGGAATCGTAATGAGGGCGGGCGCTGGTGTGGCCCCTTGCTTGTCGGGTGAGGTGGTGGAGGTATTTGCCACAACCGACCCAAAGAAGTGCAAAGGCAGATAAAGCGTGAAGGTGCTCCCTTCCCCAGGTTGGCTGGTGAGCCGTATTTCACCTCCGAGTAGACCTGCAAGTTCACGAGAAATAGCGAGGCCAAGCCCCGTGCCACCATACTTCCGTGAGGTGCCTGCATCGGCTTGTTGGAATGCTTCAAAGATGAGCCGTTGCTTCTCTGGTGCGATGCCGATGCCCGTGTCTGATATGGCCATGCTGATCACATTAGGAGTGCGTTTCAGCACTGGGTGATCGGTGGTCCATCCCGCCACAACTGGCCCCACCGTCATCGTGACTTTGCCACGGGATGTGAATTTGAAGGCGTTGGAGAGCAGATTTTTGATGATCTGCTGGAGTCGCTTTAGATCCGTGGTGAAGAAGCGCGGCAGGCTACTGTCAAAATCCACTTCGAAAGGCAGGTTCTTGTTTTCCGCGATGTGCCGGAAGTTGCGTTCCACGGAATCCCGCAGCGTGGAGAAAGTGATTTCTTCCGCTTCCACCGTAACGGTCCCGGACTCGATTTTGGAAAGGTCGAGGATGTCGTTGATCAGGTTCAGCAAATCAGAACCAGCCGCGTGAATACTGCGGGCGAAGTCCACTTCCTTGGCCGTGAGTTTGCCGCTGTTGTTGGCGGAAAGCTGCTGCCCGAGAATGAGAATGGAGTTCAGCGGCGTGCGCAACTCGTGCGACATGTTCGCCAAGAACTCGGACTTGTACTTCGAGGTCAGCGCCAGTTCTGCGGCCTGTTCTTCCAGAGCGCTACGTGCCTGCTCAATTTCAGCGTTCTTGCGTTCCACTTCGGCATTCTGCTCCGCGAGCTCGCGGGCTTTCTGCTCAAGTTCTTCGTTGGTCTGCTGAAGCTCTTTTTGACCGGACTGGAGTTCGGCGGTGAGCTGCTGGCTCTGCTGGAGCAGGCCTTCCGTCCGCATGGTCGCTTCAATGGTGTTCAGCACCACCCCAATGGATTGAGTGAGTTGCTCCAGGAAGCTAAGATGCCCAACGGTGAACTTATGCAACGAAGCCAGCTCGATGACGGCTTTCGTTTCGCCTTCAAATAACACCGGAAGCACGACGACATTCAGTGGGACAGCATCCCCGAGGCTCGAATGCACGCGAGAGTATTGGGACGGGATGTCCGTGAGCAAGATACGCTGCTTTTCCAAAGCGCATTGCCCAACCAAACCTTCGCCAAGGGCGAGTACATCGGGCTGATCCTTGGATGTGGCAAATCCGGCTAGCAAACTCAGGACACGATTTTCATCTCCAATCATCTGGTACATGGTGCCCTGATGAGCGGCTACGAGTGGGGCGACCTCCGACAACAACATGCGTCCAACGGTAAACAGGTCGCGCTGCCCTTGCAGCATGCGGGTGAACTTGGCTACGTTCGTCTTCAGCCAGTCCTGCTCTTCATTTCGCTCCGTAGTTTCACGGAGGTTGTAGATCATCGTATTGATGTTGTCCTTGAGCTCAGCCACCTCACCACGCGTCTCCACCTGAATGGAGCGGGTAAGGTCACCTTTCGTCACGGCGGTTGCCACTTCGGCAATGGCTCGCACCTGCGTGGTCAAGTTGGCGGCGAGAAGGTTCACGTTTCCGGTAAGATCCTTCCACGTACCGGAGGCACCGGGCACGTTTGCCTGACCGCCTAAGCGGCCTTCCACGCCTACCTCACGGGCCACGTTCGTGACCTGATCGGCAAAAGTCGCCAGCGTGTCCGTCATGTTGTTGATCGTCTCGGCTAGCGCCGCGACCTCGCCCTTGGCCTGCACGGTGAGCTTCTGCCGAAGGTTGCCATTGGCCACAGCCGTTACGACCTTCACGATACCACGAACCTGGTCCGTAAGGTTGGCAGCCATCACGTTCACGGAGTCAGTCAAATCCTTCCACGTGCCCGCCACACCAGAGACTTGCGCTTGTCCGCCCAGCTTGCCTTCGGTGCCAACTTCACGCGCCACGCGCGTCACTTCCGCGGCGAAAGCATTGAGCTGATCCACCATGGTGTTGATGGTGTTTTTCAGCTCCAGGATTTCGCCCTTCACATCCACCGTGATCTTGCGGGAAAGGTCACCGCGTGCCACAGCCGTTGTCACTTCCGCAATGTTGCGAACCTGCGCGGTAAGGTTGCCACCCATAGCGTTCACGGAATCAGTAAGATCCTTCCACGTGCCGGCAACACCCGGTACCACGGCCTGCACACCGAGACGGCCTTCCGTTCCAACTTCACGCGCCACGCGCGTCACTTCAGACGCAAAGGAGCGAAGCTGCTCTACCATCGTATTAATGGTTTCCTTCAACTGAAGAATTTCGCCACGCACGTCCACCGTGATCTTGCGGGAAAGGTCACCATTAGCCACGGCGATAGTCACTTCCGCAATATTGCGGACCTGAGCGGTAAGGTTGGACGCCATGGAATTCACGTTGTCCGTGAGATCCTTCCACGTGCCCGCGACTCCGCCTACTTCCGCCTGACCGCCGAGCTTGCCTTCCGTTCCCACTTCGCGCGCCACGCGCGTTACTTCGGAGGCGAAGGCGCTCAACTGATCCACCATGGTGTTGATGGTTTGCTTAAGCTGGAGAATTTCGCCTTTCACTTCCACGGTGATCTTGCTGGAAAGATTGCCTTTGGCGATGGCCGTGGCCACATCCGCAATATTGCGGACCTGCGCAGTGAGGTTGGAAGCCATCGAATTCACGTTGTCCGTGAGATCCTTCCACGTACCCGCAACGCCCGGAACCTGCGCCTGACCGCCTAACTTGCCTTCAGTACCAACTTCACGTGCGACGCGGCTGACTTCCGCAGCGAAGGAACGCAGCTGATCCACCATGGTGTTGATCGTTTCCTTCAGCTCCAGAATTTCTCCGCGCACGTCTACCGTGATCTTCTTGGAAAGGTCACCGCTGGCCACGGCGATCGTCACTTCGGCGATATTGCGCACCTGAGAAGTCAGGTTGGAGGCCATCGAGTTCACATTGTCCGTGAGATCCTTCCACGTGCCCGCAACTCCACCCACTTCCGCCTGACCGCCGAGCTTGCCTTCGGTACCAACTTCACGTGCTACACGGCTCACCTCAGAGGCAAAGGCGTTCAATTGGTCCACCATCGTGTTGATGGTGTCTTTGAGTTCAAGAATCTCGCCCTTCACATCCACGGTGATCTTGCGGGAAAGGTCGCCGCGCGCCACAGCCGTGGTCACTTCTGCAATGTTGCGAACCTGCGCCGTGAGGTTGTTGGCCATGAAGTTCACGTTATCCGTGAGATCCTTCCATGTGCCGGCAACACCTTGCACTTCTGCCTGACCGCCCAACTTGCCTTCGGTACCAACTTCACGCGCTACGCGCGTTACTTCAGAGGCGAATCCATTCAACTGATCCACCATGGTGTTCATGGTTTCCTTGAGTTGGAGAATTTCGCCTTTCACATCCACCGTGATCTTGCTGGAAAGGTCGCCTTTCGCGATAGCCGTAGCCACGTCTGCGATATTGCGGACCTGCGCGGTGAGGTTGGAAGCCATCGAGTTCACGTTGTCCGTAAGATCCTTCCATGTGCCCGCAACTCCACGCACCTGCGCCTGTCCACCCAACTTGCCTTCGGAACCAACCTCACGGGCCACGCGCGTCACTTCGGACGCAAAGCCATTGAGCTGATCCACCATCGTATTGATGGTATTCTTGAGTTCGAGGATCTCGCCCTTCACGTCCACGGTAATCTTTTTAGATAAGTCTCCATTAGCCACGGCCGTGGCCACGTCCGCGATGTTCCGCACCTGTGCGGTGAGGTTGGACGCCATGGAGTTCACGTTGTCCGTGAGATCCTTCCATGTACCGGCGACGCCACCCACTTCGGCTTGGCCGCCCAGTTCGCCTTCGGTGCCTACTTCGCGCGCGACGCGGCTCACTTCCGAGGCAAAGGCATTGAGCCGGTCCACCATGGTGTTGATGGTGTTTTTCAGTTCCAAGATTTCCCCCTTCACGTCCACAGTGATCTTGCGGGAAAGGTCACCCTTCGCGATGGCCGTGGCCACGTCCGCGATATTGCGCACCTGGGCGGTGAGGTTGTTGGCCATAGAGTTCACATTGTCCGTGAGATCCTTCCATGTGCCGCCGACGCCGGGTACGATAGCCTGGCCACCCAACTTGCCTTCGGTACCAACTTCACGGGCCACACGCGTCACTTCCGAAGCGAAGCCATTCAGCTGGTCCACCATCGTGTTCATGGTGTTCTTGAGTTCCAGGATTTCGCCCTTCACCTCGACCGTGATCTTGCTGGAAAGGTCGCCTTTCGCAATAGCCGTGGCCACGTCTGCGATGTTGCGCACCTGACCGGTGAGGTTCGACGCCATGGAGTTCACGTTGTCGGTGAGATCCTTCCACGTGCCGCCAACCCCGGGCACAATTGCCTGGCCGCCCAACTTGCCCTCGGTGCCCACTTCACGGGCCACACGCGTTACTTCAGAGGCGAAGGCATTGAGCTGGTCCACCATGGTGTTGATGGTGTCTTTGAGTGAAAGGATTTCGCCCTTCACGTCCACCGTGATTTTGCGGGAAAGGTCACCGCGTGCCACGGCCGTGGTCACGTCTGCGATGTTGCGTACCTGACCTGTCAGGTTGGACGCCATGGAGTTTACGGAGTCGGTAAGGTCTTTCCAGGTGCCAGCGACACCGGACACGGCTGCCTGACCGCCGAGTTTTCCTTCCGTGCCCACTTCACGGGCCACACGCGTTACTTCAGAGGAGAAGGCATTAAGCTGATCCACCATGGTATTGATGGTCTCCTTCAGCTCCAGAATTTCGCCCTTCACGTCCACGGTGATTTTCCGGGAAAGGTCGCCGCGCGCCACCGCCGTCGTCACCGCGGCGATGTTGCGCACCTGCGCGGTGAGGTTAGAGGCCATGGCGTTCACTGAGTCCGTAAGATCCTTCCACGTACCAGCTACGCCAGGCACCACCGCCTGACCGCCGAGCCGTCCTTCGGTGCCGACTTCACGTGCCACACGCGTCACTTCCGAGGCGAACGACCGAAGCTGATCCACCATGGTATTGATGGCTTCCTTCAACTGCAGGATTTCCCCGCGCACGTCCACCGTGATCTTCTTGGAGAGGTCACCATTGGCCACGGCGATGGTCACGTCCGCGATGTTGCGGACCTGCGCGGTGAGGTTGCCCGCCATCTGATTCACGCTCTCCGTGAGGTCCTTCCACACGCCAGAGGCTCCTTTCACCTGAGCCTGACCGCCGAGCTTCCCTTCAGTACCTACTTCACGGGCGACGCGAGTCACTTCGGACGTGAAAACGGAGAGCTGATCGATCATCTCATTCACCAGCCGTGCTGAGTGAAGGAACTCGCCCTGGAGCGTCCGCCCGTCCGCCTCGAGAGCCATGGATTGGCCAAGGTCGCCTTTCGCCACAGCACCGATCGTCCGGGTAACGTCTGTTGTCGGACGCACGAGATCATCCATCAGACCGTTCAGGGCTGAGACTTCATTCGACCAACTGCCAATCAAGGCCGGGACCCTGAGTCTCTCGGTGAGTTTGCCTTCTTTTCCCACCACTCGGCAGACGCGGGTGGTCTCATCCACCCGCCGCTGATTGATCCGAACGACTTCGTTAAAGGCATCTGCGATTTTGCCATGCACGCCGCCCCAACCGGACGGCATGCGACGCGAAAAATCGCCTTCCCGCAAAGCCAAAATCGCATCCAATATGATGAGCATGACATCGGGTTCCATCCGGTCATGATTACCGTTGGCTACCAACGCTGGAGGTTCTTCTGCGGCAGTGATCAGGCTACTGCCCACGCTGCTTCTTCCTGTTTTGCTTTCGCGGGTTGATTTCCCTTTTGCTGGACCTGCCAATGCAGAAGATTTACTCGCGGGACGTGATGCCTTCATACGTAAACGGGATGCCTACAGTCGACCTAAAGTGACCCATCATTTACGAAGGCCCGGTTCGACGCAATCCTACAAAACCACAAAAGGATGGTGCGTTTAAAAAAGGAAAAGGGAGGCCGCCGCATGATGATGCGGCAGGGGAATCTGCTGCCGTGGGCAAACCGGATGTATGAAATGTCTGAAAATTTCGATGTGATCCGCGCTAGCCGGTGCGTTGAGCCCTCGGGAGGACAAATTTTGATGGAATATGGAGTCCCGGACCCATTGCGAGCCCGGGGCTCCCGTTTCATTCGGAGCTCATAGGACCTTACTGCGGTATGCCGCCACTGCTCGTGGCTGTTCGGGTGATTCTGGCGATGTCGCTAGGGCAATTTGCCATCCTGGCGAAGTATGGAGGGACTCCGTCAAGAGATGATCCACAAGACGCGTCATCGGCAAGTGCCGAAGCCGTGCTTCATGGTAGAGGGCGCTGACGATTTCTTTCCTAATAGTCGGAACGTAGTGTGTTTTTGACATAGCCTACGAATTTGGTCGCCATTCGCTCTGAGGCTCAATGGAAACACTTTAGCTAGCTCGGCAGGAGGAGACAGTAGAGTTCTCAGTACAGCAGAGCAAAATTTTCATTCCCATCCGCCGACTTAAAAAGCCTCCCTTCTTAAGTCTGAACCTGAAGGTGAGGGCGGGAAATGAACCCGCGATGTATTTCGATTTCGCGGAGCATCGCTGGATCCTCCGTAATCCAGGCTTCCGTGACAATGCGAACTGGTTCCTAACTTGGCTCCTTCGCGATCTGGTTAAGAATTAACGTTTTTTCAAATAAATCACCCATCCGCTAAACGGAATCCTTACGATTTTGGTGAGTATGGTTAATATAATAAATATTAGTCATCGAGCTTATGTGACCAAATAACTCACTAACCCGAAAGGAATCTGTTATGAAATCCAAACTCATTGTGCTCCTCGCCAGTCTATTGGTAACCACCGCAGTACCACGCTCCGTAGTTGCCTACGAGCTTCCAGGAGGCCCTCCCACCCCGTCCGGCTTCTCTGGCTACGATGAATACTCCTATTATTACGTGCAAATTGCGCTGCATTTTATCGAGGAAGCGAAGGATCTCCATGTGTATGACGCCCTTGACGACGCGGCTCTCCAGTTAGCTGCTCAAGCTGCATATTATCTGGACCAGGCTATATATTTTGACTGGCAGGCGAAGATTCACCTCGATTATGCGGCGAGTTTGGATGCGTTTCTCGCCGCCGGGGTCTATTCCGAAGCAGACGTGCCTGTTGCGCGGCAGCAAGTGGCAGATCTCGTTACCAACTATTGGAACTTCCTTGCAGCTGCGCGTGACAATGCTTCAGCCGCCTACCAGCTTTGCCCGCAGATTAGACAGAAGGTCGTAGAATCCACACTCTACCTTGTCAACATTTTGGACCCTACCCACGATGCATACACGGCGATCCAGCACATCGACGCGGTTTATAACGAAGTTCTGCCTCCCGCCCTTTGGACCTTCGGCGTCCGTGAAGTGGCATGGCAATGAGAGTGCCATGGCCAGCATCTGCATGGTCATGGCTTCTTAGTAACCTAAAGCGTCATCGTCGGCAGGTTGGAGACGTCGGGTCTGCCCCTAGGTTCAGTCCACGCTATAGCATATAAACATACCTTCCCGCAGGCACGCAGTTATTCTGGCGCATCTGCCAAGGCCTCGCGCCTAATGAAGCGTCAGGACGTTCAGCGCATCCTCGCAGGGATATTAGCCCTCTATTGTCACGAAATCCCTCCAGTCTGAACTTGGAGGCGAGGGCGGGAATCGAACCCGCGATTCGCCCGCCGGGGAAACGTTACGACGCAACTCCCTCACAATCAACAATTTTAAACCTGATTGGATTTGATTGGACATAGCTGATGTTGCCACTATCGTTGTCACCGGAATGGCTTCGCTGCGCAGAAAACATCGTTCACCCTTCTGGTTTGCCTGCTTCACCCTTCCAGGGGGTAAACGTGTGCAGCGATCCACTAAAGAGACAAAGCGAAAAAACGCGCAGGAACAGGCGGATGAGTGGGAGGAATTGGCCCAGAAGCATATCAAGGCCAAACAGGCGCACCGGGTGATTGCTGACATCTATAAAAGCGTGCATGGCCATGATTTACCCTCGTCGACGGTTCGGGCGTTTTTGAACGGATGGCTGCAACGACGCAAAGGCGAAGTGAAACCTGCTAGTTTTGCCACATACAGCGCCCGCGTTCGAGACTTTTTGGCTTGGCTAGATGCGGCTGCAGATGGCGCGATGGGAAATCTGACGACAGATGTTTTCGTGCGCTATCGGGACAATGTAGCTAGTCGGCTCACAGTGACGACGGCCAATCAGGCAGTAAAAGTCCTTCGATCAATGTTCGAAGATGGGCGGCGGGACGGGTATATCGCTGATAATCCCTCAAAAGACGTGCGCCCGCTCAAATCCGCCGTGGCAATGGTTAAGCGCCGTCCCTTCACGATTGAGGAGCTAAAGGCGGTGCTCGCCTTGGCTGATGAAGAGTGGCGTTCCATGATCCTGTTTGGGGTTTATACAGGTCAGCGGCTTGCTGATCTCGCAAGATTGCGTTGGAGCAACCTGGATCTCGTTCAGCAGGAAATTCGTCTGCAAACAGCCAAAACAGGTCGGGTTGTCATCATCCCTCTACCGGATCCGCTAAAGCGCCATATAGGGACCCTACAATCGGCTGACTCGCCTGAGGCTTATGTTCACCCACGAGCAGCAAGTCATTTTAAAAAGGCAACGGGCCAAGTGGCGGCACTCTCGAGGCAGTTCGCTGACATCCTGTCCGCCGCAGGCCTCCGCCAGCGAACCACTCATGAAGCAAAGAAGTCTGGTAGAGCTGGTCGGCACGAGGTCGCAGCCCTTTCGTTTCATAGCCTCCGTCATACTGCCACGAGTTTGATGAAGAACGCCGGGATCTCCCCGGCCATCGTCCAGGACATTATTGGCCACCAGTCGGCGGAGATTTCCGCCCATTATACCCACGTTGAGAGCGCTGCAAAACTGATAGCGCTGAACACGTTGCCTGATCTTACATATGAATAAAATAAGTGCAAAAAAGAAGCGACCTCGCGGAACTGAGATGAAATTGGACCAACTAGAGACGCAAGATGAGGCATATCCCGAAGTAAAGGATCTGGCGATGCTGGCAGCCAAAATCTTAACCACCACTACGCGAGATGAAAATGGTGACGTGGGATACACCGATGAGGACTACACTGCCGCTGCGTTCCACGCCCTTGGATTATGGCGCGCTGCGGAAAAGGTCATTCATGGTGCCAAGAAGGTGAAGAGAGACTTTGGCGACGCCGACGCACGGTATCTCGCAGAGCAACGAGAACGGATGGCTCTCTATGGGCGTATGAAAACCCGGGTCGCGGAGATGCCTAGTCCCGGAGAAACTTGGAACTTCGGCAAAGTGGCATCAAAAATCGTTCCGCCCGGAATTGGTAACGCACCGCATTTTCTTCGTCAATTGCTTGAAAAAGCAAATCTTCCAATTGTAGATGAGGTAGATTTCAAAACGTGCGAGTTTTGGGGCATATTGGTAGAAAGAGAGATCGTCATGAGGGAGGCTGCTCAACGTAGCCAGGACTTTAAAGACAAGAGGGCTATCGGCATTGCCAAACAGAAGACGAAAAAGCAAAATGAGGTTGACGCTACCATACGAACAGATTGACGCAGATCGGACCCGTGCCCGCATCCCAGGGACGCATTTTCGACGGGAACGAGTGAAGCGCTGACGCGATAACAACGCGCAATGTGGTTGTGGAAAAAGGGGGCATGAATGATCAATTCAACCCGATACCAGCGACGCAACCTGCCTTGCCCGCTCCAGAGTGGGCAAGGCCAGCTGAGATCACCAGACTTTTCGGAATCAAGCGCAGTACGCTCTGGTCGCTGATTGGTGCCGGAGACATTCTAAGTGTATCACTTAGAAAGAGGCACCAAGTCAGGGGAACGCGCCTAATCAATATCCAGTCTGTTCGGGAGTTTCTCGAGACATGCAGCCGCCGTGTGTGAATACCTTGGGGCCTCGTAAAGGGATAATTGCACTGCAATATTGAGTCTTCCGCCTATGACCGTGCTTCTGCCCTGCATGTCTCCTGTCTAACGACCGAAGCAGAACCATTACCTCACGTGGGGATAGGGAACTTCAGTCATCAACGGCCGAAAATCTGAAGCCTTCAACCTGATGCCCCTCAAATACCGTTGGGCTTACGACCTCTACCGGAAGATGAAGGCCAACCACTGGGAGCCGGAGGACATCCCGATGCAGAAGGACATCGACCAGTGGCGCAGCACAGAAGTCCTGACCGATGTCGACCGCTGGATCATCCGCATGGGGATCGGCTACTTCTCCGCCGCCGAGGGCATCGTCGGAGACAATATGATTCACGTGGTCCGTGAACTGGTTACCGCCCCCGAACTGAAGCTGGTCCTTGGCCGGCACGCCCATGAGGAGAACATCCACGCGGATTCCCTCCTCTACATGATCTCCTCCCTGGGTATTAACCCGCATGAGTGTGAGGCGATGTTTGAGCAGATCGAGACGATCAAAAAGAAGAATGAGTTCGTCACCCGTGTCTCCCGCCGCATGCGTGGCGACATTGACATGTCCCTCCTGGAGAACAAGCAGGCGCTGGCAAAGAACATCTTCGTGTTCGGCCAGTGCATGGAGGGCACCCAGTTCTACGGGCTCTTCTGCATGATCCTCTCCTTGTCCCGGCAAGGGAAGTTCCCCGGGATCGGTAACATGTTCGAGTACACCCTGCGCGATGAGTCCAACCACATCGAGCTCTGCCGCGAGTTGCTGCTGACCTTGGTGGAGGAGAATCCCGAGATCTGGACGCCCTGGTTCCAGCAAGAGCTGGTGGGCGCCATGGCTGAGGCCGTTTCCCTGGAGAAGGAATTCATCCGAGACTGCCTGCCCGTCAGTGCTGTGGGCCTCAACGCCGACGAGTTCGAGAAGTATATCGACTTCATCGCCGACCGCCGCCTCGCCGGCTGCAACCTGCCGACGCTGACCCCTGGGGCCAGCAATCCCTTCCCATGGCTTGCCGAGATGCAGGACATGCGCAAGGAGAGCAACTTCTTCGAGACGCAAGTCACCGACTACTCCAAAAAGAGTTCCCTGAAGCAGGCCGTCAGCGACGACGAACTCTAAGCCACCCCTCATTCAAGCAAAGACTACAAAATCATCATGGACCCATTGACTATCGTAGAAGAGCACAAGCTTAAGACAATCCTTTCCCAACCGGCAGACCCCGCGTGGTTCTTCGACTGGGGCATGCTGCTGGGCGACCTGGAACCGATCGACGCCATGGTACGCTACAACGGCACCGTGCAATCCCAGTTCTTCCCGCGTGCCATGGCCGCAACGCTGGGTGAAGCCCTCACCCTCCTGTTGCGCGTCCGCGGGCATCAGCCGGCTGACCTGCTTGTCCAGGAGCACCAGGAGACCGTGGTGTCCCTCACCCTGCTCATCAAGGGCATGGTGGCACAGGAAGCCCCTACGCCAGGGGATTCGGACGAGCCGCTGGATCTTGTGGACGTGGCCACCCGTGCCTGCAGCCGCAATGACTTTGGCGCTCTCGGCCAGATCCTCACTGTGCTCATGCACAGTGACAGCGAAGAAAGCCAACTGCGGGTGCGTGTTATCCGCCGCAACGACCAGGTGGTCAGCTGGAATCTGAACAAGGTGGAGAACGCCATTCGCAAGGCGTTCCTCTCCCAGAATGAAGACCCTGCCCCTGCCAGCCGCGTTGCGCTCTCCGTTCAGGAAATGGTGCAACAGACCGGAAAGCAGCTCATCCACATCGAGGAGGTCTCCGATCTGGTGGAACGGGCGCTCATGCTGGGTTGCCACTTCACCGTGGCCCGCGCCTTCATCCTCTACCGCGCAAGCCGCACCGCCCGCCGCAAGCAGGAAGATGCCGAGCTGGCCCCAGACGTCGGTCGCGACCTGCCCATCACGCTGGCAGACGGCAAGCCTGGCCTGCTGACATGGTCCTCGCTCAACGCCCGCATCCAGTTCGCCTCCATGAATCTGGATCTGTGTCTGGACGGCCCGACCATCGAATCAGAACTGCGCCGCTCCCTGACTCCCGGGCTGACAGCAGAGCAGGTGAAAGCAACCATCATCCTCAACGCTAAGTCCCTGATGCAACGCGATGCGGACTTCGACAAGTTCGCTGGCCGCATCATGCTCACCTACATCTACGAGGAAGTCCTCGGCTGGAACGTAGAGAAGCATGGCATCGGTAAGCTGGCCGAGATGCATCGTAAGGCTTTCCGAGCCTACCTGCAACGTGGTGTGAAGATCGATCGTCTTGCTCCGGAGCTTCTGGAAATGGACATCAAGGCGATCGCTGCCAAGCTCGACCCGCTGGCAGACCTGGCCTTCGATTACATGGGCATCAGCACTCTCTATGAGCGCTACTGCATCATCGACAAGACGGTCAAGCCCCACCGCCGCCTGGAGACACCACAGTTCTTCTGGATGCGCGTAGCCATGGGTCTCTACACCGACCAGACTCACCACACTGAGAGCATCCTGGAAGTCTATGACCTCTACCGTCAGCGCCTGTTCTGCAGCAGTTCTCCGACGCTCTTCAACAGCGGCACGCTTCGTCCCCAACTTAGCAGCTGCTATCTGTACAAAGTCGACGATTCCATTGAATCTATCTTCCAGCGTGGTATCTCGGAGAACGCCTATCTTAGTAAGTGGGCGGGCGGCCTCGGAGGCTCATGGACAAACGTCCGTGGCACCGGCAGCTACATCAAGGGAACCAATGGAGAAAGCCAAGGGCTGATTCCGTTCCTTGCGATCCACAACGCAGCCCTTGGAAGTATCAATCTAAGCCTGCCATGACTCTCCCGCTATGAGAGGGCTGAATGGAACAGAATTTCTTTGACGCATCCGTGGCCCTTCCTTACGGAATTTAACGCTCCGCTGCCCTACTGTAACGGACGGATAACGATAATGACTGACTTGCTGACGACGGTCTAACGAACGGCCGAAATTGGCTCATTGGGGGATGAATCGAATTCATCTCCTCAACAGTGGGTCACAGGCAGCCGCAACATCAACGTGCGGTGACGGTGCAGGTCTAGCGCCCACCACGCTTTTGCATACGTCGGCAGGGCCTCTTTTCGTCCATGAGCTGCAAGCATACGAGCACCGCATTCTAGCTGTTGATGGCTCATACCACGTTCTAACAGGCGTTGTAAAGGCGCCGGATGGAGAAGCGTCTACAATAGAGATCGTCTTGAAGCACGCGAGTTCCGGGCTGCGCTTAGGGTGCGGCGATAAACTCGTCGCGGTGAGAGGAGTGCCATTGGAACGCTGTGTAAAGGCGACTCTGGCTCGTTTGAAGAGAGGGTTGCTCAAAGAGGAATGGGTGACAGCCGCACGCCTTTGCCGCGGTGACTACGTGGGCACCTTGATTCCCACACTGGTCTCAGACGCTGAAATAGATCAGAAATTGTGCTGGCTGTATGGCGTAATGTTAGGAAATGGGCATATCGTCAAGGGTCGCAAAGAGGCTGGAGTGACCTCTCACAAGGAAAATGGGCGACACCTTCAAGAAAAGCTGAGGACGCTCTTAGCAGAGATGGGAGTCCATTTTTGGGAGAACGAGATCCATGGTAGCTGTTCCCAGATCAAATGGACCCATGAAGAGGCGATATTCGGCTTCGGACCTCGCCACCTTTATGACCTGAAAAATCAGAAGCACATTCATCCTGACTTCATGCATCTTCCGCATTCCAAGGTTCTGCCACTTATAGAAGGACTGCTGAAAACCGATGGCAATATTTCGCGTGGTTCGGAGGTAACCTTTTCCACCTCATCTAGGGCTCTCGGCGAGGGTCTCAGGTTTCAGTTGCTAAGGTTGGGAGTCCCCACCCATTCATATATCCGACAACGTAAGATGGATCATACGGGCACTAGGCGTGATGGTAGCAAGGCTACATTTCGGGGCGACAGTTTTGAAATGAAAATAGCGGTGCCGATGATCCGTGATTTAGCTGAAATCATGGGAACCCCCCCGCTCAGGAAGTTCAATTGGTTCGCTCATGGCGGGAAGGTTTTCACTCGGGTGAAACAGGTAGAGTTCGTCCGCTCTCACGATCGGTTCCAGATAACACTCGAAAATGACATTCCGTACTGCACCGTTGATACGCTTGTTCACAACGCCGTCTCGTGAGTATGTACATGAATTGCTGAAGTGTTGCTTCATAGCGGCATTCCCGCCTTCAATAGACATTCACCCTTGGGTCTACGGGGTAGAAGTGTTCGACATAATCCGCATTGTGGCTTGCCTTCGCCACTTTAATGGCCCGGGAGCTGGGTGGGGATCGCCGTGCTGGTGGCGGCCTCTGCGGCACTCTCCCGGTATAACTTTGGTTCCTGCGAGGCTGTCAATTCAACTGAACTCTATCCCTGCCATCTCTGAGTTATCGCATTGCCGCAGAGGCAGGGCCGCAGAGGCAGGGCCGCAGAGGCAGGGCCGCAGAGGCAGGGCCGCAGAGGCAGGGCCGCAGAGGCAGGGCCGCAGAGGCAGGGCCGCAGAGGCAGGGCCGCAGAGGCAGGGCCGCAGAGGCAGGGCCGCAGAGGCAGGGCCGCAGAGGCAGGGCCGCAGAGGCAGGGCCGCAGTCACTTCCACTCAAGCGACTTTGCCATGGGATCTTTTGGAATATCAATGTTAAAAATGCTATGGATGACCCACTTCGTCAGTGCATACAAGATCTTGAACACAACTTTTGGCAACAGTATGAGAGCACCGATTAATCCGCTGATATAGAAGACAATGCCCCAGAAATCACCGTATTTCGCGCTCAGTCGAAATGGGAGTATTGTGAACCAGTCAGTCTGCTTCACCGTCACAAATGCGATGACTGTAGGCGCGGCGACCGTCATGAAACAAGCAAAGAAGACCAGACAGCCCAGTGCTTCGCTACGCTTCGGTTCAGGTTCGTTCATTGGAGGAGGAGGGAGCTAGCAATTGTCGTTTTGTCAATCAGAGTTCAGCAACGACTCAACGGCAGCTTTGCCAAGAAGAATGCCTATTCCGAAAGCGATATCGCCACATTCTTCGTTTGTTGTCCCTGTCGATTCCAGCACCTAGTGTTTGGTGACTGCGGATAGCTTCGCGTTATAGGTGAGGCGGAGCCGCGTCCAACCGGTCGGCCGAATCACACCTCTCCGAAAGAGAATGTACTCAACAACGTACCGATGAATATCACATTCGTCAGACTGCGACGCGCCGACCTTCCATTCGATATCGGTTCCTGTGACGCAGACGCTCACACCGCCGCCCACGGGATGGACTGCATCAAAAAGAGACTGGGCACCGGAAACTAAAGACCCGTTCGACTGCTCCACCGGACTGTTGAGCAGGATCTCGGATTGAACTAGAAACCGCTGTTTGAATAGTGCCGCCTCAGCAGAGGCATGCTTGTCCGGATGAACCTCGGCGACTTCCCATTCGCCCACTTCTTTCTCGGTGCCCAAGCTGCGATCCGGCAGACACACGTACTCACCCGAAAGCTTGTTGCCATCCAGGATGCCTTGCCAGGTTATGCTCCCGCCGCTCGCGTCCGTTGTTGAGAAGTTAAATTGTCTTCCATCCTTCGCCCCTTTCAGGGGACCACTGCCGAAAAGATGACCGCTGATGGACATGTAGCCCTCTAAGCCTCGCTCCGTTTCTACAACGTAGAGTTTGAGATAGCCGTCCACGCCATGTGTCACATTCCTACAGGTGCCCACGAAGAGCGTCTCTTTGGCCAGCGCCTGAACTCCGCAAAGAACCAGGAGTACAAATGTAAGCACCAATGACGAAGGCGTTTTCATAAAGTTTGATCCAGAACTAGCGTCAGTACTAACTATAGTTAGGTTTTTGTCAACGGAACTGCGCTTATTGACCTCATGTGCCGCAGGAGTCGACCCGGGAAGCCATCTGCCTTCGCGTTGCTGCCGCCCTTAAAGAGGAGCGTTTGCGGCAAGGCCTTTCTATGACCTACCTGGCAAAAGAAGCCGGATTGTCGCAGCAAATGGTGAGCTACGTTGAACGGGGGATGAGGAATCCCACTCTGGACACTTTGCTGAGGATCACGGGTGTCCTTAGATTGCCTCTATGGCAACTACTCAAAGATGTTGAGTCCTAGGCTTGCGATTGTCCCCTGTAACGCCAAAGCCGAACGATTTGCCTAAGGCAACCGTGGACAAATAAAGACCCGATCTGGTGCGTGTTCTTGCGAGCGTTAGTCCTTCTCAACTTCATCTCCCCGCTTAAGCGGAATGCGGAGACGCCACCTGTAGATCATCCAAAAATTCTGACGCAGGTTCTACCCCGGTTACCAGCAGATGATCTCGGGCACGAGTACAAGCTACATACAAAAGGTGGCGCTCAGTGTCATAGACCTCTTTCAAATCGGAATCTTCCCCCACGCCTTCCACCCTCACTTGCAGCGGCACCACCTCGTCATCACAGGCCATCACGGCCACAGCGCGAAACTCCAGGCCCTTAGCCAGATGCATGGTGCAAACGGAGACGCTTCCTGACGCAGGCTCAATGCTCTGGCTCAACACACGAAAGGGCAATCCCGCCTTTTGCACGGCAGCGACGGCACGATCCAGTTGAGCCTCAGAGCGGACGAACACAGCCATCTCATGAGGCGCGAGCCCTTCCGCTGATCGCGCTTTGAGCCAGTCGGCCACCTGTTGACTTTCCTCCTCAACGTTGCCCAGGACGGATACCTTCGGTGTCGGCCCGTTGAATACAGACACCGTCCCTTTCCGCTCCTCAGTGTTCCCGTCCGCGTCGGAGACTTCCGGACCTAGCAACCGGTCAGCCTGCGAACGGATCTGATGAGACGTGCGATAGTTGACCCGCAGCGTTCGAGACCGTCCGCGAATGTCCACGCCAAGCGCCAGCCAGGAAAAAGCCTGCTGGAAGATACGTTGACCCTGGTCACCTGCAAAAAATAGCGCGTCTGGTCTGCTACCTCCTAGTGCCGCAAAAAAGCGGAGTTGGGAGACCTGTATATCCTGCGCCTCATCCACCACCGCGAAATCATACGGTGCTCGTTTGCCCTCACGAATCGACTCCGCCAGCCTTGTGAAGATTTCTGTCGTGGTCACGCAGCCGGTTTCAGTAAGGGCGGTCTGTGCCTTCTCGTAGATTATCCACAGCACGCGCCGTTGCTCTTCCGGAAGCCGGGTCTTCCGGCCCAAGCGGGTGATATCCCGATACGCTTCCCACGAGCGCAATTGCCAGGCGTCCACTACCTGACTCCATTCCGCCATCAGGAAAGAAATCGAAAACTTGTGTCCGCTAACCAGTTGGGCCGCTTCCTTCAGAATTTCGCGAACCATCTCCATCGTCGCCAACTTCGGGTCACCAAAGTGCGCCCGGTATAGTCGCACAGCCAGGTCATCCAGCGCATGCACGTCGACTCTCTCTGCCAATCGGGGCTCGTTGCTGATCAGACGCCTAAGTCTTGTCCGCAGGGCGTTGGCCAGCGTTGTCGAAAAGGTCGTCAGAAGCACACGGGACTGCGGATTGGTTCGCGCCAGATGCACCGCGCGATGCAGCGCGACAATGGTCTTCCCAGTGCCGGCGGATCCGGAAACTCGCGCCGGCCCGCTGTAGCTGCGTTCCACCCACTGCCGCTGCTCCGGGTGCAGAAACACCGTCCATTTGTCCCACGGCGACTCCAGAGCCCGCTCGAGTTCCTCCACATTCGTCATCACGCGGAAGCGACGCTGCGCATCCGGATGTTGGAAAGGATCCGCTTTCACCTCAGCCGGAATCGCTCGCGATGCCTTTGGAGTGCCACCCGTGGCGATCTCCAGCAGCGCCTCGGCTGCCTCCGCGGGCAAATGATCCGCCAGCAGCAGGTAGCTGTCTTCTGTGGCTTCCTTCACATCCCGCAGCCATTCCGGCGGCACACCAAATCCCAACAAATCATCTTCCCTTAGCCCGGCAAAGAGCGGCTTCTTCGCATGCGCCGCCTTCGTCTCACCGCGCTCTTCCTGCACATACAACGGCAGGTAAATTTCCTGCACTGTCTCACGGATCTCTACCAACTGCGCCGCTCCCGTCTTCGGGTGCGTCTCCAGCTTGCGCCTTTCCGCCCAGTCGTAGGCCTTGTCGTGATGGTTCACGTAGCACAGCAGCAGGCTTCCCGCCGTCTTATGCACAATCATGCGGATGTCCGCATTCACCCTTACCGACCAGAAATTCTTGTCCTTGGCCTTATCCAGTTTGTGAAAACTCATCCCAGGGCTCGCCAGATTCATCTGCAGGTCGAACGCCGTGGTCTTCACGGCTTTCTGCTCGTCGCCCGTTAGGCGCGCCAGGCTGTCAGTGAAGGTGTCGGCAATGCGAAAGTCCACGGGGATGGAAAATTCCAGTTACTCGACACCGAAACTAGGGTCCGAAATTCTAGTTTCGACAAACTTCACGAACAGGTCAGCCTGTTGGAACAGCGAATAGACTTCATCCGCCGTTTTATCGAATGGGAATGCCGCGAAATTTTGATGAACCAACTCATTCCGAGTTCCCCCGAGATCGAGAAAAGCAGTCAATCCAATTTTCAGGTCAGCGTCTTTATCGACATCACTTTTTAGCTGTTTCTGGCAAACTTCGCCGAATAAAGCAAAGAAGGCTCCCGCGTTTTTTTTCTTCCAATCGAAGTGTGTGTGGTACTGACGATCTATCGCTTTTTTTTTGATCAAGCTTTGAATACCCGGGTGATTATTTGAGTGGACTCGAGAAAATGTCTCAAGCGCCAAGCAAATTCGCGTTTCAAAAAAACTGGCAGCACTTAAAAGCAGAACTTTTCGAAGATTCTCGTTCGCGAACGAATGCATCGAAAGATCGCCATCAGTCGAGAGCTGATTTAGCAGCCGAGAGATATCGGTGTAGAGACTGTCGATTATGTTTGACATAACTATGTCGCAAATTTCTTTCGAGCGATTCGAAGACGGGTTTCAACGCTTGCTGCTCCAGCGGTAGCTTTCTGCGCAGCTTCCATGAATTCGGAATCCTGCTTCAATGATGCGATTAATTCCTCACGAACGGGCTGCTTTACAACATCCCTTTGGAGGTAAGGATTCTCGCAAACAGCGGTGAATACAGACTCGAAAATAGATATGTTGAATCTTCCTTTCACTCCAATGAAGCTTTTTGGCGTGAGTGTCGAGCAGGCTTCCAAAAATGATCGAAATAGTTGTTCGAGGTAGTCGAGATCACTTTTGGACGCCGATTTCATCTTGTATGAAAAGTCGTTGAGAAACTTTGTCATCGACGGTCGGTAGTCTTTGCTGCTAATAAGCATCGCAAAGCCTCTCAACAGTATCTCACAATCTTTCATATTCAGATCCGGAACGTCGATGCCTAAGACTCGTCGCCAGAGCGGCAACCCATTCAATCTATATATCATCTTGTAGAAATCTGAATGGTAGAGGCTAGTCCGAATTTCTTGGGGCTTTAAGTTAACTCCACCCGAGTTCAGCCGATTAAATATCTCAAACATCGCACTGTTGTCTCCCTCGGGGGAGGTCTGTTTGATAATTACGTTTCGTATGGTCCGAAGATTAAATGTTGTCTGCAGATCTCCGAGTGTTTGATACGAAAGTTTATTTAGTTTGTTCGGATGACTCGGAAGATTCTCGGGTAGTTGGAGTTTGAACCGTACAAAGTACGAATCATCATCAAGCACCTCCTTCGGTATATGTCCCTGCTCATCGAATAACCGCCTCAGTTCGGCGCGTCTTTCTTTTCGTGGGAATCGACCTTTCCAAAAATAGAAGATGGACATGAGACGCTGCTGTCCATCAATAACGAGGAAACTATTCCTTCCCTCTTCATAGAGGAAAATCTGCGGGATCGGGAGCCCAATAAGGATCGACTCAATCAACTTGGAGGCTCGCTTGATATCCCAAACAAAATTTCTTTGAAATCCTGGAATTTTGATTGCGTCTGATTCGACAAAATGCACCAACGTCAGCAAATTAAAATCGTTGGGAGAGGCCGTGACTTCATATTCACGGACTTGGTATTCGTCATACTGCAAATCGTCCTCGTCCTCGGCCCAGTTGCTAGAATCTATTTCGTCTTGTGTCATATAAATTAATTATTATCGTTTTTTAAGCCGTGCGAAACACCTTCATCACCTCATCCCCGAGGTGATTAATGACCTTCACTGCGATCCGTCCGTTCTTTGGCTTCTCGAACGGACGTGAGGTATCGCGGTTCAATGTGGCCCAGGCTGCAGCATTGATTTCCGCTTTGAGAGTGGTCTTCAGTGCGGAATACGGATCATTGGCTCCCAGGAAATAGGCGTGGCGGACAAAGAAGCTTTCTTCGTTGTAATCCGTGTCCACGAACCAGCATGCTATCTCTCCCGGACCATTGCTGATGACTTCGCCCGTCTGTGGTTTGAAGACATCGACGCCGTTCACTTTCACGCGCAGTTTGCCATCGGGTTCGGTCAGTAGAGTGATGTCCGGCTCGCCGAAGATGACGAAGAGATTACCCTTGCCTGTATTCTTCAGATCCTCGGCCATGTGCAGATCCGCGTTCATGCGCGCCTTCAGCACGGGGATCCGGCCCAGCTTGTTGAACTCCGTCGTGTGTGCCTCATAGTTGAAGGCACAGGCAATGAGCACATCGAACCCAGCGTCCCCAGCTTCACGGGCGGCGGAGACCAGGTCGGCGCGTTGCACCGTGCCGAACTCTGGGCCAATGAAAATCGCAGCGCGCTTCTCCACATCGCCTTCCAGATAGCGTCCCTCCGCGCACACCAGTTCCCCTGGCCACACCGTCAGAGCGGTGAAGGTGATGCGGCCCTCCTTGTGCGCCTGCTGCACCCCCGCCGTCTTCAGGTTCTCCAATACCATCTGGGGAAATGATTGCTTCGTCGCATATTCCTTGTCCGCCTCCGCGAGACTGGGATCGATCAGTTCATCGTTCTCATCCACGCCCAGCATGCGGTGCGGACTCAGACTCTCCACGGTGAATGGCCCTGCCACGCGCACCTTCTTTTTGTCATCGTAAGGCTTATCATAAAGGTATTCATAATCCGCCTTGGCCGCAATAGAGGTATCAATTTCCTTCTGTCGGGCGATGCGCGCCTGCCACCACTCGGCATGCAGCTTCTTCGCTACTTCCGACCATTGGGTATCGGTATCGCGCGGTAATTCCCACTCCTGCCAGTTCTTGCTCAGCGCCGCGTTCAACTTCGCTCGCAGCGGCTCCAACTTTGCCTGCCAGTCTTCCCAGATCACGTCAATCTCTGCATTGTTAGCAATAGATTTGAGAGTGATGTGCGATACGCGTTCATAGACAAATCCATGGCGCATATTTCCATGCACCGGTTGCGAACTTGGCGCAGTACGAGTGACTTCCCCTTCCTTGATTTGCCCTTCTCGGGAATCGGCTAATAAATAGAAGGTATAACGCGCGCCCATGATTCGGGCACGAGCCAGCGCTAGTGCTACACGCGAGGTATCAATCGTGATCCAGCGGCGCCCCCACTGCTCGGCGACCGTGGCGGTAGTGCCGGAACCACAAGTGGGGTCGAGCACAAGGTCTCCAGGGTCTGTAGCCATTAGGATGCACCGTTCAACAATTGAGGTGGACGACTGAACAACATAGATTTTTGGATCGGATCGGCTCTGCACTGCCCCACTAATGTCCGTCCAAAGATTGGCTACAGGAGTATAGCCAAAGTCATTGTGGAATCGACGATAGCGTATTTTTCCGCCGCTCGTCTGCGCTAAGCGATCCGCTTTCGCGGCACGAGTGAGACCTATTTCTGTCGTTTTAAAAGTAGCGTTCCCTGCTTCAAAGTTCCGGCCAAACCATCTAAAGGTTTTGAGATCGCCTTCGCCGGGAGGACGCGAACTTGTGATGCCGCCAAGTTGGAATTTGCGTCCGTCCCCATAGTCACCGGAATAGCGTTCTTCTGCTTCGACGCCACGTATCGACCAAATCGTGCGCCCCTTCGCCAATTCACGACTTTTTGCGAACCAAAGTACGAAATCACAAGTTGAACCAAGCATCTCCGTTGAGTCGCTTGTTGTCTTTCGGACAGTGCACATCGCCACAAAATTCTCATCCCCAAACACCTCGTCCATCACAGCCCGCACCCGGTGCACATTCTCATCCCCGATTTGCACAAAGATCGACCCTGAGTCCGTCAACAAATCCCGCGCCACGGTCAGTCGGTCCCGCAGATATGTCAGGTAACTGTGAATCCCATCTCGCCAGGTATCCCGAAAGGCCTTCACTTGCTCGGGTTCACGCGTGATGTGATCTGTCTTGCCATCCTTCACATCCCGGCTCGTCGTCGACCACTGGAAATTGCTATTGAACTTAATCCCATAAGGCGGATCGAAATAGATGCACTGCACTCGCCCACGCAGCCCTTCGCGCTCGGCGAGACTGGCCATCACGTGCAAAGAATCCCCCAGGATCATACGGTTGCTCCAGTTCTGATCGTGCTGGTAGAATTCCGTCTTGTCCGCGCCTTTGGGAATGCCATTGAAGTCCGCAAACAAATCCGGCGTCAGTTCGCCCGCATCATGCTGCGCTTCCTTGGTCTGCCGCAGCAGATCGTCAATCAACGCCTTCGGATGCACCTTCTCCTGAATGTACAGCGGCGGCGCATGCACCACCAAATCACTCCAGTCCTGCTCATCCTTCCCACGCCACACCAGTTGCGGATCAAGGTCCGTGTTGCGCGGATACTTCACCGTCTTCGGCTGTTTCTGCTCATGCTCGATGACGGACTGAAATTCCGCTGTGGGGATGTTCTTCCGTCTGTCCTCGTTGTGAAGATTGGCGGTGACGGATTTGGCGGATGAAGCGGTAGCCTTTTTTGCCATGATGAAAGGATTAGTGTGAAAGGGGCACAGCGGTGGGGATAGACGGGGTGGCGCCAGCGTTGGCGATCATCTGGTCAAAGTAGCTTGCCACCTTGGCTTCGAAATCACTCTCGATCTCATACACGTCGCAGAATTCGGCAAAGGCCCAACGGCCATGAGTGCCCAGTTGGTTCACACCCGGCACCCAATAAGTTTTCATGGTGGAGGCCTTTTCCTTGGCATCTTCCCGCCGGTAGCCCTTGATCTCCACGATGAGGTGCAGGAGATCATCTGGCCCCTGACCATCATCCACCAGCACGATGAAATCCGGCAGGTAGCGCCGCATGTCTGACCCGAAGCGGTAGGGCACTTCCAGTCCCAGATTGTGATTCTTCGTATAGGCGACAACCTTGGGGTGCACCTCCGCCACCCGGCAGAATTCCGCCTCCCAATCGCTGTCGAGCACGATCCAGTTGATGTGGCACTTCGGCGGCGGCCCCTTGGTGTCCCACCGCAGAGTTTTGGAGGTGTTAAAGCGCACGTATTTTGTCGATCCCGTCGGATTGTAAGGGTCAGGCAGCGCCTTGATAGGGCGTGTTTCCAGGAACGCCTCCGTGATGCCGGCGGTGATCTTGTTGCAGGCCATGTCCGCCAGTTGCTGGTACATCAGCAGGGCAGGATAAGTGTTGCCCTTGCAAACCAAACAGGTGTCCAGCCATTCCTTCGTGATGCGCTTGAGCTGACCGAAAAGGTGCAACTTCGGCTCCTCACCCGGGTCTCGCCATTTCGTATATATCAGCCGTTGCGTCAGATGAAACAGGAGAGTTGACGGACGCATGTCTCCCAAATGCTTCAGGCTCATATCCGCGGTCTCGCCGATGATGCCAGAGTTCTGAGTAATGGAGGGACCCACCAGGTCAGGACTCAGCACTAGAGTGGAATTGTCGTCGAACTTGGCTTGCAAGCGCTCCTCGGGAAGCTCAATGCGATAGCCCTCGATGCGGGGAAACCGGATCTCCAGATGATCCCGCTCGGGACGAAGCGCTTTCACCTGAACCGTTTCACGAGGCGGCTGCGGCACCGCCACCACTGGCTTTGCTGTGAAGTCGAAGGGAATGCCAAATACATCGGCATACTCCACATTAAAGAGTCCTTCCTCATTCAGTTCGTAGGACTGGCGCCGCAAAGCGCGGCCAATGACCTGCTCACAAAGAAGCTGCGTGCCAAAAGCGCGGATGCCCAATACGTGCGTGACCGTGTTGGCATCCCAGCCCTCCGTCAGCATGGACACAGAGACCACACAACGGATGGAGGCACCGAGGGAGCCCGGTTTGCCCACCGTGTTCATCACTTCCCGGAGCAATTCCTGATCGGAAACCTTGTCCGCAGCCCGCACATCGCCCGTGCGTTCGACGATCTCCTTCCGGAAGCGCGCAATCTCATCCGCCGCCATCTCGCGGAAATTGTCCTCCAGTGTATCCCCTCCTTCCAATTGCATGCTATCAATCAGCAGCGTGTTGGGCTTCGGAACCGGATTGCCGTGTTCATCGAAATTTCGGAACAGTTCCAGCCGCCCAGGTACAGGAGTTTCGGATCCATCCGTTCCTTTCTGCACAAAGCCGGAGATGAAGTCATACACCAGTTTCGAAATGGCCGTGTTCTGGCAGACCACGATGAAACACGGCGGCACGCTGATGCCCGCAGCTTTCCAGAGGTCGAAGGTTTTGGCGTAGTGACCATACAGTGACTCTAGAGCCGTCTGCAGCAGCACTGGCAGCTTCAGCGGATCCAGATCGCCTGACTTCGCGCGCCCGCCTTTGGGGAGCGAGACTTTCTGCTTCTTCAGATTCTCCCAGAGATTCCTGAATACCGGCATCTCGTTCCCAGGGATGTTCTCCGCCACTGGCACGCGAGGCAGTTTCACAATGCCACACTCAATCGCGTCCATGAGGGAAAAATCACTCATCGCCCACGGAAACAAGGTGCCCTCAGCATAGCCTGATCCGGCGAGGAAGAAGGGAGTCGCGGAAAGATCCATGACACGGGAGACGCCCAGCTTGCGGCTCGCCGCTTCCAAGCCCGAAATCCAGAGCCGCGCGGCTTCCTGATTTTTCTCGGCTTCCTTCTTCTCGTCGCCTTTTAGGGCTTCCCCGTCCTCATCACTCTCGCCCGGTTTTTCGCGGTAGCAATGGTGAGCCTCGTCATTGATGACCAGGATGTTCTTCATGCCCATCAGGTCCGGCATGACGCGTTGCAACATTTGACCTTCAGTCTCCACGGTATCGATTTCGTCGCCCGTACGGCCCTTGAGCAGCTGCCGGCCACCTTTGGAGATTTCCAGCCTTTCCCTAAGTTTGAAGGCGTGGTAATTCGTAATGACGATTTTGGCTCGATTCACATCCTCCAGCATGTCGTGAGGCACGAGCTCACGGGAAGCGTAGTAACTGTCGGGATCGTTCGGTTGCAGCACCCGGAGCCGGTCTTTGATTGTCAGGCCTGGCGCAACGATCAGGAATCCGCGTGTGAATTGCTTACTGCCTGGTCGGCGCACAGCATTGATACACTGCCACGCGATGAGCATGGCCATAACGGTCGTTTTCCCCGCTCCAGTAGCGAGTTTGAGTGCTAACCGGCTTAGCTCGGGATTCGCCTCCTTATTGGCGCTGTCCAGATAGCCCAATAGTCGCTTCCCAGCCGTGCTCAGCGGCGCCACTTCTGTGAGCCAGATCGCCGTCTCCACCGCCTCGATTTGGCAGAAGAAAGGGCGTTGGTTGCTGAAAGAGTGATTCCGCCAATGGTGCAGCAGGCGTGCCGTTTCAGGGGTGACCTGCCATTGATTAGGGTGGGGGAGGGTTCTCCAGGTCTGCACATAGCCGCGGACCTCGTTAATAATAGAGGTGGCGTCGTATTGCTGCTTTTGGGTGGAAATTCCTTTGCCCTCATCCAAGACTAATTGGGCTTGGGTGGCCGAGTTTTTTTGCTTCTTCGGCTTCGGTATCGGCGTGATGAATCGTGCTGGACGGCGTGATTCGATGATTTGCTGGGTGGGCTGCCCCGCATTATCAAGTTCCCAATGCCTCGGCGGGCATTCGTAGGGTGAATTGAGAATGGGATGATCGAAAAACTGGTTGGACATGGGGGCGATGGATGGCATTTCCGCACGACTTTCACGATCTCTCGATGCTTTATTGCCGGCAGCGTCCGCCCTCGGTGTAAGGAGATTAGTTTGGCTTGTCAATGTGTGAATACTCCAGAGGTAGATTTGCCCATGAGAGGGCGACTGCTCCGCATGTGACTGAGGTTTGGTCACGTCACGCTGTCCAGACGTTGTTGGAGGAGCGTGATCAGGGCGCTCGGGAGTTTCAAAGGATGTGGCCTGGCTGCGGCAGTTTCCGTGAGATTGTAAAGGTGAAGCGCAATTTAGCCGGCTGCTACACTCAAGCGTGCGCTTGGTCTCAGCTTATTGCCAATTTGCTCAGTCCGTTGAGTTGGGGCTTTTCTTTCGAAATCTCCTCAATGAATTCTCACTGTCGGCGCTTTTTTTTCGGCCTCTTCTTAAGCCGCTTGGGGGCAAGGGTAATGCCCAGCTGTAGCGGTTCAATAAAATCTGTTTGCACATCCTCACAAATCGAGCCTCCGCCACTACGATAGGCATCGAACATTTTAACCGGGGCTAGCGGATGATCGGACGCATGGATCATCCAGAACATGTTTTTGCCGTCACCACCATGCTCAAGGATCGGAAAAGCGTAAGCATATTTGTAGCCTAATTCCGCTTTGAATCTCTCGGCAGCAAATGCACCCCTCCTCTCACTCGGCAACATGGCCAAAACGCGCCAGGTGTCATCACCCCACCAACGCGCAAGATCGCTATCGGGGTTCTTCTTTTTCCCACCTAGCGATCGGTCCAACCACGCTTGGGCAAGAAAATAGAATAATTCGATTTTGTATCCGTTCTGCTTATGCTGTGCCAAGTGAACCACAGTAGCCCAATCGCATTCGAATGTTCGTTGGTCTAATAGGCAGAAGGTCGCCTCAGTATCCTTGATAGGGTGCTCTGCTAGAAATTTGGGTATCGTCTTGTTAGAATCACCGGGGTGTATTTCGATTTCCCGTTTAGGGCGCTCAGGCTGCGCAGCTTTCAAGTCAAGCAAGTCCTTAACTCTATTCTTGTGCTTCTCGAACAAATGAAAATGTCGTAGGCGCTTAGGATTGCTCTCAATTACCAACTTGGCGGCCCAGGCAACTTCTTTTCCCCCCTCTCTTTGCGGCCCGGCAAAAGCGTCGAGGTAGGTTCCGTGGTTGGTGATGTAAACGAAATATCTGAGATAGCGCTCGACGAGCCCCGCTTTACTCTTCGTCCATACGTACGAATCCAATTGCGGAAATTTCAGCTCCAGCACTCGCGTGGCAATTTCAGCCTCAGGAAACAACCAAGCCTCATCGTTATTCATAGCGTGGCAACATTGGATCAGTCGGAGAGCAACAGGACATTTTTTGGCAGCCCATCATAAGTTCGTCCTTGAAGCTTCCGTCCAGCCAATTTTTTGCCGAGAGGCACAAACATTACGCGTTCATGTTCTAGGGTGAATTCTTTCGACTTCTCTTCTGCGGTTAGCGTTGGAAGCATCGCTGCTGGAACCCAGTGCCCCCATTGTTTAAAATGGAATGCAATGCCGTTAGATAAACAAAAATCTCTTAGGTTGACGAGCCAACTCTCTTTCATGGGGCGCGATTGAGCGCCGCTTTCTCCTCCAGCAATCACCCATGACAGCGGATTGAGATTTGGTATGTTAAGCCATGGTAAAAGGTCCAATGAACCTAACAAGGGCTCACAGGAAAGGAAGCGAACGCTACTGTTGTGTTTAAGGAGATGTGGGAGCCTACTTTTAGCCCACGCCTGGCTCTCCACGGTCGTCCCCAGCCATACGTTAGGAGGCCAGATTTGATCTTCAGCCCAAGGTGCCATTTTTGAGATGTTCTGTGGCCTTTTCGTGAGCAAGAGCCAATTGAGATAAGGTGTCTCATCAATGAGTTTCCAAAGCTTCTCCCGCTCTTGTGAAAGATCTTCGCGATCTTCAAACACGTCAGCCATGGACGCACAAAATACGCGTTCCACTACCCCCCGACGTCCCGCGTCGGCATTCCATTTCAACGGCTCTGCCCAGTGTGCGGCGGTGAAAAATCTTCTCGGACTGTCTGATCCCCACACGGCATGCCCAGTGCGCTTCGCCCAAGCTTCCGCATAACAGTTGTTGCACGCGGGCGATACCTTTGCGCACCCCCACCAAGGATTAAAGGTGTGATGCGTCCACTCAATGTCAGAGTTCTTGCCCATCGCCTGTTATATCATGCCTTTTTGAACACCTCTACCGGAAAACAGCAAAGTGGTTTCTTTCGCATGTATTTGCTGCAACTGCCAGGGACATCAGAGCTAAAGAAAAGTCCTCCTGTTTCAGGATAACTTTTCCATGAGGCCACTCAGTTGAGCCCGAGCCCAACATGGGCGTCCAACAAGCCGTGTAAGGCTTGTGTGCGCTTCGGCAGGTCTGCCAGGTTGCCATCCTTGAGTGTCTCGGTGAACGGATTGAAGAGGCTCCAGACGTGGCGTGTGGCGAATGCCTCGTAACGAGGTTCCCGCCATTCATGCAGGACGCCAGGGATGTAGCGGTTGCTACAGACGCCGACATCCGTAGCCCGGATGATGAGGTCGTGAGCAATCTCATCAGCAAGGTCAGCGTCCTTGTAGGCGGCAATGCGTTTATCCTGGTCATGCCATTTGGCCATCAGTTGGCCGATGGCGCGCTCCGTGATCATCGGAAGATCCCGCAGGATGAACTGAGTGTGTTTCCGGGGTTGGCTCTGCGGTGATAATCCCCAAGGGGACGCCTTCTCCAGACTTAGTGACAACTGCGGATGGCTGGGTGCAGATATTGTTGTTGGTTGCAGCTTCGCTCAGTATGCTCGAAAATTCGGTAGAACATATCGTCCGTCGAAAGCAAACGGAAGATCCGCGCTGACATACGTTCGTAGACAACCGCTAGGCGGCGAAGTTCAAAATCGCTTCCGTTTGTCGCTACTATATGAGCTGCAACCTTCGGCGATCTGGAGCCGCAGCCATGATGGTAAATCGCTCCGCCATAAATCCCAAATAACACAGGTGCAAAATCTATCGCATTGCTCCGGCGCAGTGCAGTCCAACGGAAGTCCAGTTGACGCAGCCTTTGGTAGAGATAGCCGCCGGTATCCCGACGATCGGCGTTCCCGCCGCAAGCGTCAAGATTGAAGAACGGTTCGTTGCCACCCGGAAATATTTGTTCCCATTGTGCAAAGGTGGTCAGCACGAAACTCGGGTGTGTGTGCTCATCGCCATTCTCCACACGTTGAATCGCATAGAGTTTCGCTCGGTGTAGCTGGCGATAGAGAGGGGTGAGGTCCCGAATTGGAAAAGCATCGGAATCAAGCACGAGCAGACGGTCGGTTGGGCGCAGGGAGCGTCTTGCAACCACAGCCCAAATTAGCTCATTGAGGCGGCAAGCGTGGCGTTCCGACGGAGTCGCACCTGGCAGCGGTGTTAGATCGTCAACCACGTGCAACTCGTAAGGTTTTGGCACATGCGCCGCAATAAAGCGGGCCTGCACATCGAGCCACTTCTTACCGAGATGGATGCTGAAGATATGCGTTTTCAGCTTTGCAGTCCTACTTTTGAAGTTGAGATTGCCGTTATGCCCGCAACCAGTATGATCTGCCCGGCACCCTGCGCGGATAAAGGGTTTGATCGGTATTGGAACATTTTGCCCAGCGCGTCAAAAGGAAAAGCGGAGATTCAGCACCAATGCCAGTGAGAAGAGCGAGAGCTAGCCAGGGTCAAGCGGGCGCTCTAGAGGGGAGCGGCCAGCTTTCAGATTATGGCTCTGTCCACTGCACGGGTAATGAATTCGTGCAATCGTATGGCGGAACGTTTTTGGTTGCGCAAGCTGGCAATGTCAGGCTGCATCGATCTGACCTCATTCCCGCTGAGAATGTTGTAGATTGTGAATTTAGTGTGGTTAGCCCAGGCACGGAGCTATGGCAAATGTCCAGCAGCGGAGGCTGCGGTGCTTGGATTCCACTCGGCTACATGTCAGTTGGACGTTCCGCCTTGGGAGAAGCATTGCTTGCACCCGCGCCGCATGGCGCGAACTTCACTCAAAACGCCGGTGGAATTCTCAAAGGCGGAACGGCTAGGGAACAGATCGCCTTTGCTAGATTCCAACTCATTGCGGCGGCAGGCTTCGCTGCTCACAACGCGATTGATCCCACGCTTCGAACAAATGTTGTTGGCAGCGGCCCGGTGGCAATGGGCGCGGTGTTCGAACTGTTGCGACTTGGCTGCCGGGAATTGTCGTTGGTAAGCGCGCGGGCAGAGATGATTGCGCCGCTTTTCTCTGTCATGCCGACGGTACGAGTTGTTTCTCCGGAAGCCGCTGAGAATGCACCGCAGGTCATTGAGTGCACCGGCTCGCCTCAGGGGTTTTCGCGCGCCGTGGAATTGTGTTCGCATTTGGGCACGCTGGGCCTGCTAGGAAGCTTGCGTAGTTGTAACTTGTGCTTGTACCCAGCCCATCGCCAAGGCTTGCGTATATTGGGGATGCATGAACTTCTTTTAGTCGACGAAGCTCGACAGCGCCTCTACACTCAAATACTTGACTTCGTAGCCGAGTCCGCGACGCTGTTGCGGCTGTCGTCTTGGGTTAAAACCTGGCCCTCCGTCAGCGCAACGATGGTCCACGAGCGCCTTTCTCAACGAGCCACAAACGAGGTATTCCAACTGATCGAATGGAGACAATCACGCGCAGTATGAGTAGACAGCTTCGTTACATCGTGATTACGCCCGCGCGAGATGAAGAAAAGCATCTTCCGCGACTTGCGCAATGCATGGTTCGTCAGAGGTTACAACCCGAACGGTGGGTCATTGTTGATGACGGATCGAGTGACTCGACTGCGGAGATTGGGAGCTCGCTCGCCTTGCAACATCCTTGGATCAAGCTTGTCTGCCTGCCTGACCGCGGACGCCGCCAGCGTGGACCAGGCGTTGTGCGGGCGTTCTATGCTGGTTACGAAGCTGTCATGCACATACCACACGAAGCGCTGGCGAAGCTAGATGCGGATACTTCGTTCGACGACGACACTTTCGCTCGGCTTCTTGGAAGTATGTCGGTCGACCCGCGTCTAGGGATTTGTGGAGGCGGACTGCTGATCGAGGATAACAACGGGCGTTGGATGGCGGACCGAATGCTCCCTGTTACGTTTGTGCGTGGTCCAATGAAAGTTTATAGGCGTTCCTGCTTCCAAGCTATTGGGGGGATCGTTCCATTCAAAGGGTGGGACGGTATCGACGATATTAAGGCAATGACCCTGGGCTGGGTGGTAAGACGAGAAGACGATGTTATGGTAAAACATCACCGCTATCTGGGGGATGCGACGGGGATCATCAGGTCTAGCTTTGAGAACGGCTTCGGCGGACACTATATGGGCTCACTTATTCTATACAATCTATTCGAGGCTGCCCAGTTTGCTTGCCGACGGCCGTACTTGGTACGCGGCCTAGCCATGCTTGCGGGCTATTTATGGGGAGTCTTGAAGCGCCATCGAATCGACGACTCCGCAGTTCTTAGCTTTATCAGGCATGAGCAGGCAGAAATTTTGCGTGGAAAGTTAAGCGCTTTTCTATGTTGTAGGAAAAAACGCCTCGGCACCCTATGATTGTCCTTCAAAACGAGCCATTGGCCATCTCGAAGCTACTTCCTCGGTTGGGGGAATTCCGAAAAGTCATAGTAACCGGACCCCAGCGCAGCGGCACCACAGTTGCGGCTGAAATCATTGGAGCCGAACTTGGAATTGATGTCGTACGAGAAGAAACTTTCCGCGAAGACAACCTACTTAGGTTTGCGCAGTGTTTGGCGGCCCCTGGTCAGGCGATCATCCAAGCGCCAGCACTATCATCATTAGTTCATCTGATCAATAACCAAGACATTGCGGTGGTGTTTATGTTTCGCGACATTGCGAGTATCAGACGGTCAGAGATGCGCATCGACTGGAGTGCTGGGCACGAAGGTTATGAGAAGGCGAAGTACCTGTGCGGTGATGATCCGCGGCCAATCGCAGAGATCAAATACTCTGCTTGGAATAACGGACAATGCACGCTGCTTGGGCGGCGCGCCTTCTCTCTCGCATACGATTCGTTGAAGGATCATTATCTCTGGGTGCCGCCGGACCGCAGAGCGAATTTTGGTCCCCGGCAAACGCGGGACTGTAATTTAATTGACGAGAGCCAATGATTTACACTTTCGTCGCATACGCGCCACAAGGTCACGCGATGGATCTTGGTTGGAGCTATAACCGATACATGGAGTTGCTGCCTTCCAAAGAGGACTGGGCTTGCTTCCTTGATCACGATGCAATGTTTACGACCAGGGAATGGTATGGGCAATTGAACGATATTATTTGTGCAAATCCGGATGCCGGATGCTTCACAGCAATGACCAATCGCATCGGTAACGCGACACAGGTTCACGGCTATGATGCGCGATTGCTCGAGGGAAAGAAGAATCGATTGAAAGCTCACTTTGAAATTCTTGATTCCCGGCACACCAACCATGACGTGCAGCATCACCGTGAAGTAGGCCGCCAACTTGCAGAGTGCAGTCGCACTGATGTGCAGGAACTGGCGCCTGAGACACCGATGAGTGGCGTACTCATTTTGACTCAGAAGGCCGTTTGGCAACGGGTGCCGTTTGTCTCAGGCTTTCTTGGCGTGGACCGTCAATACCATCTCGATTGTCTTCGGGCGGGCTACAAGGTCTACTTAATGAGGGGAGTATACATCTATCATTGGTATCGCGGCGACGGAGATCTCTCTCATGTTGAGCCCTACTTTTGCAAAAAAACGTAACAACATATATCTTTAGCTATTCGCATGGATGTTACTCTTGAGCCACATTTGCACGATGACGTGAGCGAGCGCATTGCAATTCGCTCGTGGTCTGAATACACGCTCGCGTGTACGCCCGACGAAATGCTGCCTGAACTTCAGAGGGCGGCCAGCCGTGCTAGATTGTTGCTCGTGCCGACACACATCAATTCAGCACATGTGATGGCTGGTGAACGGCGGGTGGGCGAGATCAGTTGGCGCCAAGTCTCCCGCCACCCAGCCTCTGGAATTGGACACCTTGCACGGCCACTTCGGCTTGCGACGGCGCTTTTTACGCAGGATTGCGAAGATTCGGCTGACGTTGGAGTGTTTATTGAGGAGCTGCACGCGCTGTCAAATCCTTACGTTGCATCTGAAATTCATGCAATTGAGCGCGCAATGCCCCTTCTCTTTAAGTATTCGACACGCAGCAAAGTGTTGGAATCATGGGCACTAATCTTTCGCGACCACTACTTGGAGCACTCGGTAGGATTCGTCCTGGCGTTGGAGCGTTGCGGCATACCTTCTGAATGGATTCTGACATTTGCGAAGGGTGATCAGACCCGCAATCGTAATCGAGTGCATGCGACATTCTTGTCGCGAGGATATGCAAGCGGCGTCTTAGATAATGCAATGGTTGATTCGCTCAACTATGATTCAGAGGATCTCGAACGAGTTTGGCTACAGATTGACACTTTCCTCGATTCGGCGCACACCGCAGGTAGGCGTGTACTCTTAGTAGACGACGGGGGTCTGATTGCCTGCGGGTATGCTAGTAATGTGCGGAAGCACCGCGTGGACGCAGCGGTCGAACTCACGGTGAGCGGTATGAAGCGCATCGCTGCCGCGCGAAGCATAGAGATTCCAATAATCGATATGGCACGATCGCAAGTGAAGACTCTGCTTGGATATGCAGAGATCGCGGATTCGTGCCTGCGACGGTTAAAGAGTATCCTGCCGGACCGCAAGTTCATCGGACGGCGCGTCCTACTGCTGGGCTTCGGCACCCTCGGTTCGCGGTTGGCTGTCGCGTTGCGCTCAGCTGGAGCACGCGTGGTGGTGGTGGACACGAGTGTGCTGAAATTGATTGTAGCCGCGGAAGGAGGTTTTGAGACCTGCCGATCCGTCTCTGCCGCGCTACTCTGCGATAAACCATTTGTAATTATTGGAACTTCCGGTGAACAATCGATTCTCCCCTCGGATCTCGATCTGCTCCCAGATCAAATAATTCTTGCGCCCTTTGCAACGCGGGATTTTAGCGTGCTGCGACAAAGCCCGCGATGGTCGGCCCAAGAAGTCATTCATGGGGTCGGAATAAACTACCGTTCGAGTACAGGAAAGACTGCGCTCATGCTAGGTGATGGCCGTTCCATGAACCTGTTTGAAGTGGACTCCATCCCAAGTGAGGGTTACGATGCGTATCGGGCCGCCACCTTGATCGCGGTAAAGGAGCTTTGTGGACAAGCGAGCCAGCTTTGCCCAGGCGTGCATAACGATTTTGCGGATCGCTGCGTGGCTGCGTCTGGATTGTATGATGCGTATTACAATCTGTATCTGGAACAAACCACTGCATTCCATGGCTTGAATCACGACGTGGGGTAGCACTCACTCACGAGAAGCGAATACGCACCGATAAAGATTAAATGTTCACTCTTGGCGAGGCTTGGTGGGTGCGGATGTCGTAGTCGGCTCTGGGGACATCGCCGTCTCGCGAGAGGAGGAGACTTTGCCTATGCGGAATACAAGACAAAGAAGGCCCCCTAAAATGTAGACAAAGTATTTCCGCTATGGTGTCGATGGGGATTGTGGCAGCCAAACAAAGGACATCTGCTTCGATTTGGCACGGTATTAGCACGAGGCTAGTCCATCAGGCAATGGGAAAGCGAACAGAAATCTTGGACGACTTCCTCATCAAAGATGCCTTCCTAAGCGGCACGTATTTACCTTTGTAGAAGTACGGGAGAGACGTTAGGCAATAGACGCGCCCGACATTCTTGCCACTCAACTGAAAACGCAGGATGAGGAAGGATAGCTCCAGCCTTTTTGCGGAAACAACGACCGAGAATTACGTGAAAGGTTACTTTGGATAGAACTCAACACCTCGAAAAAAGGGAATCGCGCAGTAGGTTTATTGATGGAATGTAAAAATTTATCTAATCTATGAGATCAAAACCCAGGCGCCTAAAACGTCCTGTGGCTGATAGCTAAAGAAAAGCCCTCCTGTTTCAGGACGACTTTTCAGAGAACACTCAGTTGAGCCCAAGCCCGACATGAGTGTCCAGCAGTCCATGAAGGGCCTGCGTGCGCTTTGGCAGCTCGGCGAGGTTGCCGTCCTTGAGCGTCTCCGTAAACGCGTTGAACAGGCTCCAGACATTGCGTGTGGCGAATGCCTCATGACGAGGTTCACGCCATTCGTGCAGGACGCCAGGGATGTAACGGTTGCTACAAACACCTACGTCTGTGGCCCTCATGATGAGATCGTGCGCAATGTCATCAGCAAGGTCGGCATCCTTGTAGGCGGTAGTCCACGCCTCGTTTGTTGAAAAACTTGACCTTCTGTAGTGCCGCTAACATGTCAGCAGCGGCGTTTGCAGATTTTGGTTTCCCTCGGGAAAAATCTCTGTATTACCGTTGCCCAGTATGGCATTCGGTACCCAGTCGCCATCGTCCGATGTCACCTACAGCGGCGTGATCGGGCTGACCCCAGGAACCGACGTATCTCTGACGGAATTACGATCTTCAGAACCCGAGTCGAGCCGCGATGCGTGGAATGCCGCCTATCCCCTTCTCTGGTCGGCCGGCATCCGCCTGGCGAGCCGTTTGCTGTCCGGAGGTCAGTGGGAGGCACAGCGTCAGGATGTCGTGGCCACCGCTATCTCCCAGGTCGTGGAAGGTCTCATCGAAGGAAAATCGGAAATCTTCAATCAAATGCACGAGTTCAGCGATTTGGTAAGCATGACTCAGACCTTCGTACGCCGCCGTGTGGTGGATTTCCTCCGCAAAAAGAGCCGCACTCCTGAAGATGCGGTTGAGGAAATCCCGGAAATCAGCGCTCCCGGCGAAAATGTGTTGTTTACGCAGTCAGAACTCAAGGCCGAGATTGCGGCACTCGATCCTCCCAAGCCCAAGCTATTCTTTGACCGATTCTTTCAAGGGCTGACCACCCGAGAGGTCGCCGAGCGTCATGGCATGGCCCACGGCACCGTGCTCACACACTTCGCAGACGGGCTTCGTCTGCTCCGGGAGCGACTTTCCCGACAACTTCCCTAGCATTTTCGCCTGGATGGATCCCTCACTCGACCTGAAAGCCTTGATGGCGCTGGATGCGCTGGGCGAAGCTTCGCCTGAGCAAAAGGTCGAACTCAGACGTCATGTCGCCAGCGACCCCGCTCTCGCGCAAGACGCGGCTGCTATGAAACAAATGGCCGAAAGTGTTGCGGATACTGCTGCCGCCGGGCCCGCCATGGCGGTGCCCCTCCCTATATTGCAGCGGCTTGAAGAGACTAGAACACAGGCCTTGGCCAAAGCGGGCAGGACGGTCGAAGATCCCGTGATACCGGGGATTATTCTGGAATTCAGTGCCAGAGGCGTCGCAAACAAGCCTGCCACCGCCATTCCGCGGCCGGCCGACAGGCATCGGCAAACCTCCGTCGTGCGTTTCGTAGCCATGGCCGCGACGATCGTTTTTGTGGCCGGCCTCCTGGCCTGGTGGCTAAGCCATCCCCCGGATTCGATTCCGGCATTGGCCACAGCCAGCCCGGCCTTAGCGCCCCGAGGTGTCACTGGCATGACACAGCCAACCATCGTCTGGGACAACGCGGAGGAGCAAGAATATGACGTCTGGATCCTGCCTGAAGGAGCCGACCAGATGACCGCCGCCGCGCTCTTCACCGCCAACAAGGTGCGGTCGCCACTTGCATTCTCAACACTGAACCCTGGCCCGGCCAACGTGGGAAAGGCAGCTTCGCTTACGCCTGGCACGCCCTACTTGGCTCTTGTGTGCCTAGCCGGTAAGGGCCGACACGCCGGCGTGACCGTTGCCTTTGAAACTGCACCCGCCGCTGTTGGAGCGCCACCAACTCTATCCGATGTTCAGAGGGCAGCTGCATTGGCGCGGCAGTTGCTGGATGCGGGTCGCGGAAGTGATGCTCTGATGGTTCTCGCGGGCTTGCCGGAGAATCTTCGGAAACTTCCGGAGATCATTTCGTTAGAAGACCGTATCCGCCAATCTCTTCCGAGGTTAAACTAGCGCCGCGATGTTCATTCGTTGTCGCTGGTTGGTGAGATTAGCACGAGATCGGGACTGTGCTTGAGACGTCAAGACCTCATCGGGCACCAGTTAACTTTTCGCCTTTTGCCATTTCGACGAGGCGGCGCAGGTTTTCCCCGACTGTTTGGGCAGTTGCCATGTCGGAGAAGTTGTTCAGGTAAGCCGAATAATTTGTACTTGGTGGCATGACTTTTTCGGTTACCCCACGCTGGGAATACGCGCGGATGACCTGCCTTTCCTCCCACTGAGACGGAGCACCGCTCTGGTAAATGTACACCTGGTAATTTATCTTTGTACTCAGATTCGCGCCCGACTTGTCATCGATGACCGACACTTTTTCGTTAGAAGAAGTTTGTTTCTCTACCTCTATTTCCCCTATCTCGTGAAGAGGTATTTCGTAAGTAGAGTCAACAGTCGTTTTGGTTTCGAATCCCACAGAAAAGCTCTTAGTCTCGACCTCGTGGCGTGTAAAACTCAGGGCTTCTCGTGCAACCTGGGCACCGGTTACTGAATAGTGAGCTGTCGTTTTGCAAGTGAAACCCGAGGCGCCATCTTTCACCGCCTGCACTCTCTCGTGAGTTCCCCGTGAAATGTTGATAGTATGACATAGGGACTGCGCGAGGGCTTGGAACTCAGCGGAGGACGTCTTGGCGTTTCTGCCGCCACCTCCTCCACCCATCGTGGTGGAGGTGCAGGATGCCTGGGCAAATACTGCCCCAATGAGGCAAATGTTCGCCAAGGTGGGTAATAGCGCCGCGCTGTTTTGATGGCTGTGTTTCATCTTAGGCATAGATCTCATTTAATTCGCGGTCCCAACCAACGTTTTCACATTCAGTGCGCTTCCCAATATTGATCTGGCTTCTTCCCCGTCGCCATCTCCACAAGTCTGCGCAGGTCCTCCGCTACTCCTTGGGCAGTTTGCTCGTCTGAAAAGTTCATAAGCCATGCCGCGTCGGCTCTGGTTGGACCCTTGATGGGGAGTAATGTCATTTCTCCAGCAATATCAGAATACATGTCCCATTTTTTTGCCCAATAACCTGAAGATGCGCTAGGAAACTGCCAAATAGCCACTTGATAGCTTAATTTCGTGTTAATGACAGCTGATGTGTTATCATCCGCAACCAGCAGTTTCTGGCTTCTTGAGGAAGGGCCTGCAGTTATAGATTTAATCTCGCGCAGAGGTATATCGTAAGTTTTGTATTCAATTGTTTTTATTTTGGCGCCCGAGGATTGGACAGCTGTCTCGACTATGTGAAGTGTAAAGCGCAAAGCGTTTCCTCGAAACTCAGCACCGGTCACTGAGTACTGTTTGGTCGATTTCACGCTCATCTTTGTCGTGGCATCATTTACCGCAGTCACGGTCTCTTGAATACCTTGAGAAGTGTTGATCGTTTGGCAGACGGACCGTGCGAGGGCTTGGAACTCAGCGGAGGACGTCTTCACGCTAGCGCTGTTGCTCCTAGCGCCGCCTGACACGGCGGAGGAGCAGGAGGACAAGACTAGTGTGACGCTTAGGAGATAAAGATAAGCGAAGATGCAGTCGGATTTTGGCATTGGTTGATTCATTCGGGTATGGTTCTTCTGTGAGATGACTTGAACCGATCCGGCTTGGTAAGTTCGATCATAGGCCGACGGCTTTGCGCACTTGCTCCTCGGGAGAGAGAGTTCGAGAGGAAGGTGAAGAGGAAGGGCGGGAGGTTCTAGGTTTTGTTTGCGTTTGAGTTGGCGCGGAGCGCTTTGCAGCAGCTGGGGCAGGCGGTGGGGACATTTCGGCGATGCCCATGAGGCCAAGGGTGGTGAGGGTGGCCTGATCGAGGCGACCGGTGACGGAATTACCGCTCTGTTGCTGGAGGGCGGTGATAGCTCGCTGAGTGCCGGAGCCAGGTTTCCCGTCGAGGGTGCTGCTGTAGAGGCCCTGCGCTTTGAGCGCCTGCTGGGCGCGGCGGAGGATCTCCGTCCGGGAGTAGCTGTTGAACCGTGCAAAAGGTCCACCTTCGAAGAGGCTAGAGAGATCGAAGAAGCCACTGGGAGGGATGTCTGGGCCGGTATTTGCAGTTGCGACAGGTGTAAGCGGAGTGTGATGGGAATCATGCGTGGCCATTGGGAAGGTGGCGCCGGGGGTGGGAGCTATTAGAGCAGGCAGAGACGTCGGCTGGGTACTGTCTGCGACGGCGGGGAGGGGTGCTGGCGTTCCGTGCGGGGAGAGCCCTGCGCCAGGGAGGGCGGCAGGCCGCACGCGGGCGAGAACCTTCTTGTGAGAGGCATCAAGACTGTCATTCACCCAGGGCACCTGAGCGTCGCCGCTGTTTTTACGGACGGTGGACTTCACCTCATCCAGCAGATCGCGAATGGAGAGTCCGGCCTTGTCCTTCAAGTGGGTGAGGAGGGCTGAGGTGAAGGGACTGTTGCGCTCCCCATTGCCGTCATCGGCAACTTGGCCGGGACTGGTGGCAAAGGCGAGGAAAAACCCCGCGCCGTAGCCGCTGATGGGACCAACGCTTTTGGTTTGGAGGCTTTTCCCGACGCGGGCGAGAGCCTGCGTGATCTGGACTTCGAAAGGATTGTCCCGGCAGCAGTCCAGGATGATGATCTTTGTACTTGCCCCAGCTTCCTCTAGACCCACCATGATGGATTGACGGAGGAAGATGGCGCTGTCGGTCAGGGCGGTGTAGCTGCGCAATCGGGGAGAGTCGGAGGGCATGAGGAATTGGTCATCCCCCACCTGAACTCCGTGGCCGGAGAAGTAGAAGAGAGCGATCTCCGCCCCAGAGGCTTCCTCTAGAAACTCATTTTTCGCGCTCATGATGGCCTCACGGGAGCCATCTAGAACGGGTTTCAGGACCTTGAACCCTTGCCTGGTGAGCATGTCCGCCACATCCGCGGCGTCATTGCGCGGGGAGGAAAGTTGCGCGGTAGGAGGCAGGTTCGGGTATTTATTAACCCCTATGACAAGCGCTACACGATCTGACGCCACCATCCCAGAAGGCGCCAGAAGAAGTACTATCAAAAAACACAACCAAGGACGGGGCATACGATCAGGCAGGCAAGTGTAGGTCTTAGCTATCGCGAGAAAACGACAGATAATCGACGATTTTCCGGTTTTCTTCCAATCTTTCTTCCGGCACCAACGATGGGAAAGCACAGGCCAAAATTTTTCCCGGCGATTCAGGTAGAGAACCAGTTTTTATGTCATACCATCCAAATAACGTCGCGCCATGAGGACTCTCTTATTCATTCTGGTACCTGCCTTCCTTTTGTCTACCACCTACCTCAATGCGGAAGATGGGCCAGTCCAGAAAGCGAGCACTCTCGCCAAGATCTGGAAGCGCACCAAGTCCCTAGTCGAGCCGAAGGAGGAAATCCGCCGTACCAAGGGGATGAAGGGGGCGGAGTTGGAAATTGTGGAGGTGAAGGTGGACTCCGATACAGGGATGAGTTTCCGCAATATCCAGTTCGCCCTGGATAGCTCGGAACTGGAGATGACCCAGACTACCCGGCAACAACTCGCTGAGATCGCCGTGGCGATGAAACAGGCTGGGGACGAGAAATTCCTGATTGAAGGTCATACCTGCGACCTTGGGACAACCCCGCACAACAAAGTGCTCTCCCAACAGCGGGCGCTGAGCGTCACCTCGGAACTCGTCCGCCTCGGCGTGGACCGGAATAGAGTTCAGGCTCTCGGGTTTGGCGACGAACAACCCCTGGTGGCCAACCTTTCCGAGGAACAGCGCACGAAAAACCGACGTGTGCAGATTTTCCGGAAACTCTAGAAACTAGTGTTCGGCTCTAGCCGTTATTCGCCTGATTGACATCTTTCTTGCTCTGCGTCTAGACTTATTGCCCTGCCTTATCATGAACTTCCGGATCTGCTGCTTGTCACTGGCTTTGGCTTCAAGCCCTTGTTCCGTCGGTTATGCTGCGGGGCGTGTCGCTCTGGTGATCGGGAACAATCACTACGCCAATCTGCCTGACTCCCGGCAACTGATCAGCCCAGTGGCGGATGCGACCGATGTGGCAGAAGCACTCAAGAGTCTGGGATATGACATCGTAGGCGATGCCGCTCTGACCAATGCCAACAAGGATGCCATGATCACCGCGACGGAACAGTTCGCCGTGATGGCGAAGGATGCGGATGCGGCGGTGTTTTACTACTCTGGCCATGGGGTGCAGGTGGGCGAGGACAATTACCTCCTGCCGGGAGATGTGCCCCGGCTCACCGGTATGAGCGTCCTACGGAACCGCTCAGTATTGCTACGTGACAGTGTGTTGGTCGCCCTGGAGGAGGCCTCAGCCAAAACGAAGGTGGTCATCCTGGACTGTTGCCGGGACAACCCTTTTGCCGCGCAACTGGAAAGCGCTCTGGCGCAAGTGAGCAAGAGTGTGAAGACCAAAAGCGTGGGAGAGATCAGCGGGTATGGTCCCGGCTTCTACCTAGCCTTCGCCACCAGTCCTGGATTCACCGCTAATGATGGCAATGGAGAGCGCAACAGCCCATTCACCGCAGCATTCCTGAAAACCCTGCCCAAGAGCGCTGGTGATGATATCGACTTCTTCTTCAGGGACGTGAAGGCCTTGTTAGGCACGGAGCAGGTCTCTTGGACAAATCACAGTCTGACGCAGCGCTTTGCCTTGGCTGCTGGTATCCCGACGACGGCCTCGCAGCCTTTGCGGCCATCCACACCGGCGCCGGCGCCGCAAATCTCGCTATCGCCCGTAACTGGCTCCGCTAGTAGAGAGAAGACGCTGATTGTGGGCGTAGATGCCAGTTACCCGCCGTTCGAGATGTTGGACCAGCGCGGGAATCTCAGCGGAGTAAGTACCGACCTCGCAAGGGCGCTAGCTAAAGAATTAGGAAAGCAGATTGAGTTCCGGAACATTAGCTTCGATGTGCTCGTCTCAGCCCTGAAGACTGGGAGTGTGGACCTAATAATATCTTCCATGACTGCAAACGAAGATCGTCGCAAATCGATCGATTTTAGTGATCCCTACGTGAGGATCGGTTTGGGGATTCTGTTTTCCAAACAATCGAATGCGCACACCGCAGAAGACCTGAAAGCACCCAGCCGCCGGGTAGCGGTAAGGGCGGGAACGCCTGCCGAAGTCTACGTCCGTCAGCAGATGCCGAATACTCGCCTAACGGTGCTGGACAGTGACACCGCTTGTATAATGGAAGTCGTGAATGGTAACGCGGACGCTTGTTTCCACGATCAACTTTCGATCATCAAATATCACGAACGTCATCCTGATACCACTCGTGTGGAGTTGAAGCCCTTACTGGAACAATTCTGGGCAATTGGCATCCGAAAGGGTAATGATGACCTCCGACTGAAGACAAACGACTTCTTGAAAAAATTTCGTGCTCAAGGCGGCTTTCAAATGCTGGCAGATGAATACCTTGCTAGTGAAAGTAAGGCTATGGCAGACAAACGCTTACCTTTTGTGTTTGATGTCTCAACATCTAGTCCTCTTACAGAAATTCACAATGGCCACTATGAGCTCACGGAAGTCTTCGATGGGACCCCTTACGATGCCTACAACAGCTACTCACGCGGGAGGATCTTGACGCGCGCTCAATCAAGATTGCGGGAAGCGGGCCTCTACCAGGGCCAGGCAGACGGGAGCATCGGCGCCGGAACGCAATCGGCCATCATTGAATGGCAGCGGCAACAGGGTCTCCCCGTAACCGGCAAACTAGATGCTGCGACTCAAATCAGCCTTGGCATCACGAGCATCACGGAAAGCAGCCCTCCGCTGCCAGCGCCAACGGTAAGACGTTCGACTCCGAGCGCGAATTCTACTCCCAAGCGCACCACTCCCAAACGCACGCCGAAGAGCGGCAGCGACAGCTTCTTCCGGGATACGTGATAATGGTATCTTCAAAACACAATGAAACCCCTCCATTGTCTGCCACCAACCTCCTCGATCTTTGGGACTTCTTTAGCTCTCGCTGTCCATGGATATATAGCCAACACGGGAAGGCCCCGGAACTGAAGCGCCCTCGCCACTCACATCTCAACAGGGAGCCATAAAACGTATGAAGCGCAGCGTCATCTTTACCGTCCTATGCTCATCGCTCCTAGCTGCGGCGATACCCGCATTTCTCACACATTGTGCTGTAGCTGCAAGAGGCGTAACAAGTAAAGGCGTTCTTCCTCCTGCCTCGAAAGAATCGCCCTTCGTAAACTCTCTTGGCATGAAGTTTGTACCCGTGCCCGGGACCAACATCCTCATGTGCACCACCGAGACAACGGTGGCGCAATGGCAGGCGGCAGGCATGGCATATCGAGCGCCAGGTTATCCCCAACGCGGTGATCACCCAGCAGTCAATATGCGTTGGCAGGAATTGAAAGCATGGTGCGCGTGGTTAAGCAAAACAGAGCATCGTAAGTACCGCTTACCTACCGAGGCCGAGTGGCGCGCCGCAGCAGGAACCTCCACATACCCATGGGGAGATCAATGGCCACCCCCGCCCGGAGCGGGGAACTTGATGGGAAAAGAGCATCATTCGAGCGCGGCATCCAAGGCCTTTTTAACAAGCCCGGAACACGGGTTTGAGGCGCGAGGGATTGGAATAATTTCCGGCTACCGAGATTCGTTCGTTTTCACGGCTCCAGTCGCGAGTTTTTCTGCAAACCAACTCGGCATTTTCGACCTCGCAGGGAATGTATCGGAATATCGCAACGAATCTTACCATGGATGCAAAGGTGGGGGATGGGGTTTTGGCTCTCAGGTGCTCTATCCAGGTCTCAACGATTCCCCTCGACCATACTCAGAATTCCTTCGCAATGACCAAAGCGCTGGCGGCTTCCTTTTTGACCAGGGTTTTCGCCTCGTTCTGGAGGGCTAACTTTGATAGCAGATACTTTGATTCAACGTCATTGTAGTTCGTCGGTGGGGACCCGCGGTGAAGGACAAGGTGGAAGCATGTCAGGAGGCCGATGCACCCTAAGAGCAAAGCCCCCCATCTAATGGATGAACTGGACACGCTCGCAACATGCAATGCCTCTTTGGCACAGGAGACGTTTAACAAGCTTTTCCAGATCGATGGCGACAATTTAGTTATTTCCGTGTAGCTAGGGCCCGAGATCCGAAGAGTGGAAAGCGACTTCTCCTGACAAATTTCACACAACTCAAACTAACGCTCGCGCCAGAAAGGCTACTATTACGGCGCTCTAGCTGCGAAGTCGTTCTCGGCACCGGCACGCACTTCATGCCGAGGGAGTCCACGAAGGGCGCCCAGTTTATTGTAGTCTCTGCCGAGGCCGGAACATTGCGCAAACAGAAAAATAGGACAAGGGCCAAGCAGTGCACTACACAACCTTCAAGAAGCTGGCTTCATTACGGTGACTGGTATTTCAGTTCCTATCCTTATTCTATTCCATAACGACTCGAAAACCTTGAACGTAGCTGCGAAAGCTCGGATCGTTGCTGTTACGACCTTGAGACTTGAACTCTTCGCGAAAATTGACACTATCCCAACTGGCTCCGCGCATCACGCGGGATAAGCCACGGTGCTCAGGATGCCATTCCTGGCAGCACTCCCAAACATTGCCGCCCATGTCATAGAGACCATTGGAGTTGCGTGCGTAGCTGGCGACTGGAGCGGTGAACTTGTGCTGGTCACGGAACCCGCCAATCAAACCAAACTTCGACAATCCTCCTTTCTTCATCGCTTCCCGCTCCTCCTCTGTGGCTTGCCGCATTTCTTGACCGGGATAGTTTCCTGCGTTGTCAGGCGGCGGCCACTGGTTCCCCCAAGGATAAGTACTGCTACCCACAGCAGCGCTCCACTCAGTTTCCGTCGGCAGACGGTAGTTTCTGCCCTCCACTTTGGAAAGCCATGCGCACCAGGCATTAGCGTCGTTCCATGAGACATTCACTGCCGGATGGTTGCTGCCCTGCGGAAACCCGGGTGCTTGGTAGCCCATGCCTGCCGCTTGGTACTGAGCAACGGTTGTCTCGGTGGTACACATGAGGATCTTCGTTCCCGGCACCGGCACGAACTTCATGCCTAGCGAGTTCTCGAAAGGAGCGTCTTTAGTTGCGGGAGGAAGGGTTCTGGCACCAGCGCTTCTACTTGTCGTGCTGGCGCATTGGGTGGCTAGGAGAAGAAAAACCGCAACCAGGGGTGCGCAGCACAAAGGAAGGAAATTTCGAAAGCTCATGAGAGTGTTATGCAATAATGTTTTCATGACTTTTGCAAGAGAACTCACGTAAAGAGCCCACGCTCGGTTCTGTGTTCTGGAGTTTCCAAAAGCCATGACACCTACTCTTCTAGCCTATGACACAACGGAACCCGTAGCTGTGTTTTGGGATGCCAGTATCGGCAACGCGGGAGGAGGCCAGATCCTTGGGACCATACTCAGTCCAGGCACCGCCTCGGAGCAAGAGGTTGCCCTGCAGCTTATCGTGCTCGTCGCTGCCCCACTCCCACACATTTCCTCCCAAATCATGAATTCCCAGGTGGTTCGGGGGATAGCTTCCCACTGGGGATGTAAACTTGTGTCCATCACGAAACCCTTTGATTAGCTCGTATCCTTCATACAACAGCTTTCTCTCCGCCTCAGTTGCAGCTCTCATCTCCTGCCCACTGTAGTTTCCCACATGGTTCGGCGGCGGCCAGCTTTGCCCCCATGGATAGGTGCCTCTCCCAACTGCTGCTAACCACTCTGCTAGCTTGGGTAAGCGGTAGTTATACCCGTCCCGCCTGCTAAGCCGGGTGCACCACTCGTTCGCGTCGTTCTTAGATACATCTACTGCAGGATGGTCGCCACGCTGAGGAAATGGTGGAGCGAGGTATCCCATGCCAGCCGCCTGATATTGCGCCACGGTCGTCTCTGTCGTGCACATGAGGATCCTCGTCCCCGGTACAGGAACGAATTTCATACCGAGAGAATTTACGAAGGGGGAATCTATGGTGGCTGTGGGAAGCTTTCAGGGAGCCGGCGCCCACCGGTTCCAGTGGTGCTGGCGCAGTTTGGCAACAGGGCGAAGGTTCCAACGCCTAACATGGCGCGTAAGGTGCGGTTGAAAAATTGGCGGCGGTTCATGGTATTATTTGATCATGCCGTCTCAGCTGATATGAAGGCTTTTCTGATCATAAGATCTTTTTCGGTTCCTTGGCAATAATGCGGGTTGATATGCAGCAGGAGCCGCACTTCTACCGCCCATCTTCGGGTGCCGAGCTGGTCTATCTCACGGACGTACCTCACGCGATTACACAACGAAAACCGGAGCCGATACCAGCATCGCCGGGCATGATGCCGTCGCGTTCGGAAGACGAGAGGATTTCACGCTCAGATTCGAGCCACATACCGCCCCGCACCACGCGCCACGGTTGCTCGGGCTTCAGCTTGTCTTCACAGCATTCCCAAGCGTTTCCTCCTAGATCATGAAGACCGTATCCATTCGCTGGATAACTTCCCACTGGCGCAGTGAACTTGTGTCTATCCTTAAAGCCTCCAATCAACTCAAAACCCCGAAAAAATAGCTTCCGTTCTTCCTCTGTCGTACTCCTCAGCTCTTGCCCGGCATAGTTGCCAAAATTATTTGGCGGGGGCCATTGATTTCCCCAGGGATACTTGCTCCCACCCACCGCTGCGCTCCATTCCGCATCCATAGGAAGGCGATATCGCCGACCTTCCCGCTTGCTCAGCCAGGCGCACCAGGCTTTGGCGTCGTTCCAAGAGATGTTCACTGCTGGGTGGTCGCTGCCTTGCGGATATCGTGGTGCTCGGTAACCCATCCCTGCTGCCTGATACTGTGCCACGGTCGTCTCTGTGGTGCACATGAGGATGTTGGTGCCCGGCACGGGGACGAACTTCATGCCGAGGGAATTCACGAAGGGAGCGTCCTTCGTTGCGGGTGGAAGATTGCCGGTGGATTGTATTGAGCCGTCTCCGGTGGTAGCGCAGTTCGGTAACAGTGCGGTGGCTCCAACGCCTAGGATGGCGCGGGACATTCGTTGGATAAGGTGGCGGCGGTTCATGGCATCTCTAATCATGATACGGCTATCGAAAATCTTTCCAGTTTGATTGCAAGATTTGTTATCAAGAACTTTCTTCAGCCGCGATTAACTCCTGATTAGTAAACCGGACAGCAGTTCACCGTCTCCTTTGTATGAGGCTACCCAAAGTGAGCCATTACTTTGCTATACGATGGAATCGCAAACGTTTTCCGGACTCGAACCCCACAGCGCGATCTATTCCCCTCCACATAGCCTCTCAAATCACATAATGTTTAGCAAATGAATCAAAGAAATCCGATGAGACGCGTGGTCACACTCCTCCTGGGGATCGGAGCTATCGCGTTTTTGCCAAGGTGTGCTGGCCCAGGAGGAGGTTCTTCAGACAATGTGAGTCGAACGTCGTGGACAAAAGAAGTACCTTTCGTCAACTCTCTGGACATGAAGTTTGTGCCCGTGCCGGGCACCAAGATTTTAATGTGTATAACCGAGACCACAGTGGCACAATTCCGAGCTGCTGGCATCCCTTATCGGACGCCGCCGTTCGCGCAGACATCGAATGATCCCGCTGTCAACATCTCCTCTGGTGAAGCGAACGCATGGTGTCTTTGGCTAGCCAAGAAGGAGGGGCGGAAATATCGATTGCCTACTGAGTCAGAGTGGCTGAGCGCAGCAGGAAACGGAACATATAGTTGGGGTGAAACCTGGCCGCCCCCGAGCGGCGCAGGGAACTTCTCTGGACAAGAATGGAAGCAGTCAGACGACGTTGTGAACCTAATGCGCAGCTTCGGCCAGAAGCCGGGCACCTGGGTCGTAATGCGAGGATACCAAGATCGCCATGTCTTCACAGCCCCTGTGGCTAGCTACCCTCCAGATCATCTCGGTATATATGATCTGGCAGGCAACGCTTGGGAGTGGTGCCAAGACGAGCAGACCGGTGTAGCTGGCGCCCATGGAGGCTCCTGGCTAAACAGCCATCAAGGAGATTTCACCTTGAGAGTTTCTCTTCCCGATGGACGAGCGGACATGAATTACGGATTTCGATGTGTCTTGGAAAACTAGGTGACTGCCCTCCTCGGAGTGGCGTGGACAGCTTCGCTGCAGCCTTCTATAGACGTGCGAACGACTTCCGCGGTCGGCTCAGAATTAACACCGCAACGGTCAACCGTAGCCCGAGGGGCCTTACCGGGGATTGGGAAAGCCAAGACTTTTGCGAATGCACCGTTACTGATAGCGTACTTTTTGACTCGCCCTGCGAGGCTTCCCAGCAGCCAATCAAACTCGGATTGGACATCACTTTGCGATGACACAACGGAAGCCGACGTCATACGAAAATCCGCTCTGACCTGGAGAAACTGCTGAAGCAAATGAAGACTTGGCGATACCAGGATTGTATACCGCCCAAGAGCCTCCTCGTACCTTCCAACGACCCAGAAAGCTGTTTGCATTGTCCTCACAAATCTCCCAAACATTTCCGCCCAAGTCGTAGATACCGCACGAATTCGGTGGGTAGCTCGCCACGGGAGCGGTGAATACGTGTGTATCGCTGAAACCTTTGATAAGTGCAAACTCACGCTGCGAAACACCCACGCTTTGGAAGAGCCTGACAGCTTCCGCAGAACTGCGCATTTCCTGTCCCATGTAATTCCCAAGGCGACCTGGAGCGGGCCACTGATTGCCCCAAGGGTATTCGTTGCCCCCAACTGCTGCGCTCCATTCGGCCATGGTAGGAAGACGATATTGCCGCCCTTCTTTTGCGCTTATCCACTGACACCATTTTAGGGGGTCGTTTCGTGGGGCGTTAGCGGCAGAAGGATCCGACCATTTATTCCGAGCCGAGGCTAACGCTGGGGAAGACATGGGATCAAAAACCTCCATATTTACAGCCGGATGATTCCCGGATTGGCTAAAGTTGGGAGCTTGGTAGCCCAAGCTGGCCGCTCGATACTGTGCCACCGTGGTTTCCGTAGTACACATTAGGATGTTCGTCCCCGGCACTGGCACGAATTTCATACCGAGAGAGTTCACAAAGGGTGCTTCTTTCGTGGCCGGGGGAAGGCTACCTGTAGACGAGACTTCGCCGCTCCCACTAGTAGAGCAACCCGGTAGCAGGACGGCGACTCCCACGCCCAACACGGTGCGCGAGATCTTCTGAAGGAGACGGCGGCGATTCATAATGTTTCTAATCATGCCATGGGCATCGATGATGATGCCAGCTTGATTGCAAGAATTGTGTTTTCCATTCACGCGTAGGTATTTCCGAGCGTCCTCAGAACGGTGGCACACAGAGCGGGCTCAAAAGCTTCCTGCCTCTTTCCACACTCAAAGACCCGGAGACGGCGTTGATACCTTGTTAGGCCGCAGCGCCGGTCTGTAATGCTCACATTGATGTCGCGATACCTGTGATTTGTGCCGGCGCATTAAAAAAGAAGGTTTTTCAATCAACCTTTTCTGCCTGGCGATGGGGAGTTTGTCCGCGCGGCTTTAGCCTCGGACACAGTTCTATAAACCGCCTCCCAATCTCATCATCATGAAAGCTATCACATCGTCCAAACGCCCCCTTATCCTTTTCCCATCACCCGAAGGGTCCGATAGATCAAAGGGTTTACCGCACCTCCCTCGGGACCTGCAGGTTCTGATGTCACCGCTCAACCCGAGTCGATCCGGGGCCATCTGGCTGCTTGGCGAAAATGTGCTTCTGCCTGCGCATGCCGATGAGCATCAAAATTACGCTGCCTGCCTCTACATGGTGGGTGGCATCATGGAGAGTGTGCTTCCCATTGTCAGCCGGCGGCGCTGGTTCCAGCCTCCGCTCGGTCCCGTGACCGACGGTCACCCGGTATGGCAGGATCTTGGTGGCGCACTGATGCAGGCCGCACGCATCATTACCTCATCCACGATGACCTTGCAGGGGGCGCGAGCTGCTGCAATGTCGTGGATCAGGGAGTCGTCCACCCATGTTTCCGACACCCCCGGCAGCGCGATTGTCTTCGGCAAAGACCACCACCAACTGTGCGCCGCCCTGACGCGGAAGGCTGCTGCTACTCCAGCGAAATCTTCTCGCCTCATGAGCGGTGGGGACATCGTGCCGTTCCCTGTTGATGCGTCCGAGGTGTTTCTGAGCGCCGCCTAACAAAGCGGTAAGGGTGACCTGCACCGCGGGCCAGATTGCATCTTGCCAGCCCGCGGAAGTATTCTATTTTGTCACTCTGCGGATGAACCCCGTCTGGCCATGAAGCAAATCTTGCTCATCTTCCTGTTGTCCTTGTGCGCTTGCATGGGAGCCCGCGCCGGCGACCGCGTGGCCCTCGTCATCGGCTGCAATCGATACACGAATCTCTCAGAGGGCAAACAACTCACCAGCCCAGTTGCCGATGCTACGGACGTCGCTGCCACACTGAAGGCCCTTGGGTATACCTTGATCACGGGTGAGGCCGTCACCGATGCCAGCCGGGACTCGATTGTTACGGCCACGGAAAACTTCACCGCTCAGGCCAGTGGAGCCGACGCTGCGGTCTTCTATTTTTCCGGTCACGGCATCCAGGTGGGCGATGACAACTTCCTCATGCCGTCCGACACGCCCAAGCTCACCAGTTATTCCCTGTTGAAGAATCGCGGGGTGCAGTTGCGGGATACGGTGATGGTCGCCTTGGAGGAAGCGCAGGCCAAGACCAAAGTGATCATCTTAGATTGCTGCCGGGAAAATCCCTTTGCCGATCAAGTGGACGAAGCCTTGGGTAAGATCGGCAAGAGCCTGCGGACGAAAGGCGGCCTGGGTGAGATCAGCGGCTACGGTCCCGGCTTTTTTCTCGCCTTTGCCACGAGCCCAGGCACGATCGCGGACGATGGCAATGGCGCGCGCAATAGTCCTTTCACTGCGGCTTTGCTAATGCATTTGAAAACCAGCGCCGCGGACGACATCACACCGCTCTTTCGGAAGGTGAAGGCCACTGTCCGCGAGAGCAGCGGGCAGGCTCAGGTACCATGGACGCATGACAGTCTGGATGCTGCATTTGTTTTTGATGCTGACGCTTTATCGACGGCGATCCAGCCTTTGCCGCCATCCGTTATAACACCGGCGGACAACATCTCGCCTCCTAAGCCTGCGCCGGCTCAAGCCCCCGACCCCATCCTCCCCGCCACCGGCCACTTTCACCTTACAGAAGTGTTTGACGGGACCCCCTACGATGCGTACAACAGTTACTCGCGCGGGCGTATTCTAACGCGGGCACAAGAGCGATTGAGGCAAGCAAACTTTTACCGAGGACATATAGATGGCAGGGTAGGTCCTGGCACGCAGACAGCGATCGTAGAATGGCAGAAGCAGCAGGGCCTGAGTGTCACGGGCAAATTGGATGCGGCCACTCTATCCAGCATGGGACTGACGGCTATTGTGGAAGGGCACCCAGCGCCCGAACAAATATCTCCTGCGCGTGGCAATGAATCCCGAGCTACACAAAACGCCGGGGCTTCAAAGCTGAGAAAGCATGAAATTCAGTCTAAGCCGCGCAGTAACTCTACGAAAACTCGTAGCGCACAGGACATCCTTTTCGAGAATTAATCGCACAAATCCCCGCGGTAACTAATCGATCTCATACTGCCGGATACTCAAATTGACCATCAGACTACTTGCACTTCACCTCATCATAGCGCCGTCCTCATTACTAATTTTCTCGGTAGCGCTATGCTCTTGCCAACTGAACACAATCAGTAGTGTGGTCAAAAACACAATCAGTCTCTCAGCCACTCTATCAAGTTTATGTTTTCACGCCGCCATTTCTTCGCCACATCCATTTCCTTCGCGGCCTCCGGTCTGGTCGGATGCGCTATCAGCGATCAATCAGTACCCTATCGGGTAGCTGTTGATGAAAAAAACTTAAAAACGTTTCCGGGGAAGTCGACCAGACTCACGCCGCTGGGGCTGAGCATCGAGAACTACTTGGCGGCTACGAGCAAGAGCCACGTGAAAGTGGTTTACAACGGCACTCTGACCCTTGCCCACAATACCGGCTTCGTCATGCTAGACAATTCCCGCTCAGGCAATTTGATGGTGACCGTCATTTACGATCGACCCACCGCTGTGCCGGAAAAGCGAGCCCCCCGGGGCCTCTACTCGTTGAATGGTCAACCCATCAACGCCAGTGACGCCCCCCCTTTCGAGAATGGAGTGGAGGGCTTCAATATGCAATTCTTTGGGGGGTATCCTATGATGACTGAAGATAACGGCATCAACTCGGCTAACGTCAGCGGCCGATTCAATTTCGAGGGCAATTGGATTTTTAAAGGCAAAAAGGCCGTCGAAATCAGGCCTGCGGGCATGAAGTCCGTGGCTGCTCTAGGTAAGAGCGTTAAAGCTTGGAAGTTTAGCCTGCGCCACTCGGGCACGAATTTATCTGGCCAACCCATTGAATATGTTTACGAAAGTGTGCTTAGCGATGAGGTTCCTGGCCAATTGATCAGCTATTCCTACCGCTTCACAATCAGCGGCATGCCGGCTACCTCCTCTGCCGGACAAATTCTGAGTATTTCCTGAGAGCAGAGATTGAAGGCGCAGACTTGTTAAGCACCCTTAGTTTTAGCGAGCCCGATGCCTTCGGCCCGGATCACCTCACGACGACCGACTCGATCGACGCGAAACCCGTGGATAAGTTTACCCTCCGAAAATCGACTACGATAACTTCTCTAAAACGCGTGTAGTCAAAGGCCGCGCGCGACATCCGATTCTGGCTGCCGGTATACCATCCCACCTGCCCTATACTGCGCCACGGTCGTTTCAGTCGTACATATCATGAAGTTTGTTCCCGGCACGGGCACAAACTTCATGCCGAGGGAGTTCACAAAGGGGGCATCTTTTGTGGTCGGAGGAAGGCTGCCTGTAGACGAGACTTCACTTCTTCCAGTGATGGTGCAGCTGGGTAGCAGAGCGGTGACCTCTACTCCTAACGCGGAAAGAGCGATCTTCTGAACGAGATTGCGGCGGTTCATTTGTTCCTAAGCATGCTATGCCCCACCAAAAATGATGCGCGCTTGATCGCAAAAGTTGTTTCTCCATTCACGCGTGCCGAGAGATATTTCCGAGTGCCCCCAACGGGCAGCATACACAGCCCGCCCAATAGCAGCCCGACTTTTTCCCCCACGAAGACCCTGAGACGGCGTTGATACCTGTTAGGCCGCAGCGCCGCTTTGTAATGCACACATTGATGTCGTGAAACCTGTGATATGTGCTCCGGTATAAAAAAGGAAAGTTTTCTCAATCAACCTTTTCTGCCTGGCGATGGGGAGTTTGTCCGCGCGGCTTCAGCCTCGGACTCAGTTCCATAAACCGCCTCCCAATCTCATCACCATGAATGCTATCACATCACCCCAACGCCCTCTTATCCTTTTCCCGCCCCCCAAAGGGCCAGATAGATCAAAAAGCTTACCGCACCTCCCTGCGGATCTGCAGGTTCTGATGTCGCCGCTCAACCCAAGTCGATCCGGGGCTATCTGGCTGCTTGGCGAAAATATGCTTCTGCCTGCGCATGCAGATGAGCATCAAAATTTCGCTGCCTGCCTCTACATGGTGGGTGGCAGCCTGGAGAGTGTACTGCCTATTGTCAGCCGGCAGCGCTGGTTCCAGCCTCCGCTCGGTCCCGTGGCTGACGGTCACCCGGTATGGCAGGATCTTGGCGGCGCCCTGTTGCAGGCCGCAAGCATCATTACCACAACTACCATGACCTTGCAGGGAGCGCGGGCTGCTGCAATGTCGTGGCTTAGGGAGTCGCCCACCCATGTTTCCGACACGCCCGGCAGCGCGATTGTCTTTGGCAAGGGCCGCTACCAACTGTGTGCTGCCCTGGCGCGGACGCCTGCTGCTACGCCAGCAAAGCCCTCTCGCCTCATGGGCGCTCGGGACATTGTGCCTTTCCCTATTGAGGCCTCCCATGCCTTCCTTGAAGCCGCCTAACAAAGCGGTAAGGATCCTTTGCGGCCCTAGCAGGATTGCATCTTGCTAGCTGGTGGGAATGTTCTATTTTGTTTCTCTGCGGGTGAACCTGATTGGCCATGAAGCAAATTTTGCTCGTCTTCTTGTTATCTCTGTGTGCCTGCATGGGAACGCGCGCGGGGAACCGCGTGGCCCTCGTCATCGGCTGCAATCGTTATGCAAATCTTGCGGAAGGCAAACAACTCACCAGCCCGGTCGCCGATGCTACGGACGTTGCAGCTACGCTGAAAGCACTGGGGTACACTCTGATCACCGGCGCGGCAGTAACGGATGCCAGCCGAGACGGGATAGTTACGGCAACGGAAAATTTCGCGGCACAAGCCAGCGGAGCCGATGCGGCTGTCTTCTATTTTTCGGGTCACGGTATCCAGGTGGGCGATGACAATTTTCTGATGCCCTCGGATACGCCTAAGCTCACCAGTTACTCGGTGTTAAAGAACCGCGGCGTCCAATTGCGAGATACGGTAATGGTAGCCCTCGAGGAAGCGCAGGCCAAGACGAAGGTCATCATCTTGGATTGCTGTCGGGAAAACCCGTTTTCCGATCAGGTGGACGAAGCCCTCGGGAAGCTCGGCAAAAGCTTACGCAGCAAAGGCGGCCTGGGTGAGATTAGCGGTTACGGCCCGGGGTTCTTTCTCGCCTTCGCTACGAGCCCCGGCACCATTGCGGATTACGGCAATGGCGAGCGGAACAGCCCCTTCACAGCCGCGTTGCTTACGCACTTGCAGACGAGCGCCGATGAGGACATCACACCGCTTTTCCGCAAGGTGAAAGCCACCGTTCGTGAGCGTAGCGGGCAGGATCAGGTGCCTTGGACCAACGATAGCTTGGATAGGGAGTTTGTGTTTTCATCCGCTACCCGCGCCGCTCACGTAGCGATGTCACCCGCGGCACCCCTGACCCCTCCGCAGTTACCACCGCCGCAGCCTGTGACTGCAAAGGACACGGCGCTTGGTCCCGCTATTGTGGATGGCGCATACATCCAGCAGATCAACCTCCCCGGAGGCGAGCAGATCACTTTGTGCTACTGCCACGCCAGCAGTTTTGTTATGGGCAGCCCGGTCAGTGAGGCAAACCGTGATTCGAATGAAAGTCAGGTGATGGTGCGCTTGACTGAAGACTTCTGGATGGCCAGGACAGAATGTACGCAGGGGCAATGGGAGGCCATCATGGGGACGAACCCGAGTAATTTCAAAGGCAAAGGCCTGCCCGTCGAGAGGGTGAGTTGGGAGGATGCCCAAGCATTTTTGACGACGCTCAATCAAAAGACAACGTTGCCATCCGGCTGGAAGTTTGCGTTGCCGACGGAAGCACAGTGGGAGTATGCGTGCCGCGCGGGTTCGGAGACTGTCTTCAACTTCGGAAATGTGCTCGATGGAAAGCAGGCGAACTGCAATGGAAATTACCCCTATGGCACCGGTGTTAAAGGCCCCTACTTGGAGAAAACGAGCGAAGCAGGTAGTTATGCACCAAATTCTTGGGGCCTTTACGACATGCATGGGAATGTCTGGGAGTGGTGCAGTGACGGGTATGACGGCAATCTTCCAGGGGGTGCGGATCCTCTAGGCCCAACGACGAGCCGCTTCCGCGTGATTCGCGGCGGCGCGTGGCACTACAACGCCGGCTCTTGCCGCGCGGCCATTCGGTACTCCTATGAGCCTGGCTATCGCTTCAATTCCGTAGGCTTTCGCCTCGCCCTAGTTCCATCCACCAAGTAACAATATGTGGCACGGGCGAAGGCCCCGGAATTTAGACCGCTTCTACCTGAAGAAACCATTTCAAGCAATCGCACGAAGACCCCCATGCGCCAATAGTATGGCTCATCGCGGCATACCGGCGTAGCGTTGGTCGATATATGCCAGTTGCACCCGGGGATCTTCCCACAGCCTGCGGCCGAGCACTGCGTCAATCTGTAAGTGGTGAAACTATCTGTAGCCAGCGCAGCTTTTGTGCTGCCACCATCGGAGATGCGTTGCGAACGATCCTTCGCGTGGGCACTCGCTTCCGTCGCCTGGCCTGGAACTACAATAGTTTTGCGCCCACACTGGAATGCGTCTATTGACTACCCTTCATCATCCGCATGCTCAATGCTCTCAATCCTAAAAGCTAATACATGGCTCTAGACGTTTCTGAGTGCCGCCTAACAAAATAGTAAACACCGTTGGAAGGCTCCGGCAGGATTGCATCTTGCCAGCCGACGAAAGTATCCTAGTTTGTTAGCTTGCAGCTAACTCAGTTTTGATAATGAAAGCTGCCCCCGTATGTACCGCTCGCTTCTATTGCTATTTGCGCTAGCCATTACGCTTGCATCCTGCGATTCAAACGAAAAGCAGCAGCGCCATCAGAAAGGTTTGGCCTCCGAATCTACGCCTGATAGCGGTTCAAGTGAGACCACATTACCCTCAGTTGCCTCTAGCGCCCAACGGATAGCACTTGTCATTGGGTGCAACCGCTACGCGAACCTCTCGGAGGGCAAGCAACTCACCAGTCCGGTAGCCGATGCTATAGATGTCGCCGCCATGCTAAAGAGCCTCGGATACACGTTGGTCACTGGGGCGGCGGTCACGGACGCCGGTCGGGATACCATCGTTACCGCCACGGAAAACTTCGCCGCTCAGGCTAGTGGAGCGGATGCGGCGGTGTTCTATTTTTCCGGTCACGGCATTCAAGTGGGTGATGACAATTTCCTCATGCCGTCGGATTCGCCTAAGCTTAGCAGTTATTCTGTTTTGAAGAATCGTGGCATTCAGTTGCGAGAAACGGTCATGGTCGCCTTGGAGGAAGCTCAGGCTAAGACAAAGGTCATTATACTTGACTGCTGCCGGGAGAACCCCTTTGCCGATCAGGTGGACGAGGCCCTCGGCAAGCTGGGGAAAAGCATGCGCACTAAGGGCGGCCTTGGTGAGATCAGCGGTTATGGCCCCGGCTTCTTTCTGGCCTTCGCCACCAGTCCCGGCACCCTGGCTGACGATGGTAATGGCCAACGCAATAGCCCTTTCACCGCGGCGCTGCTCACGCATTTGCAAGCTAGCGCCGCTGAGGACATCACCCCGCTTTTTCGCAGAGTGAAAGCAACCGTGCGCGAACGCAGCGGGCAGGCCCAAGTGCCCTGGACGAATGACAGCCTGGATGCCTCCTTCGTCTTCGCTCCTGGCGCCATAAGTGACCCAATTCTGAACGTGGCCCCCGCTGCCGTCACTTCTTCCGTGGGCTCCAACAACACAGGCGGCTGGCGCTCTGCGCCGGGTTCCGAACCAAAGGCTGGAGACACTTGGGAAATTGCTCTTACAAGAGGCGAAAAAATCACCTTCAGCTATTGCCCCGCGGGCAGCTTCGACATGGGCAGTCCCCCCGGTGAAGAAGACCGCGGATTAGATGAGGATCAAGTGACCGTGCGTTTCACTAAGGGATTCTGGATGGCGCAAACAGAATGCTCACAGGGACAGTGGGAAGCTATCATAGAAACAAAAACAAGTAATTTGCAGGGAAGCAAGAAACTGCCAATGAAGATGGTAAGTTGGGATGAGACGCAGGAACTGCTGACAAAATTGATTCAGACGCCTACACTGACTACAGCCTGGAAATTTGCGTTACCTTCGGAAGCACAGTGGGAGTATGCATGCCGCGCCGGCACACAAACTCCATTTTCCTTTGGCAAAACTCTAAGCAGCCTGCAGGCGAATTTTGACCGCAATCAACCGAACAGTGATGGAATCGACGAGCCATACGTGGAGATGACGGTGGAAACCGGCTCTTACGCACCGAATGCATGGGGCTTATATGACATGCACGGAAATGTGGCTGAGTGGTGCAGTGACCGGTATATCGGCTCGCGGACTGCAGGGGCGACTAGGAGCATATACCGCGCGTTTCGCGGAGGCTCGTGGAGTAGCAGCGCCGACAGCTGTCGCGCTGCCTTCCGAAACTTCAACGAACCTGGGTATCGTAGCCATCGCGTAGGGGTCCGGCTCGCCCTAGTTCCATCCGGCCCGTAAGTGATCAACTTCAGGAATCAATTCATGACAACGCAACGTTTGACACTCGTCACCCAGTTCTTGTGTTTCATTGCGCCATCTCTTGCGGCGGCTCAAGAGCCCACGGAAGCCCGCACCGCCCTCGTCATCGGCGTTGGCAACTACGCGGACCGCTACTTCAATACCCTGGAAGCGCCAGAAACCGACGCACAAGCCATGGCGGAGAAGCTCAAGGCTCTCGGTTTTGACGTGACGCTCAAGCTCAATGCCACACGGCGGGAGATGCTAGCTGTCACGGATACCTTTGGTGAGACCTTGGCGAAGCGCCAGGGCGTAGGCCTCTTCTACTTTTCTGGCCATGGCAGTTTGAAGGCGGACGAGCCGGATCCCAACTTCCTAATCCCTACCGGCACGACCATCAGCAGCCGTGAGGACCTGCCGCAGGAAGCCTTCAATGCCCAGCGCGTCGCCAACCGTATGAAGGAGGCGGGCAACCGTCTCAACCTCATCTTTCTCGATGCCTGCCGGGATAATGCTCTGCCCTCCCGCAGCAAAGACGCCGCTGGCGGTCTCTCCGCCATGCGCGGCGCCAGTGGGCTGATGTTCTTTTTCGCAACCCAGCCGAATCAGATCGCGATTGAAGACAGCGCGAATAAACGCAGCCTCTTCACCCATGCCCTGCTGAAGAATATGGCTACCCCCGGCCTTAGCTTCATGGATATGATGGCGGATGTCACAGCCGAGACAGAAAAACTCAGCGCGGAAGAAGGCAAGACGTTCCGGCAGAGTCCATTTATGAGCGGAACGCTAAGCGGGCGGTTTACGTTTGTGCCGGTCTCGCTGCCACGTATTCCTTCCACAACATCCCCGCCCGCGATTGCAGAGAAACCCACGGTAGTTTCCTCCTTTGGTCCGGATGTTGAACTCAAGGCCGGTGCCACCAGGCTGATCAGTCTACCAGGCGGCGAGCGAATCACTCTGTGTTACTGCCCTGCAGGCAGTTTTGTCATGGGTAGCCAAGCAAGCGAGGAGGGACGCAATTCTGTTACCGAAGCTCAAGTGACGGTTCGCCTGACCGAGGGGTTCTGGATGGCGCAAACGGAATGCACGCAGGGACAATGGGAAGCTATAAGCGGGATAAATCCGAGCGAGGTCACAGGGAACAAGGATCTGCCTGTAGAAACCGTAAGCTGGGAGGATGTTCAGGCCTATCTGGAGCAACTGAATGAGAAGGCAGCGCTCCCCCCAGGCTGGCGGTTCGCCCTGCCTACGGAGGCGCAGTGGGAGTATGCCTGCCGTGCAGGAACGCAAAGCGCTTTTGCCTTTGGGGACACGCTGAGCAGTCGGCTGGCAAATTTTAATTATGACCGCAAAAAAATCGTGGAGGTAGGCGGCTATAAGGCAAATGCGTGGGGCTTACATGATATGCATGGGAATGTGGACGAGTGGTGTAGTGACCGGTATTCTGATCTACTTTCCGGCGGAACCGACCCCTCGGGCGGATCGACGGGCAATTACCGCATGGCTCGCGGGGGATGTTGGCGCAGTGAAGCCGCTAGCTGCCGCGCGGCTAGCCGGGGCAATTTGGAGAGCGACTACGCCGACAATTCGTCTGGCTTCCGCCTCGCACTTGTTCATTCGATCAGTAATTAGCGTAATCATCAGAAGCATCAACAGGAAAGCGCGCGAGAAGCGGAAAACGGAATTGCGACCTCATTGATCTGGAAATTCCGCGCCTTTACGGAGGCGGCTCGTTTCATCGCTACCGGGGGTGATTGACCGACAAATGATCACTGACTTACCATTTGGGTCATAGATGGCCAACGCCCTGGAGGCCACGACAAAGTGCCTTCGGGCGTGCTCGCCCATCTGAAGATCGCCACTCTTCGTTAGATGCCATGAACACGAGGTGCCATCCGTTTGGAAAAATTCTTTTCACTTTCTACAATCAACTATCCACCCCCGGCGATCGGCAAGGTGTCAGCGCAACCAATTAGCCGCTGGTTCCTAATCCAAAACATCGTCCCATCGCCATGAACAAGAAAACCACGCTCATCATCCTCGCCCTCGCCCTTGCCAACCTCGGCTCGGCAACTCTCTCTCACGCATCCGACTGGGGCTGTTATCGCAGAACCACTGTGAAGGTAGCGTACTGCGCTCCCTACGTGCTTAAGACCAAGGAAGTCTGCCGCCGCACGGAGTGCCGCTGGGCCAAAGATCACTGCGGCCGCCGCTACAGTTACATGGTCACGGTCATCACGTATGCTTCCTACTACAGCGATGGCACCTGCCGCCAATTCACCCGCAGCTATCGCGGCTGAGCTCGATGCCATTCCTTTACCGGGGCGCGCTGCTCTCATAAGTCCCGGTTTGCTTTATGCTTGTGTGGACACGCGCCTCTGTTTAGCCTTCCTGTGCCCTCTTTGATCATGAAAACCTTACGCTTCACCGTAGCTTCCGCAGTCATGTTTACCGCGCTGGTCCCGTGGGTTGCGGGAAACGCTCAGGCACCTGACGACGCGTTGCTGTCGGACTCTGTCCAAAAGCTCTTTGCCGAGAGATGTGGAGCCTGTCACAAGACCGATGCTCCCCAGGAGGAAAGCCCCCACTTGGTGAACAATCTCGGCGCACTCAACGACCCGGAGTACATCAACAAGGAGAAACCCGAAGACTCGAAGCTCTACACCCTGCTGGTTAATGGCAGCATGCCAAAAACCAGCCGTGCGGAACGCGCCGAAGGCAAAAAGGCCAAACCACTCTCACCGGACGAGACGCAACTCGTGCTCGCCTGGATCCGCGCTGGCGCGCCAGCACCTTCAGCAGTGACCAACGTCGTATTGTCCCCGCCTCCACCAACCTCGCCTTCGGCGCCTCCAGCGGATGTTGCTCCTCCACCCACGCCCCCAATCGTAGCTCCAGCGCAGCAACCCACGGTCGCGGAAACGCCCAAACCGCAAACACCTGCGCCCAAACCCAATCCTCTTCCCGCAGATCGAACCGTCGTGACGGAGGCTCAGATCCTCGCCGGCGCCCTGCAAAATTTGCTGAGCCAGCCTGAGGAAGACCGTGCCGACATCCGCTACCTCTCCATTCATCCACAACACAACAACGTCGAAGAGATTGACGATGTGGATGCATGGCTGGCCCGTTGTGGCATTCGGAAGCTGCTCAACAGCCTGTCAACCAATCCGAAAATCGCTGAGTTTGAGAAAACGGGGCCGGAGCAGGTGCTGCATCGCATCCGCCTACGCGACATCGGCTGGACCGCCGCCATGTGGGACAAGGTCACGGCCACTTACCCCTATGCGTTGGATTCATCCAGCCTCGCTGCTTTGTCAGGTCCCACGAAGTGTGCCGTGCCAGTGGTGCGCGCCGATTGGTTTGTTGCGACGGCATCCCGCCCGCCGCTCTATGACACGCTCTTGAACCACCCGGAGAATGCCAGGGATTTGGAGAAGCGCCTGGGTGTGGACATTCCCGCAAATCTCTCTGCCGGGAAAGCGCTACGCTCCGGCTTTACCCAAAGCGGTGTGAGCAAACAAAACAGGCTAGTGGAGCGGCACGACTTGGGCACCTATGCCGGCTTTTATTGGAAGAGCTATGACTTCAAACACAATAATGGCCGCGGACGTCTGGCGGATTTCCCTTTGGGACCAAGCGACGCTCATCTCTTCCGCGGCGCGCACGCCTTTCAACATGACGGGGGAGAGATAATCTACTCCCTTCCCAACGGCCTACAGGCCTACCTGTTGGTGGATTCCAAAGACAACACCATCGACATCGGCCCGATTGAAGTCGTTTCAGACCGTTTCGACAAGACGGGCCGCGCTCAGATCGTCAATGGTTTTTCCTGTATGGCCTGCCATGACAAAGGCATGAAGGAACTTCCCCTCGATGAACTCCGTGCGGTCGCGGGCAGCGCAAGATTCGGCGCCGAAGAACAACGCCTTATCGAACGGCTTCATCCTCCTCAGGACGACATCAATGCCATCGTGAAAGCAGATGCCATCTCCTTCCAAAAAGCCGTTGCTGCAGCGAATGTGGATCCAGCGGCCAAGAAAGAACCCGTTTTGGCTTTGGTCGACTTCTTCGAGGCAGATGTCAGTCTCGCACAGGCGGCCGCTGAACTCGGCATGAAGAAAGCCAAACTGGATGCCGCCTTGGACGCGAACGCAGCGCTATTCGATACGCGCACTGCTCTGCGTGGTCCCGGCATTCCTCGTATAGCATTCGTGGATCACTTCTTGCAGATGGCTGTTCGGCTCGGCTTAGGCAAACCACGACTTTTTGATGACGCGCCGAAGGTTATCGCCACAGCCACGGACCACGCAGGAGTACAGGCTGCCCGCGCTGCAAACCACTTAGCGGTAGAGGTGAGATCAAATAAATCTACTTATAAAGAGGACGAAATCATGCTTTTTACGGTTCAGACGAGTGAAGACGCTTTCATTCGCCTGCTGTATCAGGATGCTCATGGAAATGTAATTATCCTGATTCCCAACAGGGCTTTCGACGGTAAGACAAAAGCTGGCGTGCCTATCACCTTTGGTGACGGCCGCCCTGTCAATGGTGGCCCATCCCTTTTCATTAGATGCAAACCACCATTCGGTAACGAGATGGTGGCCGCGGTAGCTAGCAACACCCCTTTCAAGGGCACCGAAGACTTAATGCTAGAGGCGAAAAAGAGCAAAGGTGGCCTAGTGCGATCAAATCGGCGTGGCAAGGGTGCCGAAATAGAGATTGTAGACACAATCCGCGCCAGAACGCAGGAGGCGAGAGTGGGCGTGGCGCGGTTGCTCTTGACGACGCATCAATAAACCTATCGGAATTTGTCATGAAGGCGATTCTGTCAGCATTTTTGATCCATTGCTCGGTCGCCCTAGTGGCCGCCCAAGTCATACCGAAGACGCCAATCCTTCGTACGGAGATCGAAAATCATCAAGGGGTTATCACTGACTTGTCAGTGGACGCTAAAGGGAAGGTTGCCCTCACAACAAGTCTCGACGGCACGGCCAGACTCTGGTCTGTGCCATCTCTAAAGTTGCTTAAAGTTTTACGGCCCGCTTTGTCAGGGACTAGGCACGATGGAGTGATTTCTGGCGCCCTCTCCCCAGATGGCACTAAAGCATTGATCAGTTGCATGCTTAGCGATGGTAGATTGGATCGGAGCACGATCCAATTTTTCGACACTACAACTGGAAGCGTTTTGTTTTCGTTAGTTGAATTGCAGCAATTTGCGAGTGATATCGCTTTCTCTCCAGACGGTAAGTATGTGGCAATCACTTTCAGTGGCGATGACGGTCTGCACATCTTCGATCAGGACGGTGTGCTGGTGGGGAAGCACACAGGATTCTCTGTGCCCCATCAAGAGTCCTTAGCATGGCACAGCAACAATTTATTCGTCGCAGGAAGGGACGACATCCTGCGACGCTACAATGCCCCAGCCTTTAAGTTCGTGAAAGGAAAGGTAATCAACCTTGAGCCAGTGGTCGCCAAACTAATCCCCGGCCTAGAGAACTTAGCTCTTTCTCCCGACGGCGATGGATTGGCCGTGACGCACCTGATCGACGCAGGTGAAGGGAAATACAAGACAAAGCTGTCCGTGTTGCATGCAGGCACGTTGGAAGTGACGAGTGAACTGGCCGGCAGGGAGGAGGCGCACTTTCACCTCGCGGTCGCTTGGTCGCTCCATAGCATGGAGATAGCAAGTGCGTTTGGTTGGAGGGAAGACGATCACAAGATTGGTCTGCCAATGGGTTATGTTTGGAAGCGGGGCGGTTCTGCAAAAAGCCAGCCCCTACCTATTCCAATAGACCAGGCCGGACGTGAGCATTCTATCCTGCACGTCAAGCCAATCGAAGACGGTGGATTTATTTTTTCGACTCATAAAGGATGTTTAGGGGTGGTCTCACGAGACCCTGTCAATGAAAGGTGGACTAGCTTGATCAAAAATGATTGCCGATCCCACTTTCCAACGCAAGCGCTCCAAATTTCTGAAGACGGCACGGAAATTCGTAGGGAAAACGATTACCGTTACACTGTTGAGGATAGATGTAGTATGTCCTCTTTCAGTGTTTTGCGTCGTGAACATTTAGTCACCGTACTAACTACGGATGATGATTTCGCGAAGGATAGGGAAATACGTGAGAAATTGTTTTCTCACATAAATGAGGATTATCGAAGGATGGATAAAATGATCCGATGGGATAAAGATGAAATAAAATTTGAGGGTAGTGATTTAGCCATCCCTGCTGCAGAACTGAATTTGAGCCATCTGCAGATGACGCATTTGACGAGCGGAATTCCACCGAATGGAAATTTTTGTCTCATAGGGACCGCTCAACGTCTTTGGCGTTTCGAGAGAGACGGGAGTTGCAGATGGAAAATCGAATCCCCGAGTCCCATATGGCGCATTTCCATCACCCAGAATGGTAGTATCGCTGTCGTCCAGTTAGAGGACACTACTGTTCGTTGGTATCGCACCAGTGACGGGGCCGAATTGCTCACCCTGTTCCTCCCGGCGGATGAGTCTAAAGCGTGGGTAATGTGGGCGTCCTATGAAACGCCGCCTCCAAAAATGAGCGGGCTACGCGTCAGAGGCAAGAATCGAGATGGTCAGGGTTTTGAAGTGCAAGTCGTGGATGCCAACGGACTTGCGGATAAAGCCGGGGTCCAGTCTGGGGACACGATAGTTAGCGTCGGCGACGATACTCCATATAGTCGTGAGAAGTTGACCGAATTCCTCCAAAGTCGAGAGATCGAGGAAAGATTTCCCATAACCGTCAAGAGGGGCGATTCAGTCTTAACCCTGACTGCCACGGCTGAACTCAACACCGCCCCCCCAGAGAATCGCTATTATTATGACTGTTCTCCGGGTGGGGAGAAGCTTGCTGGTTGGCATATCAACGCGGATGACGAATGTGCTGACTTTTTCCCCTTAAGCAAATTTCGTGATCAGTTCTATCGTCCTGATGTCATTCAGCACATTTTAAGGGAGAAAGATATTGGTAAAGCTGTTGCTTTCGCGAACACCATTAGTGGGCGGGAGCGGGAAAACTACCAGCGGATGGAGAACGTAATTCTCCAAACTAGGCCGCCTGTTTTGGAAATTCTCACTGGGGAAGTGTCGGGCACACTGCAAACAATCGAGAAGCGCGTGGAAGTTAGATACCGCATTCGCCAGGGGGGAAGTCCGCTCGTCCGCTTGAAAGCGCTATTGGACGGGCGGCCCGTGAACATGGCGATTGCTTTGCCCGAAAATGATGAGTCCGAAAGCAGCTTCATGCTGGAAGTTCCCGATCGAGACTGTGTTCTAACTCTGCTGGCGGAAAATCAGTTTGCCGTAAGTGAACCCTCAATCATGCGTATCATTCGCGGCAATCCATCCGATCCATCGCAGCCTAAAGTTTCGTCCGCGTTGAAGCCTACGCTGTATCTTCTTGCTGCCGGAATCTCCGACTATCTCAGTAATGAACACATTCCAGACCTGCAGTACGCTGCAAAGGATGCGAGCGATTTTGCCGCCAGTTTTCAAAAGCAAGAAGGTGGTCTCTATGGAAAGGTTGTCGTAAGACTGCTGAAAGACAGTCAGGCTACGGCAGGCGATGTGCTGGATGGGCTGGATTGGATCAAGAAGGAAACCACGACGAAGGATGTCGCGATCGTCTTCCTTTCGGGACATGGTGAAAACGACCAGGAGTTGCGTTACTATTTCTGTCCTTACGATTACGATAGGCCCCGACGCTTGCGGACCGCGATCGCCATGGACGATATCCAGAAGACTCTTGCGGCAATCCCAGGCAAGGTGATTTTCTTTATTGATTCATGCCATTCAGGTGACGTTCTTGGGAAACGCTATGCCATTAAAGGTGGGCGGCCAGAAGTCGATATCACAGGATTAGTCAACGAGTTGTCTAGCGCCGAAAACGGAGCGGTAGTGTTCGCCAGCAGTACGGGGCGTCAGAACAGTAGTGAAAGTGAGGAGTGGCAGAACGGCGCTTTTACGAAAGCCATTGTTGAGGGCTTGGACGGCAAGGCAGACCTTTTGGGCAACGGCAAGATCACAATCAGCAGCCTTGAGACCTGGATGGCCGAAAGGGTCAAGGAGCTAACCGAGGGCGTGCAGACGCCCACGGTGGCCAAACCGCAAACCATACCGGACTTCCCCATCGGCTTAAAAAGGTGACCTCGTGTCCACCACCGTCACCCAGAATCCGTTTTCTTCTCGAGGCTTAGCCCAGTTCATTTTATGATCAGCCCTACCAGTACTTTTCTCTTTCTATCCGCGGTCAGCATCTTCGCTACTTCGGCACAGATGCAAGCTCAGACAGCTCAACCACTCGACACGGAGGCTGCTAAGGCAACACTTCTTGAGCCGGCAAAGAAGCCGCGCTTCACGCCGAAGTCGTCTATTAAATCGCGGACCTATACACGTCAGAGCAAGGGGGCTGGCATAGAAATCATTGAATACGAGGGAGGACAGAAAGAAGAGCGGCCCTATATTGCCGTGCCTATCCTATTCATCGTGGGGAAAGCGGAATTGCTCGATAGCGTCTCTGCTGAAAACGTGAAGCAAACGGCAATCGTCTTACGGGACATCTTTACAGCAGATCCAAAAGCGGCCTTCACGATTCAGGGACACACCAGTGCGGAAGGTGACTCGGCGCTCAACAGGAAGCTCTCAGAGGAAAGGGCCCACAAAATATTCTCTCTGCTCGTCAATACCGAAGGCCTCGACGGATCCCGGCTCCGGCAAAATGGATTTGGCTCCGCTTTCGCAACGGCCCCAGTCACGGCCCCCGAGGTGGAACTCCAACAAGATCGTCGGGTGCTTATCGTCAGACAGTGAGGCCGTCGCTTTGTCGTGACGGATCGATACTCGCCCTCCATTGTAAACCGCAAACACACTCACCCTCGGAAACCATGGCCTTATCCCCTTGCCACATGCTCGGCTTGTTCTTGTTCGCGATTGCTATGCCTTGGACTCCCGGTCCGGCTCAGGAAGTTCGCAAGCTACGCACCGACGAACTTGATGCCGCCTTCAAGACACCAGCCAAGCCTATCAGGCCAGGCTCAGGGATTCCTGGTTCACGATCCGCCCGACGCCCTAACGTCAGTTCCCCTTCGGAAGTGTCTCGAAAATACAGCCGAGGAGCACGTGTGATCATCTTTGATGATGGACAGACTGCGGAGGCTCCCTACGCGGAGATCCCTCTTCTCTTCAAAAAAGGCAAAGCTGAGCTTCTCGATGACTCCGCAACTCAAGCGAATCTACGTCTGCTCGCCAGCAAAGTAGTCGAATATGGCAATGGTGGAAGCCGATTCGTCATTGAGGGTCACGCCAGTGCCGAGGGAGACGGGAAGCTCAATCAGACTCTCTCCGAAGAGCGTGCCAGGATGATCGTACGGCAACTCACTTCGCGTTTTAAGGTGCCATCAGATTTTGTAATCCGAGCCGAGGGCAGAGGTTCGCGTGATGCCCAAGCTCCGGCAGATGCCAACGAAAAGGAATTGAAACTGGATCGAAAAGTATTGGCGGTAAAAGAAGCCGATAAACCGTAGAGATGCAGTATCTAAGGTAATCCAAGAGGCTATCAACATGCGCCTTTCTCGCAATCTCCTCGTCCTAACGGCTCTCATTACCGCTAGTGTAGAGTTCCGGGCTCCAGCGCAGGATCCTTTGGAAGACGAGGGCTGGACCCCGTGGCTGACCAGCTACTCGGTGAGTTCCGTGGTTCAAGAAAAGTCCGGCAAGCGATTCCTTAATGACATCCAAGCTGAGGCGCAAGGAGGACAAGCTCGTTTCAGACTACAGTTCCTGCCCAAGAATAAAATGGGATGGGATTTGCGCATGTCACCAGCCCCCGTGCAGGAACGTAACCTTAAGGAAGAACGCGCCAACACACCGAAGGTATTGGTGAGGGAATACCATGTCATTGAGGCGTCGGGCACATCATGGTGGATTGGACTTTGGCATGAAGGTCCAGATGCGAAAACAGCTCCCGAAGATCGGGCTAGGACCGTAAGCGACCTTGGCATCATCGGAATCGAGTACAGTAAGAAGCCTGCCGAGCCCCTGATAGTAAGCTGGGTCATCGCCAAAAGTCCCGCGGAAGAAGCAGGGCTCAAGACAGGCGATGTCATGGTTAGCATCAACGATACACCAGTCGAGAACGTGGCTGCATTCGATAAACTGAAAGTGAGCTTTCGTAAGGGAGATAACGTGCGCGTAATCGTAAAGCGTGGTGCGGAGGTCATCACAGAGAATGTGGTGCTTGCTGGACGCCGCCTCGCTCAGGGTCCAATCCCGAAGCCGCTGCTTCGCATCGAAGCTGGGTCGCACTGCAACGGAATTCTCAGGATTTCCACCAGCGATGATGGCAGCATTGCGCTGACTGTCTCAGATGACAAGTCGGCCCGCCTTTGGGAAACGGCCACAGGACGGCTGATACGATTGTTGCGCCTCCCATTGGACGACGGTTTCGAGGGAATGCTTTTTGCGGCCGCGCTTAGTCCAGACGGTAAACTCGCCGCTGTGGCCGGACGTGCCGGCTTTACATGGGAAGAAAGCAGAGTCGTCTACGTTTTCGATACGCTGACAGGATCCATGGTCAAAAGGATTACCGGCCTTCCAGGGGTGTGCCACGAATTGGCGTTCTCCAAGGACGGACGGCTCCTCGCCGCAGGCCATACGGACGGCATATCCGCATGGCGCGTTGCCGATTGGCGTCCATTGGCTATGTCCTCCATGTTCGAAGGGGGTTGCTGGGGCCTGGATTGGGCGGCGAACGGTTTGTTGGCAGCTTCAAGCACACTTGGCACGGTCACCTTGTTCGAGGCGGACCCAGCTAGGGAGAATCTCAGTACGAAATCAAAAGCCAAGCTTACGGCTGGCGTTTTGGCGTCAGCAGTCCGGTTCAATCCCGATGGCTCCTGCCTTGCGGTAGGATTTGGCGATGGGGCACAAGTGGAAGTCTTGGAAGGTGCGACTTTGCGCTCTCTCTTCAGAGCAGATACCTCGCCCTACGCCAGGAAGGACTACTCATTAGGCGCGGTCTGCTGGGATGCCGCTGGGGAGGTGCTATGTGCCACTGGAAATGTCTATCGTCCGAGCGGAAAGCGGCTGTTGATACGGTGGCCTAATGGAGGCAAGGGCAAGCCAAGCTCCGTAGAGATAGGTGACAACACCGTCTTTTGTCTTCAGCCTTATCTGGATGGCCAAGTTCTCTTTGCGGGCGGGGATGGTTCCTGGGGCCGCGTAGATGTAAGGACGGCTAAACCTGCCCTGCTTGCAGCATCTGTCGCCAGGAACTGTGACTTGCGGGAAACAGGGAAGAGCTTCGCGGTTTCACCAATGGCCGATCGAGTGTCTTTCGTGTATGAGTATCCCGGGCGAACCCCGGCTGTCTTCGATATCGTCCAACGGCAAATAAGCTTTGTCCCAGAAAAGTCCTTCCCGCCCGTGGGAATGCGCGTGCCACAGCAGAGTCTCAAGCTCACTTTTCCCAGGCCGCCTTTTGCCTGGACCACAGCACCATCCCGAGATCGCTTTCTTGTGTGCGACTCTCAAAATCTTACCTATTACCGGATCGAAGACAAAAAGGGGAAGCTGACGTGGAAAGCACCCTCACAGGGCCATTGCTGGTCCGCCAATTTCAGCGACGATGGGGAAGTTGCGCTCACTTGTTTCGGCGATGGCACGATACGGTGGTTCCGTGTGTCTGACGGCAAGGAACTGCTTGCGTTCTTTCCGCATGATGACCGTCGCCGTTGGGTGGCATGGACGCCGGAAGGCTACTATGACGCGAGTCCAGGCGGAGAAGATTTGATCGGATGGCATCTCAATCGCAGTGAAGATGAGGCGGCAGACTATTTCCCAGCAGCCAGGTTTCGGTCGGTCTTCTACCGTCCTGATATCCTCAAAAACGTGCTGACCTTGAGAAATACAACTAAGGCGATTCAAGAGGCAAATCAAGCATTGGGCAAACTCCCCGAGGCTGCCAAAATTGCTGAGGTTGTCCAGCAGCTATCTCCGCCTGTGATTGAGATCACGAACGCTGGTTCTCGCAAAGTGGCGGAGCTAGATTCCTCCGCCACTTCAGTGCGGGTCGAATACCGTGTTCGCCAAACCCGTGGCGAGGCGGCAAAACAGGTGGAGGTGCGCTTCAATGGACGCCCTGTTGGAGTGACCGCACCACTGCCTCAGGAAGGCTCGACAGCGGAGATCAACGTACCTATTCCGCAGGGAATGGCTGGTGAGCTTTCGCTGATCGCAAGCCATAGTCTCGCATCGAGCGAAGCGGCGGTTCTAACCGTCCGGCGTGTTGGTCCCCCTGTTCCTGCGCGACAGCCGGACTTGTATGTCATTGCTGCAGGGGTGGCCAAATTGAAGGCGAATAAGGGCTTGGATACCGATGGTGATGGCAAAATTAGCGACGACGAGTTTGTGTCGAGATACAGCGCTGACGGATTGGTCTTCCCAGACCTGAACTCTGCAGCTAAAGATGCGGAGGTTGTATCTACACTTTTCCAAAAGGAGGAGATGAGGACCTTCAACCGGGTGTTCACTACACCCCTTCTGGATGAAGAGGCCACTACCGAAGGTATCAAACTTGCGCTGATCGAAGTGGCCGGGAAAGCGCAACCCGGTGATGTGGTGTTGTTCTCATTTTCCGGGCACGGCTACGCTGACGCAAAGCATGAGTTCTTCTTGGCGACTCATGATGTGGCACCTGACCAGGCCACTGACACCGCTTTAACGGGAACCGAGCTGGCGAGGCTTATGCAGCCGATCAGAGCTCAGGCGGTGGTGATTTTGGATACGTGCCAATCAGGCGCAGTTCTGGGGCGCAACGAAGGCAACAAAATTGTAACGGGACCTGAGGATCTTACTGGCCTTGTTAATACCCTCTCCAGCGCGGAGCAAGGGATCGTGGTCTTCAGCAGCTCAAGCGAAAGTGAAGAATCGTTCGAGTCAGACGAGGGTGGGTATTTTACCCGCGCACTCCGAGAAGGCATTATGGGCAAAGCCGCGAAAAATGGTTCGGTCACCTGCCTGGGTTTACAGGACTATCTGGCCAAGCGAGTACCCGAATTCATCAAAGGCGACAAGGTACTGAAGAAGCACGGTGTCTCGCAGACGCCGACGCTTATCATGCCGCACGGGGTGCCGGACTTTTCTTTGGCGGGCAAATAGCCTAACCTGCATGCGAAGGATGCATTGCTTTGTTGGATTATTGCGCTTTATTGAAGCTCTTATTCCATCCTCCTTAAGGTCCAGTTGTAGCCATTGAGAAAGTGCAGCAGCAGCGTAGTTCCTGTCGAGCGAACGCGGGTAACTGACTCTGGAGAACTCGGATGAAACATAGCCCATTGACCGTTTCCATCATACCTCCATGAAAATTAGGAGCTATTGAACGAGCCGGGAATTTTTTGCGCGAATAATCCCGGTACCGTCTGCCTTGAACAGATAGGAAATGGTGACCTGGGAATCGAAAAGGGTTTCGGGCTTATGGCTAGACCACATTCCCACGATGCTGTCTGCCGCAGGGTTGGAAAGTGCCAAAGGCTCATTGCGGGCAAAAACTGGGTCAACATAGGCGCAGTGGACAAGCAGCGTGCAGAGCGCCGATGCGAAAATCAGAAGGATGCAAGATTTCATGGGTTTTTGTTGGGAGCGAGAATCGGTATGTCACACCCCCTAATGAAAGTATTCCGAGCAGGCTGTAGGGAAGAGTAAAGTATCAAAGAATATCGTGTAAAGGTAAGTTCAGCGAAGAAAATTCTGCTTGGATCGGATACCCTATCCGGCTGGCGCATGCGGAGTGTCGCACTCTAATTCGATCACACACAATTGCTGCTTACAGTCCCCCCGCTAGAGGCATACCGGCAACTCAGAAACGGGATTATTGAGATCTTGACCGGATGAATGTCATAAGTCCTCTGAATATCAGCGAACGACGGAGCAGATCCTGGGTGTGAAGACGGCGGATGTGCATATTTATTATCGGACGAGCGAGGGTGAGGGATTGCATGACCTGATAGCTAAAGAAAAGCCCTCCTGTTTTAGGACGACTTTTCCATAGGACACCTCAGTTGAGCCCAAGCCCAACGTGAGTGTCCAACAGGCCGTGTAAGGCTTGTGTGCGCTTGGGCAACTCCACTAGGTTGCCATCCTTGAGCGTCTCCGTAAACGCATTGAACAGGCTCCACACATTGCGAGTAGCAAATGCCTCATGGCGTGGTTCTCGCCACTCATGCAGCACTCCCGGAATGTAGCGATTGCTGCACACGCCGACATCCGTGGCCCGGATGATAAGATCGTGAGCGATCTCATCAGCAAGGTCAGCGTCCTTGTAGGCGGCAATCCGCTTGTCCTGGTCATGCCATTTGGCCATCAGTTGGCCGATGGCGCGCTCGGTGATCATCGGAAGATCCCGCAGGATGAACCGGGTATGTTTCCTGGCCAGATTGACCTCGCCCGAAAAACTCAAGTTGTCACAGCACAGGACCGAGGCACCGGCTACGATCCCGGCAGGGAACGTCTTGTCGTGGCTGTTCCTAAGGCCGAGCACCCAGCAATAGTCATCATCCGTGCGGCGGCCCTGGATTTCCATCAGGCCAAAGTACCGTTGGCCTTCATGACTGAGCGCATGGGCCTGAGTGCCGATGCGCAGATTGGTGGTTGTAAGGGTCCGCTGGATCGTGTTGATCAGCGACCAATGAGGGATGGGACACCAACTCTCGGTGGGAGATGGCGTGGGTGCAGCCCTTACCTCATCCATCGAAGCAACGCGTGCGCCGCAGTGCAGGATCAGGTTGGGAGTTTTGCGTCTGGCAGGAGATTCAAATAGAGTGTTCATAGCTTTTGATAATTGGATTTAGGAATGAGTGGGTAACGGTTATCGGAGAGCCTGAGCACCGCTTGGCGCGGTGCTCAGACCCTCCCTAGGATAGGCATCAGTCCTCTGTCAGAGGCGGACGCCCTGGAGCACCTTGAGTGTCTGGCGTAGGGAGCGCAGTTCCCGGTTATTGTTCTTCTGGCCACGCTGGATCTGCCGCAATTTTGCGGACAGGTCGCGGAGACGGTTCATCCCGTTGCCGAAGGTGCCGCGGAGTTCTTCTACGACTTGAAGCGCTTCCTCGACGGAGGGCTCGCTCGAAGCGGAAGAAGCCGCTGATTCATTGGCCAGTTGAGCCTCGCAGTATCGACGCTGAGGTGCGGCGAGGCCGGTCTGCGGTGAACGCTCTGGGGGAATGGCCGGGACGGGTGGCGGAACCTGAGCTGGAGCTTCTGTCTGCTCGTTGATCCTAACCGGCATCACGATCATCTGACGGCCCTCGTGGCTGAACCGCAGAGGTGAGATCGGATCAATGATGCCGATCTTCAGCAGGCCGAACTCCAGAGCCTTCAGGAACAACCGGCGGTCCAGATAAACGGTGATATCTGGGCCGGTGTAGCTGGCTCCCTGGATGAGGGTGCGCAGCCAGGGGGCGTCTCCAGTCGCTTTGCCCATGAGGCGCAGTTGGCCTTGGCGGCACTCCAGTCCCATGGTCCGGTAGGTTTCGTCATGACAAGGCAGTAGACCTACAGCCCGGTCTACCGCATCAGTTGCAGACGGATCAAGCGTGACGCACGTCTGTTCCTGTTGCGGGTTCGGCACGACGTTCCTCCAGTCGGGGTATTTGCCGTCCACGGTTTTGCTGATGAACCGCCAGCGGCGGCTGCTGAACTGGACGTAAGTCTGGTCGAGGCCTTCAGCATTCCCGGCACGCAGTTGCCATTCACCGTCGAGATTGAAGTCGCGCCATCCCAGGAACTTGTGTTTAGGGATGATGAACGATTCCTTCAGCGGCAGCGAAAACGAATTGCTGCTGTAGAGGTGGCGGCCATCGCTGCCGACCAGATAATGAGCAGTCGGTTTGCTGGCATCAAGGTAAGCTCCTATCAACACAACCCGTCCCGGATCGTTGCTGGAACAGGCCAGCGCCTGCTGCAACGAGGTTCGCACCGGATCCGGTAGTTTGATTGAAGGTTGTTTCAGCCGGGGAATGACCGGGAAGTCCGCGAGCCGGTGCGGCTTGATTTCCACCTCATTGGCTTGACCGGCCAATGGGAAGCGGGCGGCAACATCTCCCTTGTCAGAGAGAATGAGTTCCAGGGACTCGCCTTTGCCAAAGTTTTTGGCTAGACGGGTGAGTTCCTCAAGATTGACCAGCATGGCGCAGGGCGATCCGGAGGCGGGCTGCTCGAAACGCACGGTCACGAATGAATTAAGATCACAGCCGGTCAGACAGATCCAGCCTTCGGAAGTGCGTTCCACGCGGAGGCATTGCAAGGCCGGCAAGGCTGCCTGGCGGTTGATGACTTTGGCGAGGCCGGTGAGGGCCGGTTTGAGCTCTGCGATGGGCAGGGTAATGGCATGCATAGGGTATCGGTTCCTTTTGGTTTTAGGGTTAAAAACAGACAGCCCATGCGCCGGGGACGGCGCATGGGCTGCAGGGATCAGTAGCGTGGTTAAATCCCGGTATTAGCCGGGTTTGTATTTGAGCTGCGAGGGGGTGCAGTGTTCTACCGGGACGTCGTCCCGGATGCCCTGGTAGGTGGGCTGATAGATGATCCCGCTTTCGGGGAACGCGTAGAGGTAGCGGCACTCCACGACCTCGCCAACGTCTGGGATGGCATGGTTGGGCGGAATGGTAACATTACCAGCCGGGACAGGTTCGCCGTCACGGAAGAGTCCCAGCACGATGCTGCGCTGGCAGTTATGAGCGGTGACGATGAACGAAGCGCTTTCCCAGAACTTCCATTTCAGCTGGGGTCCGCCGGAGTTGGGCCTTCCGGGAGTGTAGGGAGCACTGCGATCCTTGAAGACCACACCCTCTTTGTTGGCGGCGCGGATGGATTCAACTGCGGCGAGTTTTTCACGGCGTCCCTTATAAGTGGCCACCGGGATGATGGGGTTGTTGTCAGTAGGGATCTCTTCCAACAATTGGCACACCAGCCAATTGCGCTCATGATAGGGACGAGCCTGCAGATCTTCTTTACCAATCTGCAGGAGGTCGAATACATGAAGCGTGTCGCCCACCTGTTCTCCATCCAGGATGAAGTCTGTTACACAGCGATGGACGGCCTGGACGAAGCATTGAGGGATTGCCACAGGCTTGCCTTGCCGGTTGAGCCCGGTAACCACCGGGCCGGCACGGCACAACAGGAGGCGGCGGCCATCGAGCTTTTCCTGCATCCAGTAGTCCGGTTGTTGGATCAGTTGCAGAGCTTCCGTTTCGTCCACTGCGTTGAGCAGTTGAGGAAGAATGCCGGGAGGGATTGAGACGTTATTCGGTGGCTGATAAGCTGGCTGGCTCTCGCCCGGTTGGTAGCCTTTGGAGAGTTTTTCACGGATGAGTTTCTCGTAGACTTTCCGGGCGTCAGCATAACTGACGGGCGCTGTGGTTTTCTGCCCTGATTGCAGGGCGGTGCCCCGTCGTCCGAACTGGAAGCGGACGAGATGTCCGCCTTCAGAGGGTTCGATGGACGCGGCATAGACCTTGTCCGATCCACCCTGGCGGTAGTAGAGAGTTGTTTGTTCCATAGTTTTTTATCACTGGGTTTAGGGTTGCATGAAAAAAGCCGGGGGCCGTCTTGCGGAGGACACCCGGCTTCAGGATTGTGTCTGGCAGCACGGCTATTGCCGGGCTGTTATCGTGACCACGGATTGCGATTATCCTAGCGGCGGAAGGCGCGGATGACCCAAGCCACCGCCAGACAGACGCCGATCAGCAGCAGTGCGGCGAAGGGCGACTGCAGGAGGTTCGCCTGAATGGTCCGGCAATGAACCACCCACGAACTGACACCTTCTAGCATGAGGGTCATGAGAGGAACTACTGTGATGGCGGGGATTGCCAGGAATACGGCGACTCGTAAGTTGAGTCGGATCCATTCTCGAAGCCAGCCACCGGGCGAGATCCAGTATTCGGCTTTGCGGCATTGATAACAAAGGACCTCGGCGGAGCGTTCGATGGGTCCAAGCAACTCGAATTCGCTGTCCACTTGGGGTGGAAGCAGGGCGGCAGGATGCCAGGCTTTCTTAGTCAGACTTTGCCGGGAGATGTTATTGTTAGCACCCTCGGGCTCAGGTGGATGGGGCAATCCGTTGTCGTCCCAGTCGTCCTCGTCGGGCCACGGGGGTTCAGGAGAGTCGGGTGTCATGACGAGTCCTCGATCCAAGGGCGGTTCCAATAAGGAGCATGACCGTGCAGCCAATCCCGAGGGATACAGCGATGGTCTTCAAATAATCAGTGGCGCCTCGCTCGGCGTCAGCGCGGTCGCCGAGTTCGGCGTAGCGTCGGTGCATCTGAACTTGGTTTTCCAGTTCGGCGATGCGGCTGCGGGCCAGTTGGTCCACCGGGGGTGGAGGGGCGGCCTCTTCGGAACAGGAGGCACAGGCAAGCCCTGTGGCTAGAAGGATGATGAGTGGTGTTTTCATAGCAGATAGGGATAGAGTGAAAATGAAAAGGCCGGTGCTTTTGAGGGCACCGGCCTTGCTCAAGGGTTTGCGCAGGGAGTTCCGCCACTGGCGTCATTGCCACTGGCGACACTCGTTGAAGAACTCACAGCTCTGGCACTGGAGACCGGGTGACGGCACAAAGTCCGACCGGTCGAGTCCTTCCACATACCCTTCCAAGAGACGGAACAACCGCCGTTGCTGGCGGTCGTCCATCGGAGGCAGGGAGGTGATGACGAGCTTGGGGTGCTTCAGTTTGACGAGGTGATGCAGTTCTATGCCTTCCTCCTGGCGCCCGGTATTGTGACGGTAGAGGATGGCATAGATGGAGGTCTGCACCTCATGCAGGTGCCCTACCTTCTCCGCATTGGGGGTGCTGGAGGTGGTCTTGTAGTCGATGATGTGACCACACTGCACGAGGTCGAGGATGCCGATAAGCCTGGGTAGGCCATGGTTGTCCATGACGGCTTCCACCGGGACTTCCACCGCCTCTGGCTTTGCGCTCAAGGCGGTGGTGGCGGATTCTCTGAGGTACGTCTCGCACAAGCGCCAAGCGGTGAGCTTGGCGTCGGCTTCCTGTCCCTGCCAATCAATGGCTTGGTTCTGTTTCCCTTCGGGCGGAGCTTGCCACGACAGCTCGAAACTCTCGTGAGTTTGCTTCAGAGAAAGAGGATGACCAAGCCAGCGGGCTTTGTGCCAAGCCTTCAGCACCTCATGCACGGTATTACCGACATGAAGGGCTGGGGTCTTGGGCTTTGGCAAAGCCAGCACATAGCGGAAGTAGAACTTCAGCCGGCACTGCAGAAACAGGGTCAGCCGGGATGCCGACACCGTCTGTTGCAGTGTGCTGATGGTCTTCCGTTCCGTGATCTCGGGTGGTGCTAGCGCCGGAGTGGTGGAGGGTGGTAGAACGGCGATCATGATGCGGTCGTGGGTTGAGGCCGTTGCCAGCGTTGCTGCCGGGGCTTCCCGGCTTTGGCGAGGAGTTCGTCAATGAGCTGGGAGGCCTGCATCTTGTTCAGATGCCGGACGCCGGCACTGAAGAGTTGCTGGGCCAGATCCTCGACGTCCTCCTTGCTGAGCTTGTTCTCGTTGACGATGCGGAGGATGAACCCTCGCTGACCGTCAGTGCATGACCAGCGTTCGCCATTAGCGCCATTCCTTGAAGCAGTGGAGCAGTAGGTGATGGAGCCATTGCGCCGATGCCCATTCGTTCCGGGAGTCTCATGGTGGTGGGTGCCATTGAGGCCGTAGCAGGCAGGATCCGGGATGAAGCCTACTTGCTGAATCTCCCGGTCCACCGATTGCTGGAGGAGCGAGTAGAGCTTCTGGCATTCGGCTTCGACCTGAGAGAGGTCGGTGAGTTCGACTTCGAGTGAGACACTGAAGTTGTGGCTGCTGTAGGCGGGCAGTCCGAGTTTTTTGCTGTAGTTGGCGGACAGTTTTACTGCCATAAGAATGATTCCTTTCGGTGTTCGTTGCTTTGTCGTGGGGGGGAATCCTCTCGCCTGGAAACGAAGAAGCCCGGGCTCTTGGCGAGCTCGGGCTTCCCGGTTTGGTGAGAGGTTAAGGTGACCTCACTGCGGTGAACCGCAGCTAGTCGCAGGCTGTCCTGTAGATGCGAAGATCGTCGATTGGGCAATCTGCCATCCAACTCCAGTCTGAAGGGACTGGGTCAACAGATGGTTCACCAGACGCGTCATCGGCATATGCCGGAGGCGCGCCTCGTGGTAGAGTGCACATACGATTTCCTTCCGGATGGTCGGGACGTAGTGACGTGGTCGAGGCATATTTGGCGACCTAAGGTTGTCATAGATATATGACACAGAATCAGCCAAAATTGCGGTGGAGCCCGACGAGGATCTAAACTCGCAGTTTCTCGTCTTCCTGGGCATGGACATTTTTGTCCGGATAAAAATGTCCGGATATGGGGGTTGATATTAGGGGCAAAGGAGTCGGCTCCGCGGCTTACCAGCACCTTCCCACAGCCATCCTGGAGCCAAGCTCCATCCCTTTCGGGAAACACCCCCGGGACTGTTAGCTCGCAGCCTGTATTGGTATCCGGGTCAAGCTCACCCAAGGTCATCCAGACAGCCTGCCTGTTCAGTTCAACTCAGTCACCACAGGCAGCGGCCAGTCGATCTCACGTTCCTCCACCGTCTGACTCGATGTCGGCATGATCCGCCGCGCTGATCCTCACCCCCACTTCAGAAAATACCATTGTCCCTCGGATCTTTGAAGATACCGCCCCATCCACATCATCCCACAACCCGGCTTCAGCGTGAACCCGAGTTGGATCCTCCAACTGCGCCGCCTGAGCAAGACGCCCGAAGCTAACTACAAGCCCTCCGCCAGACTGTGACCTACAACGCACTGTCCGTGGTTATATTGAAGCCTAGTTCGACCGCTTAAGCAGTAAAATTGCCCCGCTCTCACATTCCTCCTATTCACGGACACCACCGGCGGGCTTTGCCGTACTCAAGCTTCCGCAATAAGATTGATGCGAACCGTGTTGAGCTACCCCGTACCAAGTTAAACTTGGGTGGACTTGTTGCCACTATTGTTGCCACCAAGCGCTGAGTTACCGTGTAACTCGTTCATTTTGAACTTGGAGGCGAGGGCGGGAATCGAACCCGCGAATAGAAGTTTTGCAGACTTCCGCCTTACCACTTGGCCACCTCGCCGCTATTGTTCCAGAGCTTGGGAGTCTAGCGTCACGAAGGCGGGTGTCAAGGCCATTGGCTTTTTGCATTCCGCCGATGCAGCGCACGTTAAACAGTGTTCGGCCGGGTATTGGTGGTGAAGGCCTCGAAGCGGGAAGCAATGTGCTTTGGCACCACGCACTGGACGTAGGCGGCATCGGCTTCGAATTTCTCTTGGAGCACTTTTCCTTCCTGGTGAGCCAGGGCAAGGAGGTCCAGACGGTTCATCGGAAGGCGAAGCTCAAGACGGACCACGCGGTCAAAGACCATTTCGTGGATGCTATGCAAAAGATCCGGCACACCTTCGCCAGTCTTCAGAGACAGCAGAATGGCGTCAGGGAATTGATTGCGCAATTCACTGACACGCGAGGCATCTTCCACAAGATCCATCTTGTTCAGGACGAGGATGGAGCGTTTGTCGCCCGCACCGAGTTCCCCCAGGACTTCTGTGGTAGTCTTGTGAAAAATGAGCGCACTAGGATGGCTGCCGTCTACGACGTGGATTAGGAAATCCGCGAGAACGGCCTCCTCCAAAGTGGCACGGAAGCTCTGCACCAGATCGTGCGGCAGATTGCGAACGAACCCCACTGTGTCCGTGAGGAGCACGTGCTGGCTATCAGGAAGGGTAAGACGTCGTGTGGACGTGTCTAGCGTGGCGAAAAGTTTGTCCTCAGCCAGGACGTCACTTTGAGTAAGACTGTTGAGCAAGGTGGATTTTCCGGCGTTCGTGTAGCCGACGATGGCGCCGTGAGGCACGGGCACGCGGCTGCGTTCTTTCCGCTGGGTTTCCCGCTGGCGGCGCACTTCGGCCAGATCGGCTTTGAGCTTGTCAATGCGCTTGTTGGCAAGACGGCGGTCAATTTCCAACTGGGCTTCCCCTTCACCACGAGCCGCGCCAGGACCAGCGCCTTGGCCGCGCTGACGGTCAAGGTGAGCCCACATGCGAGTGAGGCGGGGCAGGGAGTATTCCATGCGCGCGAGAGCCACCTGGAGACGAGCCTCCCGCGTCTTCGCCCGCAAGTTGAAAATATCCAGAATCACCTCGTGACGGTCGATGACCACCAAGCCGGACTCTTCTTCCCAAGCTCTCTGTTGTGCGGGAGAGAGTTCGTTGTCGAAAATGATGCAGTCGCAATCCAGCGCCTTGGCATGGCGCATGAGTTCCTCGGCCTTGCCGCTGCCGGTCAGGTAGCGGGGGCTCATGTCCCGGACATGGACGGGCATGACATCGCCGATCTGGATGCCAAGATTGCTGACGAGTTCTTCCAGCTCTGTGAGGAGGTCTTTGGCTTCGAAGCCGCCATCGCGCTTGAAGTAAGCTCCAATCAGCAGGGCGCGCTCGACCAGATTTGGTCTTTCTTGAATATCAAACATGTGAAAAAGGCGCCCCCCGGGGCGGGTGCGGTGGGAGTGTCCCTGACGGCACTCTGGAAAATGGTCGGGCTGGCGAGATTCGAACTCACGACCTCTTGCACCCCATGCAAGCGTTCTACCAAGCTGAACTACAGCCCGCGCGTTTCGGCGAGGGGCGTTACTAAGCGCGCACCGTAACTTTTTTCAAGTTTAGATGTGCATTTGATGCGGAATTTATGCGCAATGCGTGCGGCTCAATTAAAAGGGATAAGGAGCAGGATTGACCTCGAATAGAAAAACTTGTGACCGTACCGCTCTAAAAAATAGCATTAGGGAGAGGTCGGGAGAATTGCAAAACCATCTTGCGAATGAGGCGTATGGAAGCATCTTCCGCCCCTCGCAAATGCCAGACCTCGTCAAAGTCGCTATTGTTGGAGCCAGCGGTTACTCAGGAAGAGAGTTGCTCCGTCTGCTCCTGCCGCATCCTCATGTCAAAGTGGTGGCGGTGACGTCACGCACACTGGCGGGAAAGCCGCTCACGACTGAGTTTCCGAGACTGCGTGGGATTCCCGCAGCGGAAGCCATTTCGTTCAGTGCCTCAGACACCAAGTCCATCGTGGACAGCGGCGCGAGCGTGGCTTTTCTGGCACTGCCCCATGGACTCGCTCATGAGTTTGCTGCGCCACTTCTGGAAGCCGGGTTGCTCGTGATTGACCTCAGCGCGGATTTCCGGCTGCGGGACGCGGATTTGTATGCCGAATTTTACGGGCATGCGCATCCCGCGCCGCATCTATTGCCGGAGGCGGTGTATGCACTTCCGGAACTGAGACGGGAAGCCATCGCGGGCTCCAGGCTGCTGGCTTGCCCGGGGTGTTATCCTACCAGTGTCCTGGTGCCTCTGGTGCCCTTACTGCGTGAGGGACTGCTGGCCCCAAGCCCCATTTCTGTTTCCAGCATGAGCGGAGTGAGCGGTGCCGGAAGGAAGGCAGAGATTCCCTATCTTTTTGTTGAATGCAACGAAAGCGCCCGTGCTTATGGGGCTCCCAAGCATCGTCACTTGAGTGAGATCGGCCAGGAGCTTGCCATTGCGGCGGGGCGGCCCGTGCGGATCTCTTTTGTGCCGCATCTGGTTCCCTACAATCAAGGCATTCACACCACGATCTTTGCTTCTTTGGCGGAAGGCCGGGGCCTTGATGATGTCGAGCAGGCCCTCCGCTCCGCGTATTCGGATCGCACATTCATACGACTTTTGGGACGCAATAAATTCCCAGACACGAAGAATGTGTCGGGCACGAATTTTCTAGAGATCGGATGGACCTACGATGAAGCTGCTGGCCAACTCATTTTAACGAGTGCGGAGGACAATCTCGTGAAAGGTGCGTCTGGTCAGGCCGTCCAATGTTTTAATCTGGCACATGGTTTCGAAGAAACCCTTGGTTTGCTGGGAGTGTAGTTGTTCTTTTCTCAAGCTAGTATCATCATGGAAGACGAGACGCCGTTTACGTATAAAGAGATATCAGGAGGGGTAACGGCTCCTCATGGCTTTCGCGCGGGCGCGATTGCCTGCGGCGTCAAGAATCCGAAGGTTAAGCGCCTGGATCTGGCTTTGATTGCATCCGACCTGCCAACAGTTACGAAGGCCTGTTTCACGACGAATCGCGTCAAGGCTGCCCCTGTGCGGGTCTCCCAGCAGCATGTGAAAGTCGGTGATATCCGCGCCATTGTGGCGAATAGCGGTAATGCCAATGCCTGCACAGGCAGCCAAGGCATCAGCGATGCGAAGGCCACGGCCAAGACTGTGGCGGAGCAGTTGCACATCCGCATGCGGCAGGTGCTTGTAGCGTCCACTGGCATCATCGGGGTGCCCATGCCGATGGAGCGCATTCTGCCCCACATTGGTGATTTGGCGCAATCGGTAAACGAACACGGTTCAGATCTGGCCGCAGAGGCGATCATGACCAGTGACACGAAGCCAAAGAGCTACGCGGTTGAAGTGCAGTGTGGCGACGGCACGTTCCGCATAGGCGGCATCGCCAAAGGTGCGGGCATGATCTGCCCAAACATGGCCACCATGCTATGCTTCATCACAACGGATGCGAAGGTGGATATGGGTGAACTGCATCGCGCTACGGATGCAGCTGTGGAGCAGAGTTTTAACCGCATCACCATAGATGGTGATACCAGCACGAATGATACGGTGATCGTCATGAGCAATGGCGCGAGCGATGCGCCCGTGATCAAGGCCAAGTCCGCTTGCGCTCCGGTCTTCCGCGCCGCGCTTCGGCATGTGATGCGGGAGCTTGCCAAAATGATGGTTCGCGATGGCGAGCGAGTCACCAAGTTCGTAGAGATTCGGGTGCAAGGCGCCCGTACGCACCAGGACGCGAAGAAGGTTGCCGAAGCGGTGGCGAAATCCATGCTGGTGAAATGCTCCTGGCACGGAGGCGACCCGAATTGGGGCCGTGTCATTCACGCGGTGGGATACTCCGGCGCTCGTATCCGTGAGGACTTGGTGGACATTTATTTCGGTGGCTTGGTGGCCGCGAAAAATGGTTTGGCCGCCAGCACGCCTGTGAAGGAATTGGAGAATGTGACGAAGCAGCCGTCCTTCACGGTGACGATCGACCTGAATCTGGGCAACGCAAACTACCATGTCTTCACGACGGACTTGAGTGAAGAGTACGTAGACTTCAACAGCAGCGAATACTCAGCGGCGATTCACGCCAAACGGCAAACCGGGCTGGTATAAGCAGTAGCGAATCATGATGGATACCAACAGCCTCAGCAGCGCGCTGCAGGATCACATCCGGAAAGCGGATGTGCTCGTCGAAGCGCTTCCTTACATTCAAAACTTCCGCGGCCAGACTTTCCTGATCAAGGTGGGCGGCTCAGCCATGGAAGATGAGGCTCTGGTGGACAGCCTGCTGAGAGACATTGTGTTTCTGGAGGCTGTAGGCATCAATCCCGTGCTGGTGCACGGTGGCGGCAAGGCGATCAACAAGGCCATGCAGGAGGCAGGTCTGGAGGCCAGGTTCATCGCAGGTCTCCGCGTAACGGATGAGGCGACCATCAGCATTGTGGAGCAAACGCTGGCGAACGTGATCAATCCTGATCTTGTACGTCGGCTCAATGCGCTGGGTGGCAAGGCCATCGGACTGGCTGGCACCTCGGTATTCCGTGGCTCGCGCATGAAAGGCGATCTCGGTTACGTCGGTGAGATTTCGGAATGCGACACTACCATTATTGACCTCGCTGTAAGAGGCGAAGTGGTGCCGGTCGTATCACCCGTGGGAAAAGATATCGAGACCGGCCACACGCTCAATGTGAACGCGGACATCGCGGCCTGTGCCCTGGCAAAAAAGATCAAAGCTCATAAGCTCATTTTCCTGAGTGATGTCAGAGGCGTGATGCGCGATCCCAAGGACTCAACGACGCTGTTCTCACGGCTGGATCCGGATGAAATCGAGAAGCTCAAGTTACAGGGCGTCATCGCCGGCGGCATGTTGCCCAAGGTGGCCAGCGCCCTGGATTCCCTGCGGGGCGGTGTCGGCAAAGTGCACATGATCGACGGCCGTATCCCTCACTCCGTGGTGCTGGAAATCTTCACCGATCAGGGCATCGGTACGGAGATTGTTCTTTAACTGATTCTCTTCGATTCAGTATTCTCATTTCGAAGCAATAGCCCACGCCATTCGAAGCCATTCACCGCGAGTCGTGGCTTTATTTCCGGGTGCTGCTTGAGCCACTTTTGAGCGTAACGCTTCTGACAACAACGCCGTCCAACGCTTGCGCAGCAAGTCATCCAACGGCTTGTCCAAAGCTGCCTCATGTTGAGGCATGGCGTAGCTGTATTGACCGAACCACGATTTAAAAGACGGATGCTTACCATCCACTGGCTTGTAGAGGCCATGCAGTCCGCCTAACATGCCGATCCACTGAACGGCAGCGAAGTCGGGATGGCCCGGCGACACGTCGCTCACATAAATCGTGGCAGACTGATGTTGGTGAAGAAGCTTTTGCAAAGCGGCTATACTCACGTCATGAACGGACGGACGGTCGGCCTGCAACGCCAAGTGTGCTGCAAATCCGGCGGCGTAACCCATGCCGGCCCAGGTGGGTTCCAGACGGAGCGCGCCAAATCCCACGTGACTGGAAGAAGCCGCCACTGGCACCAGAAGGTTGCTCACTTCATTCGGAACCAGAGTGCCATATGCAATTTGAAAGGGCGGATTCTTCTTGTAGAACTCGCCGACATGTTTGCCGCGATAGCGACCGCCGGTACGACCGGTGCCATGACAGTTATGCGAATAGTCGCCAATGCCGATGCTCTCCTTCTGCAGTGGGACACGCACATCATCGTCGGTAAGTCGGGTGTCATTTTCTGTGAAGATGTGCCGTCCGATCATGCGGCGTGCCTCGCGAACATACAGCTGCTCAGGGAGGTACTGATTCTCCGGCCATTCGTCTTTACAAAAACCCCAGGTGTTTGCCTCGGTCTTGATGGCCTCTGGCACGGCACTGTCGTTCTGGAGGAAGTAGAGCATGCCCACCTGATACCGCACGTGCTGCTCAAAGATGGCCAGTCGTTCGGATTCTCCGCCAGCAGGGTATCCATCATTGATATCCGGCATGGAGAGACGCACGGTCCCACGGGACATGTCGTTGATGTCGGTCTTGCCATTCGGCAGGAGCGGCGGCTGAACTTTATAAATGGCCTTCGTTGTCTCCGCAGCCAGGCCAGGCGGAATCTCCAAGCCGTTCGGGTGCTGAATGCCAAAGACATTGGTAAGAGTGCCGTCCTCAAAGAGCTCCAGCAGTGGCAGAAATTCCTCACGCTTGTAGCCTGCAGGTTTGGGAGCTGGCACTTTGTTGGAAGCCTCCTTGGTCATGCACCAGCGGAAGTTATAGCCTTGCACCTGGCCATCTCCTCCTGCGGGCACATCCTTCGCTTGGGACTCGTCGTACGACTTTGCATCCTCCCGCCCGATGGTGAATTTCGCTCCAGCCGCCGCCATGAGGTCGCCCTCGTAACTCGCATCCACATACATCTTACCCCGGAAGGTCTTTTCGTTAGGGGTCTTGCCTTCACGAAGCGTGACAGAGAGGATCGAGGACGGCAAGGAGCGGGTCGTCGCAGCCAACCTCAAAGTGTGACCAGTGAGAACTGTGATGCCCTTTCGCTCAGCGAGCATCTTTTCAAAGATGAGGCGGTTCACCTTAGGTTCGGCGAAATTGCCTTCGAAGCACGCTTTCACTTGGGGAGAATCAGGGCCGTGGGCATCGGCATAGTGTTTTTTTACCCGCTGCGTGAAGTCCCACCAGAAGCCGGTTAGGCTTTCAAGCGACTTAAAATCCGCGTGCGTGAGCCCATTCGTTACGAGACCGCCCAAAAATGAATAAGGCTCTGCCAGCAGTACGGTGCGCCCCTCATCCGCAGACGCACAGGCGGCAGCAATCCCGGCCGGAGTTCCACCATAGACGATGACATCGAAAGCCTGCGGTTCGCTCTCCTGAGCATGTACAAGCGTGGTGAAAAGAGTGAACAGTAGCAGCAGGTGTTTCATGCGGGAAAACACTACGGAAGTCTGACCGATATTCTTCGCAAGGCCTTCATGATCACTGGAGAGAGGGACTTGCAACTTGCACAGGTCTATGGAAGGCAAAGACTCCCCCAACCTCCAGATTTCTGCCGCACCCACGACCATGCCTGCCGCGCCCGCTGCTAATACCTTCCTACAACCGTACTTGGAGCCCATCTTTGGAGCCTGGCTATACGACGAGAGTACCGTCATCTCTCTGGGCCCGTGGCAAATACCGGTGTGGACCATCGTTGGTTTTATCGGGGGAGGCATGTTCAGCGCCCGCTTCCTAATCCAATGGCTTAGTACGGAGAAGAACAAGCGGCTCACCGTGCCGCCTTCTTTCTGGTATTGCTCCTTTTGGGGAAGCCTCATCACCGTGGTCTATTTCATCCACCTGGATAAAGCGCCGCCCATTCTGATGAATATCTTCCTGCCCGTGTTGTACCTCCGGAACCTGATCTTCCTTAAACGCGCGGAGAACAAGACTCTCAAGGGCTAGACTGTCATTTGCTCAAGGCTTTTTGGCTGAAGAGGAAGGCTTTGGGCCGGTGGGCTTGGCCGGCGGAGTCGAACCCTTGGCATCAGCTTTCTCGGGCGGCAGGGTATCAAACACGGCCTGCACTTCCTTGGTCTCAGGGTGATCCTGTCCGAACCCCTCGGCATAAAGTTGCAGCGCCATGGTCAAATTTTTCCGGGCCTCGCCAAATTTCTTCAGCTCAGTCTGGCTGCGACCCAAGCGAAAAAGGGCTTCCGCAAACTGTGGCTGCTCTTCACTGTAGCGCAGACGGCAGATCCGCATGGCCTCTGTGGCATGTTTCAGGGCATCGTCTGCCTTTTGTTTCTTCTGAGCCAGATCGCATAAAGAAAGATGCAGGGGAATCAGGGCCACAGAGTCGGGCGTGATTTTCCGGAGTAGATTTTGTAAGGAATCATTCAGGAGTAATTCGGCGGCCTGCAGATCGTTTTCGCGAATGAGCGCATTGGCAAGGTGCTGCTGCATTCTAGCGCGGTTTTCATCATGGGGCGGCAGTGCGGCTGCCGAAATCTGCACAGCTTTCACAAAGAAAGGCCGGGCTCGCACAGGATACCCGTGCTCGAGAAACAGGTTTCCGATCGTGTCGTAAACCTTCGCCTGACGCACCGGCTCGCCAGAGTCTTCCTTCTCGGTGAGAGCCACCGCTCGCTGCGCCGAAGATCCCGCCTCTTCATCGCGCTTCAGGATGAGAAGCGTGTCCGTCTCCAGCGCCAGTAGATGCACTGCTTCATCGTTGGGCCGCTTTGCTTTGGCGTGATCCTCGATAGAGGTGCGCAATACCATCAGGGCATCCTCATAGCGAGAGGCACCCTGGCAGGCTCTCGCGAGTTTCTCTGCGCAATTCATGGCGATGTCGCCCTCCTGCTCCAGCCAGCGGTCCCGCTTCTCAGAGTCAAAGCGCGCGCGTTTCCAGGCATAATCGAGTTGGGAGATGGCTTCTTTCCAGCGGCCCACGCCACGATAGGCTTCCCCCAGTTCCGCACGTCGAATCAGGAGTTCGATATCGTCTTCTAAGAAAACTTTCGCTGCGGAGGAGAGGGCCTTCTCGTACAAGGCGACGGCCAAGTCGTTGTCCCCGCGAAAAGCCGCCTCACGGGCTGCTTTCCGGTAGGACTCGGCTTGCGCTGGCAGACGAGTGACCGTCGCGAGGGCAAAACAGCCCAATAACAGGAGGAAGCGGCGGAGAGGAAGAGCCTTCACGTGGAAACGATAGCCATGCCTTGGCCGGGACGGCCACGCAAGGTGATCTTTCCCTACCTTGCTTGTGAAGCAGCGGATAGAAGCGCCCTGCGACAGACCGGTGGGTCAGTTGCAGGGCGTCTGAACAAATCATTAAACTAGGCCTGCGCTACAGACCAAGGCTGGCCAGCAAGGATCCAGTGATGCCACCGGTCACCGCCAGGTGATGATCTGCCTGATAATTGCTGATGGCCCTGCTGGTCATGGGACCAATCACGCCATCCTGGGGGCCGGCATCATAGCCGCGGGCATTAAGGCGGGACTGCACGGCGAAGACCGAGACGCCACGCGGAGCCGGAGCGAGAACAGGCGCTGGGCGAACCGGGAAGAGCGGCACGAATAGGCGAGGGCCCCAAAGACCACGCCGCGGACGTGCTTCTGCACTCTCAATTCCCAGGACGAGGACGGCGGCGAGGATTGCCCAGCGGCAACCCCGGCGGAGAAAGCTCAAAGAGGTGATTTTCATGGAAGTGTGTTTTTAACGATGTTTCCTAAAGAGGAGGGTGTTGAACGGCTTATACTTGGAGGAAGCACCCGTGTTTGTGCAACCTGCAGAATCTGTGACAAACATTTTCTGTGGTACTAAGGACGTGCCGCATCCGTAACCAATACTTCTCAGGAAATCACTCACTCCAGCTTTCATGCGCCTCCGTCTGATTCTCCTCTTTCTCTTCGCGACGGGCGCGTCCTCGCTTGTGGCGGCTGACTATGCGGATCTGAAGGCTGAACCCCATCTCTACTGGGAGCGCAAACCCCAGGATCCTTTCTCAAAGCTCGTGGAGCAACTGGAGGCGGGCAGCAAACGTCTCGAGACCGGGGATGATATGACGGTCCTGACCAGCCTGCTGAAGGCGCTGGAGGTGCCAGTGAGTTCGCAGATGCTCGTTTATTCGGCCACAAGTCTGCAGGCTGGACGCATCACACCCAGCAATCCCAGAGCGCTTTATTTCAATGAGAACACGTATGTCGGCTACGTCCCGGGTGGCCGCATCGAAATCCTCTCCCTTGATCCTGATCTCGGCGCGATTTTTTACATCTTTGATGTTCCGCGATCGACGGGCGTGCCCGTGGCGGAGCGATCGAATCGTTGCATGAACTGCCACTCCGGCGACCGCATGCAGTTCGTACCCGGGTTGGCTGTCGAATCAGTCATCTCAAGCAATACCGGCGCAACTTTGGATGGATTTCGTCGAGGGCAATTCGGTCATGGTGTTCCCTTGTCCGAGCGCTTTGGCGGCTGGTACCTGACAGGAGCCGATGGATTTAAGAAGCATTACGGCAACATCGTGGGAACGCTCTCGCCACGTGGGCTCCAAAAGGATTATCACGCCCCGGGCGAACTCTTTGACTGGAAGCGTTATCCTTTGGCCACCAGCGATATCTTGCCGCAGTTGCTTCACGAGCATCAGGCAGGGTTCGTTAACCGCGTAATCTTGGGCACTTACCGCACCCGCTATCTGGAGCATCAATCCAAGGGACAGCTGACTGCAGAGCAGCAAAAACAGATCAACCAGGATGCCGCCATGATCGTGCGCTACGCATTGTTTGCAGATGAGACACCATTGCCGTCAGGAGGCATCAAGGGCGATGAAGCTTTCAAAAACGACTTCCGGCAGACACGCGTGGCACTCAGCAATGGAGCCTCACTTAAGGACTTCGATTTAAAGACACGGATGTTTCGTTACCGCTGTAGCTACATGATCTATACCCCGTTGTGGGATGGAATGCCTGCACCTCTGAAAAAGCAGGTATATGCCTATCTGGGAGCGGCACTGAGCGAGGCACGGCCCGTGGCGGAATTTGGTTACCTGCCTCTGCAGGAGAAGCGGGCTATTCGCGCGATCTTGCGCGAGACAAAGCCGGACCTCGGCGCCAGTTGGGGAAGTTGATTTAAGCCGACGGTGCCTACTCTTACTCCATGCGCCGTTTCAATTTGCGCAGGAGTTCCGGATTCCCTTCCAGCTCTTCCAGAAGCAGCGTCAGAACTTTAAGCGTGCCTTTGCTGATATGGTGCTCCATGCCTTCCACATCATGATGGACGGTCTCCGCATCCAAGCCGAATCCGGTTAGCAGCCGGGAAAGGATTTCGTGGCGTTTGGCAATGGCCTGGCCTACCCGGCGGCCTTCCGGCGTAAGAGTAACACCCCGGTAGCGCTCGTAGTTCACATAACCCTCGGCATTGAGCTTCTGGATCATGTTGGTGACGCTCGCTTGGGAGATGCCGAGGTTCTGCGCGATCTCCACCACCCGGGCATAGCCCTTGGATTCGATGAGGTTGTGGATCTGCTCAAGATAGTCCTCCAGCGCGCGAGAAGGCGCGGGGGGGCGTACTTTACGAGCGGTAGGCATGCCCCATGCATAACATCAAATCTTCCCGCGGTGAAACTCAAAATTAGAGGCTGAATTAAAAAACTTTGGCAAGGCTAAGATTGTCATTGACGACATAACCCAAGCGAATGAATTTAGCCTCGCCTAAGAAAGATAGTTTTATGAAATCTCCCGCGACCATGGTGCCGATTGTATTGTTCGTTCTGGCATTGCCAGAAATGTCTTCGTCTCTGATGGCGGCAGACAAGTCAGGCTACTTCCTTTGGAATCCAACGCCTGCCGCTGAGATGCGGGAGATGAGCACGGACCGTCCTGACAAGACCGAAAGCCCTTTCACCATTGATGCCGGGCATTTCCAACTGGAGTCGGATCTGGTAAACTGGACGCGCGATCGTGATGGCGGCTTACACGATTTCATCGATGCCGGCGGATTTAATGTGCGGGCCGGTATCACGAATTCTCTGGAGGTGAATGTGGTGGGTGCGACTTACCACTATGAGCGCCACCGCATTGACGGATCAACTCAGTCGAGTGAGGGCTTTGGCGACATCACTCTGCGCGCCAAATACAATTTCTGGGGCAATGACGGGGGCAAGACCGCCTTTGGGGTGTTGCCCGCTGTGACGCTGCCGTCATCAGGTGAAGACTTCGGCGTGTGCGATGCAGAAGCTGGTTTTGTTCTTCCTCTCTCTATCACACTGAGTGACAAATGGAGTCTGGGCATGATGACCGGGCTTGAGTTTGTGAATGACGACGCAGGCGGCCACGAGACGGTATGTCTGAACTCCATCACAGTTGGCTATGAGATCACCGACGGCCTTGGTGCCTATGCGGAGTTCGCTTCGGAGCTTCCGGCGGACCGCTCTTCTGAGTGGGCAGGCTATGTGGACTTCGGCCTGACTTGGGGCGTCACCGATAATCTCCAATTCGACACCGGCATCAATTTCGGCGTAACCGATGCAGCCGATGATCTGAATCTTTTTCTTGGGTTCGCCTTCCGCCTTTAAAACGTTCCAACTGATTTAGACCGGCTTCTTAGCACTCTTCATGATGACGCGTTTCTCTCTGCTTACTCTCCTGGGTATATCTGCTGTCTGCACCATTCTGAATGGGTGCGGCAAAAAGCCCTCTGGTTCCGAGGACGGTTCTAACGGAGCCAAACGCATCCTGACCACGTTCACGATTATCCAGGACATGGCCCAGAATGTGGCGGGGAATGTCGCCATCGTGGAATGCATCACCAAGCCGGGCGCAGAAATCCACGACTACGAACCGACGCCTTTGGATCTGGTGAAGGCTCAACACGCCGATCTTGTCCTGTGGAATGGACTGGGCTTGGAGCGGTGGTTCGAGAAGTTTTTCCAACAGGTGAAAAGCGTGCCCAGCGCGATTCTGACCGAGGGCATTGAGCCCATGGGTATCGGCGAAGGTCCTTACGATGGAAAGCCGAATCCGCACTCATGGATGTCGCCGGCCAATGCCGTCATTTATGTGGAGAACATTCGCAAGGCGCTGGCGGCGCTCGATCCGGCGAACGTGGAGACTTATAACAAGAACGCCGCAGCCTATACAAAAGAGCTCTTGGCTGTGGATGAACCTGTGCGGAAAAAGCTGGAGGCGATCCCCGCAGATCAACGCTGGTTGGTGAGTTGTGAAGGCGCGTTTTCCTATCTGACGCGAAATTACAACATGAAGGAACTCTATCTGTGGCCGGTCAATGCAGATCAGGAAGGCACTCCGCAACAGGTACGCAAAGTGGTCGACACGGTGAAGGCAAACAAGATCCCGGTCGTCTTCTCGGAAAGCACCATCAGTGACAAAGCGATGCTGCAGGTGGCGAAGGAAACGGGAGCTCGGTATGGCGGCGTTTTGTATGTGGATTCTCTGACGGCGGACGATGGTCCTGCGCCGACGTTCCTAAAGTTGCTTCAGTATAACGCAGACGCAGTGGTGAAAGGATTTATCCCCTGATGGCTCACGAAGCATTTGATCACGCCAACGTTGGGACGCTGTCCATCCAGGTGCAGGATGTGACCGTGGCCTACAACAATGGCCATGTGGCACTGCGCGATGCGACCTTCCATCTGAATGCCGGAACGATCTGCGCCCTCGTGGGAATCAACGGCAGCGGGAAGAGCACACTGTTCAAAGCCATCATGGGCTTCCTGAAGCCGGCAAAAGGCTCGGTGCGCATCGGCGGCGGCAACGTCGAGAAGGCGCAACGGCGAAATTTGGTGGCTTATGTCCCGCAGAGTGAAGAGGTGGATTGGTCCTTCCCCGTCAGCGTTTGGGACGTCGTGATGATGGGCAGATATGGCAGCATGAATTTCCTGCGTATTGCCACTGCCAGGGATCGGCAAATCGTCGAAGAGTCGCTGGCTCGTGTGGGCATGACAGAGTTCAAGAAGCGGCAGATCGGCGAACTCTCCGGTGGGCAGCGGAAGCGCGTCTTCCTGGCCAGAGCGCTGGCGCAAAGAGGGCGCATCATGCTGCTGGATGAACCTTTTACTGGCGTCGATGTAAAGACGGAAACGGCGATCATCGATCTGCTGGCCGATCTTCGGGATGAAGGCCACATCATCTTGGTATCCACCCATAACTTAGGCAGCGTGCCGGAATTTTGCGATCAGGTCGTGTTGGTGAACCGCACGGTTCTTGCCTTTGGGCCGACGGAAATCATTTTCACCGAAGAGAACCTGGCGAAAGCCTTTGGCGGCGTATTGCGGCACTTCAAGTTCGATCACACCGACAGTCCTGGGGCGTCGCGCAACGAGGTGTTGCTGCTTTCGGATGATGAGCGTCCGCTCTTGTTGGGGCAGGATGGCTCGCCGAAACGCAGCGGCGTGAGTGAAAAAGGAAAACAAACCAGCGAACTGCGGAAATGATGGACGCGCTGCTGGCCCCCTTTGAGTATCAATACATGGCAAAGGCCATCTGGGTCAGCGCCCTCATCGGAGCTGTGTGCGCGTTCCTCTCATGCTATGTCACGTTGAAGGGTTGGTCGTTGATGGGAGACGCGTTGTCCCACGCCGTGGTGCCAGGTGTGGCCTTGGCGTATCTGGCGGGGCTGCCATTCTCTGTAGGGGCTTTCATCGCGGGCATCCTCGCGGCCATGGGGATGGGCTGGGTGAAGAATCATTCCCGTCTGCGGGAGGACGCCATCATTGGCCTTGTCTTTACCACTTGGTTCGCTCTGGGCCTGTTGCTGCTGTCTCTGTACCCTAGCAATCTAAACTTGAAGACCATCATCTTTGGCAATGTGCTGGCGATCTCTGATCCAGACATCCTGCAGGTATTGATCATCGCGGGCATCACCGTGGTGGTGTTGGGACTGAAGTGGAGAGATTTGCTGCTGTATTGTTTCGATCCGGCTCACGCACGAAGCTTGGGCATCAACACCCAATTCCTGCATTTCCTTCTCTTGGCGCTGTTATCGGCCACAGCGGTCGCAGCGCTTCAAACCGTCGGGGCATGTCTTGTCGTGGCGATGTTGGTGACGCCTGGAGCTACCGCCTACCTACTGACCGATCGATTTGGGAAGATGATCGCAATCGCCACCAGCTTGGGTGCTTTCTGCGGATTTGCAGGAGCTTATGCGAGCTACTTCCTCAATGGCTCAACGGGCGGATGCATCGTGGTGCTGCAAACGTTGATCTTTCTGATCACTCTGGTTTTTGCACCAAAGCATGGGCTGCTTGCTGCACGAAGCAAACGGCGCACGGCCAGTGCTCCGGCCATCGGTGAGCAAGAGACTTCCACTCCTTCATCTTCATAATATGAACTGGCTGGAACCCTTTCGTTATGGCTTCATGGTGGACGCGATCCTGATCGGCTCGCTGGTCGCTACAGTGTGTGCCGTGTTGTCGTGTTTCCTTGTGCTGAAAGGCTGGTCGCTCATGGGGGATGCCATCTCCCATGCGGTGCTACCCGGCATCGTAGGGGCTCATCTCCTTGGCTTGCCGTTGGCAGTCGGCGCCTTTGTGGCGGGCTGGGTTTGTGCCGCCTCGGTCGGCTGGATCAAGGCCAATAGCCGGATCAAGGAGGACACTGTCATGGGCATCATCTTCACAGGGCTGTTTGCATTGGGTCTTGTTCTCTTCACGAAGGTGCAAACGGACACTCACCTGTTGCACATCCTGTTTGGAAACATCCTTGGCATTGAACCCGAAAGCAAAGTGCAGACGCTTGTGGCCGCAGGCGTCACCCTGACGGTCGTACTCCTCATGCGGAAAGACTTGCTGCTGTTCTGCTTTGATCCCTCTCATGCCCGAGCCATCGGGCTAAACACCACGATGCTCTACTACGTGCTTCTTTCGCTGCTGGCTGGCGCGATCGTGGCTTCTCTTCAAGCCGTGGGCATCCTCTTGGTGGTGGCGATGCTGGTTACGCCCGGTTGCATCGGCTATCTGCTAACGGATCGCTTTAACTGGATGCTCGTCGCAGCCGTGGCTTCATCCGTGTTCTCCTGCGTCGCCGGTGTTTACATCAGCTTCTTCCTCAACGGCGCCACCGGCCCCTGCATCGTGCTGGCGCAAGCCGCATGTTTTGCAGTGGTGTTTGTGATCGCGCCAAAGCATGGCCTTTTGGCCACTCGGCGGCAGAGAGCGTCGGCAAGGCGCGAGGGGACGGCAATATCTCGCGGATGAGACTTCTGAGTTGGATAGGTCCTATAGGACAGCGGAGCACCTACAGTCTACCGGCCCTTATGATTGGGGCGTTACGCCTGCAAACCCGCCGCCGCCAACGCAGTCTCGGCGTTTTTGATGGCGCCTTCGAGTTCGGGCTTCGTGTCAGCCTTCATTTCATCGCCGAACTTCTTCACGAAGCTCTGGGTCGGCCAGGAGCAGGCTTCGCCAAACGCGCAGATCGTTTTGCCTTCGATGTTGTTAGCTACACGGATGAGTTCATCCACATCGGAAGGCGAGGCATCTCCAGACACGAGGCGGTCGCTGATCTTCTTCATCCAGAGTGAACCTTCACGGCAGGGGGTGCACTGGCCGCAGGATTCGTGGGCGTAAAAGTTGTTCAGGTTGTTGATGACCCAAGTCATGGAGCGGGTGTCGTCCATGATGATCACGCCACCGGAACCCGCCATGGAACCGCAGGCGGCCATGGTGTCGAAGTCCATGGGGATGTCCATGATCGTCAACTCCCGGCCGTCCTTGAGTTTGAAAGTCTCATCCCCGCGTAGCACCTTGGCGGAGCTGCCTCCCGGGATGATGGCCTTCAGCTTGCGTCCTGGTTTCAGACCACCGCAGAGATCATTGATGACCTCGCCCATGGTGACTTTGCCAACCTCGACTTCGAAATAGCCTGGATTCTGCACGTCACCGCTGACGCAAAGGATGCGGGTGCCCGTGTTGTTCGGGGTGCCCAGTTTGGCATAGGCTTCGCCACCCATCTCGATGATGTGCTTCACGTGGCAGAGCGACTCCACGTTGTTCACGATCGTGGGGGACATGTAGAGGCCGAGAGCCGCGGGGAAATAGGGGGGCTTGATGCGTGGATAAGGGCGCTTGCCTTCGAGCGACTCAATCAGGCCGGTCTCCTCACCGCAAATGTAGGCGCCGGCGCCGCGATGCACATAGATCTCGCAGTCAAACCCGGAGCCCAGGACGTTCTTGCCGAGGTAACCTTTCGCACGAGCCTCATCGAGAGCCTTGTCCAAGATGATGGCGGCTTCAGGAAATTCTTCGCGGATGTAGATGTAAGCGAGGCTCGCCTTCACCGCGAAGCAGGAGATGACCATCCCCTCCACCAACTGGTGGGGATCCTGGTGCATGATGTAGCGGTCCTTGAAAGTGCCGGGCTCGGACTCATCCGCATTGCAGATGAGATAGACTGGCTTCGTATTCGTGGGCGGGATGAACCCCCACTTCACACCGGTGGGGAAACCCGCACCGCCGCGACCGCGCAGACCGGATTTTTTGACCTCGTCAATGATCGCCTGGCGCTCCATGCCAATGGCCTTGCGCAGTTGCTCGTAGCCGCCATGGCGTTCGTAACACTCGATCGATGGATCAAACCCCTCGCGGTCAATATTGCGAAAAATGAGGCGGTGCTCCCGGGCATGCGGTTGTTTGCCCGGTTTGTAGGAGATTGCTCCGTCGGCCATAGCCCGGAAGATGCGAGGATGACGGCACGGCGGCAAGGCCGATTTGTGAAAATTTTCACAAGCTCACTTCAGGAGCTCTAGCTTCACCTTGGCGACACCGCTTTTCTCTAGGCCGATTTGCCGGGCGGCCACCGTGGAAACGTCGATGACGCGTCCGCGGACAAAGGGGCCTCGGTCGTTGATGCGCACGACGCAGGACTTGCCGGTGCGCAGACTGGTGACCCGGACTTTCGTGCCAAACGGAAGCTTCCGGTGGGCAGCGGTCATCTGCCACTGGTTCATGCGTTGACCGCTGGCGGTCTTTCCGCCGTGCTCCCGCCGGCCATACCAGGAGGCGATGCCGGTCTGATAGGGGTGCCAATGTTCCACCGGGGCTGGCGGTTGAACCATGCTCACCTGCTTCGTTCCGGGACTGCGGCACGAAGAAAGCAGGCAAGTGAGGAGCAAGATGAGAACTATCCCTGAGTGCGGCATCAGGGTAGGGTAGAGGAATGTTGCGGCAAGTGTCCACCCATTTCCTCGCTGCGCGGGAACGACGAAATTTTGAAATTCATCAGGCCGACAGTTTTTTCACAAAGAAGGCGGCGACATGTCCGTCATGCCCAGTCCACGCTGCCAACCCAGCTGAGGGAGGGCTTGTCCGCGCTCCTGTACTTCGATAAAGTTTTTCTTCTCGATCTTTCCTATTCCCATTCCTATGAAAAAGCCGCTTCTCTTCGCCGCTGCCGGATTATGCATGCTTCACTCGCCGATGGTGCGGGCCTATCACGAAATTGGGTTTGTGGAAAAGTTCGCCCTCGCAGCAGATCGAGATGCGGTTTTGCGGGAACTGGCGCCCGGGACGGAAGAGTTCTTCTTCTATCATGCCCTCCATTACCAAAACTCGCGTCAGGCGGAGAAGCTGAAGGCCACGCTGGACCAGTGGCGTCGGGAATTTCCTGATTCCGCACAGAGGAAAGTCATCGAAACACGCTCAGCGCTGGCGGAATACGACACCAACCCCCAGGCGACCCTTAGTTATATCCGGCGTATCCTGGAGTTGCGGTTTGATCACCAGCCAGCAGCGCGGAACCGCAAACCCAACCTGCCGAGCGAGCTGAATCCGGATGTGATCGCGAGGAATGTCTTCCTGGCTCGCGCCTTGTTGGATGACAGCCTCAGCGGGCTTTCCCTTCCGGAAATGGAACGGCTGGTTGCTGACCGGGTGCCTCTCCGGAGCAGTCAGGTCGCTGTGGTGCTGCAACGGCTCGAGTATCCCGATATCCCCAATCTGGCGGAATTCATCGCGGCAGATCTTAAGCGGGAAGATGGGCCGAGCTTTGGCACCCATGCCATTCACGGAAAATTGCTGCCGGCCCAGTTGGATCGTCTCGCACAACTGGTCCCGGATTTGGCGGAGGACACCGCTTTCGTTAATGCCCGCCTGCGCCGGCTCGCGCCGAATGCGGACGAGGATGAGGAGTTCGATCCTGCCGTGCGTTTGGCTTGGCTGGAGAGATTGTGGGGATACGCCAAGGGGTTGCCAGCGGGCTACAATTCACTCAAGGCCGCGATCCTCTATCACCGCCTGGACCACGACCGGAAGCAGGGAGTCTACGATCAGAAGCGGTTTCTGGAGTATCTCGGTTATCCCCGGCAGACGAACTACATCGCCCGCCCGTGGCTGAACCGGTTGGAAAGAGGTGAGACGGAGTGGGTGGATTTTTCCGAGTCGTTCTCGGAAGCCCGTTTGCCATTTCCCCCTATCAGCGATGACGAAGCCTTGGTGCGGGATTACTTCCTGCACCTGCTGGCCCAGAAGGCCGTGAAGCCTTCCGAATGGAAAAGCGCCCTGTCGCCTTACACGGAATGGGTGCAGTCGGACTGGCTTAGGCCCATCCTGGCCGAGGCCATGATTTGCAGTGGCAAGGATAAGCCGGAAGCTTGGTCAGCCTTTCTCAGCGCCTCAGAGTTTCAGGCGCTGAAAGACCGGGTGGATATCGAATTTGCCCTGGAGAACAAGCCCTTCTTCACCCCAGCGGACGGCGTCACCGTGGATGTGCATCTCAAGAAAGTGCCGAAGCTGATCGTGCGCACTTATGAGATCAACACACTGAGCTACTACCTGCAAAACCAGAAGCAGCTTAACACGGATCTGAATCTGGACGGACTCGTCGCTAACACTGAAGCTACGCACAACTATGCGGAGACGCCGTTCCAGAAAACCCGGCGCAGCTTCAGCTTCCCGGAACTGCAGGGCAAGCGGGGTGCATGGATGATTGAGTTCATCGGCGGGGGCCGCTCCAGCCGGGTTTTGATCCGCAAAGGCCAATGGCATCTGGCTCAGCAAACTGGTCCTGCGGGAGATATGCTGACCGTGCTGGATGAGAATCATCAGCCCGTGAAAGACGCGGCCGTGTGGCTGGATGGGCGTCGGTTTGGCTTTGAAGAAAAAGCCAACGCCATCCTGGTGCCGTTCACCGCCCATCCTTCACGCCGTCCGATAGTGATCTCCAGCGCGGATGGAAGTTTTGCGACCCTGACAGACTTTGATCATCACGGAGAAGATTACAAACTCCATGCGCAGTTCTTCCTGGATCGGGAGCAGTTGCTGGCAGGACGCGAAGCAACCCTGGCCGTGCGTGCTGATCTATATACCGGCAATGCCCCTCTGCCGCTGGCCTTACTAAAAGACACGACGCTCACAATTGTCATGACCACGCAGGACGGGGTGACGGCCACTGAGGAGATCAAGGACGTCACCCTCGATCCCAAGCTACTCTACACGAAGACCTTCAAGGTGCCGGATCGTTTGGCGACGATCCGCGCTGTGCTGAACGCGCAAGTAGCGCAATTCGGCAAGAACGGCGAGAAGGCCGAGGTGTCAGAAGAAGAAGACTGGACCCCAAACAGCGGTGACAAGACCGATCTCACTCACGCGGGACACTTCACCAAATTCGGTGACTCTTATGTTTATGAGTTGCTGGGCAGGAATGGCGAACCCATTCCGGACAAGCAGGTGATGTTTGCGATCTCGAGGAAGGGGTTCACTCAGCCCGTGATAACCGTGGCCTTGCGGACCGACGAAAAAGGCCGCGTGCAGCTTGGCATATTGGAGGGCATTTCTAATGTGCATGCATCAGGAGAAAAGCTGCTTCCGGTCTTGCTGGAGCCAGTGCAAAATCAGAGACTTTGGCCGGAGCAATTGCATGCCGCTAGGGAAGACGTCATTGAGATTCCCTTGGTGAAGCCGTTTGCAGCTGGCAGGTATACTTTGTTGGAGAAGCGCGATGAAGATTTTGTAGCAGATCGCAGCGGCCAGATCGCTGAGCCGAAGGCGGGCTGCGGAGCAATCACTCTCAGCGGACTGACGCCCGGCGACTATGTCTTGCGCGCCAAAGACTCTGACGAGGACGTTACCATCAGAGTCACGAAGGGCACTGCTCTCGCGGGCTGGTTATATGGCGGCAAGCGCTATCTCAAGCGCCAGGGGCTGCATCCGCTGCATATCGTGAGTGCGGGCATGGAAGGTGAAGACTTGTCCGTGCGGCTGGCCAACGCCAATGAATTCGCACGCGTGCAGGTCGTAGCGAGGCGCTTCTTGCCGAGGTACTCCCTGTTTGATGATCTATCGCCCTTCCCGCGTGTGGGTGCCGGAACGCAGACTCCTGCGCAACTGCCAAACCTTTATTCAGGTGGCCGTGAGATCGGCGATGAGTATCGCTACATCCTGGACCGCCGATTCACCAAACGTTATCCGGGCAACATGCTGGCCCGTCCGGGATTGCTGTTGAATCCGTGGGAGTTGAGAGAGACCGGTCAGAATGCTGTAGAACAAAAGCAAGGCCAGGCAGCAGGGATGACCCGTGGCGGGCGGGGAGGGGAAGCTGAGGCAGCGCAAATAGCGGTCGCAGCGAAGAGGAAAGCAGCACTTGGACTGGGGGATGATAATTTTTCGTCCCTGGATCCCAACTTTGATTTCCTGGCCGAAGCCGCGCCTGTGATCTTGAACTTGATGCCCGGCAAAGACGGCGTTGTGAAAGTGCCGCGCAAGAGCTTGGGTGATCGGCAAATTATCGAGGTCTATGCCAGCGATCTGACGCAGGCGATGCAGGTGAACCTCGCGCTATCGGAGATGCCCACGCGACTGGCGGATGTGCGGCTGAATCGTCCGTTAGATCCGGCAAAACCATTCGCGGAGAAGCGACTTACGACGGTGCTGACTGCGGACAAAAAGCTCACCATCGAAGACCTGCGTTCCAGCGAGATCGAGAGTTTCTCGACCATCGCTGATGCCTTCGGTCTCTACAAGGCGCTGAATCAGAGTGCTGAGCTGGCGAAGTTTTCCTGGATCCTCAAATGGCCCGATCTGAAGCCTGAGGAGAAGCGGGCGAAGTACAGCGAGTTCGCATGTCATGAACTGAACATCTTCCTTTCGCGCAAAGATCCCGAGTTCTTTAAAACCGTCATCAAGCCATACCTCGCCAACAAGAAGGAGCGCACCTTTTTGGATGACTACCTTCTGGAGGCGGATCTGAGCAGCTACTTGGAGCCTTGGAAATATGGCCAACTGAACGCGGCGGAACGCGCCTTGTTGGGGCGCCGCCTGTCGGATGAGACCGCCAAGACAGCGAGACACTTGAAGGAACTGTGGGAACTGATCCCGCCGAATGACGCAAAGGCAGAAAGGCTGTTTGAAACGGCGCTGCATGGCCGGGTTCGGGGAGCCGGGGAAGGGAAAAACGGTGGTTTGGGAGACCTTGCTGCGAAAGATCAGCAAAGGGCGAGAATGCTCAAAGAAGTCAATGGAGCTTGGGAAGACCAAGTGCCTAAAGGCTTCGTTTCAGGCGGAGCTCGTGGCGGCGCGCCAACTGATCCATTTTCCACGTCGGAGGGAACGGCGGCTCCGGCGGCGGCGCCGAAACCCATGGCAGTTGCTGCCGTGGCAGATTCTGCCCCAGCGCCAGCGCTGCCGGCAACACCAGCGACGGCCGGCAGCGTGGTTTTGTCAGGCGTGATGACGTATAGCGGCGGCGGTTTCATCGATGCGAACCAGCCGATGATCACGGCCACGGCCGACGAATTAGGGAAACTCATGGAGGCGGTGCGGCCTTATTATTTGAAACTCGGCCCCGTCAAAGAACGGGCGGAAAATCAATACTGGCATCTGGCGCTGGCGGCTCAAGGGCCGGACCTCATCACGGTGAATGCCTTCTGGCGGGACTATGCGGCGTGGGATGGGAAGGGCGCGTTCCTGTCGCCCAATCTCGCGGAGGCGCACCGGAATTTCTCCGAAATCATGATCGCTCTGGCGGTACTGGATCTGCCCTTCAAAGCAGGCGAGATGAAGACCGATCTGGCTGAGGCAAAGCTCACTGTGACCGCGACCACGCCTTTGGTCGTGTTTCACAAGGAAATCCTGCCTGCCGCTGCTCCTAACAAGGAACAGGTAGCAACGCCTGCGCTGCTGGTGAGTCAGTCGTTCTTCCGCTCGGATGATCGCTATCGCATGGAAGGCAATCTGAAGTTCGAGAAACCCGTCTCGAAGGAGTTTCTCACAGGTGTCGTCTATGGCGCGAATGTGGCGGTGACGAATCCGACGAGTGCGCCGGCGGATTTTGATCTGCTGTGGCAAATTCCTCAGGGGTCGATTGCTGTGTCGGGCGGGAAGCCGACGAAGAGCCAGCATCTGGTGCTGCAGCCTTACACCACACAGTCCTTTGAGTATTTTTTCTACTTCCCGCAAGTGCCTGCGGAGGGCACCAAGTTTGTGCACTATCCCGTGACCGCAGCGGGACGCGGCAAGGACGCCACCGTGACCCTGGCGCCAGCCTTCACCTTCAATGTAGTGAACCAGCTCAACGAAGAAGACAAAGCCTCCTGGGAATACATATCCCAATACGCCAGCGCCGCTGAAGTGATGACGTATCTGGAGCAGAACAACATCGAGCGCTGCGATCTGGCGCGTGTGGCCTGGCGCTGCCGCGAGAGCGTGGACTTCTTCCGGCAAATCACCGCGCTGATGCGCAGTCGACATGTGTATGAGCCGGTGATCTACAGCTATGGAGCGCATCACAACGACCCTGTGGTGCTTGCGGAATACCTTCGTCATCGGCAGGATTTCCTGAACCTCTGTGGCGGTTCGCTGGATACGAAGCTGGTGAAGTTGGATCTCAACGAACGCCGTCAGTATGAGCAGTTGGAGTACTCGCCGCTGGTGAATCAGCGCATCCATCAGATTGGTGGTGAGCGCCGCATTGTGACGCCGGAGGAGCTTGCGCAGTATCAGCGTTTCCTCGGCATCCTGTCTTGCAAACCGAGCCTGAGCTCGATGGACTCGCTGACGACGGCCTACTACCTGTTGCTACAGGATCGGGTCGAAGAAGGCCTGGCCTTCCTGGGCAAGGTGACGGCTGCGGATCTTCCCACGAAGCTGCAGTATGATTATCTGCGGAGCTATGCGGCCTTCTATGAAGGACGGCTGGCCGATGCGCGTGGGGCGGCTTCACCGTATGCGGACCATCCCGTGGAACGCTGGAAAACACTCTTCGGCGAAGTGCTGAGCCAACTGGATGAGATCGAAGGCAAAGCGGGCAAGGGCGGCGACAAGCCGGATCGGGAAAAGGCGCAGGCCGAGCTGGCCGCCACGGAACCGAGCTTCGACTTCAAGGTGGAGAACCAGAGCCTCGTCATCAGTGCGCGGAACCTGAAGGAGCTGACGGTGAACTATTACCTCATGGATCCGGAGTTTGCCTTCAGCAGCAATCCCTTCACGAGCGAGGGTTCATCGCGCTTCTCCATCATCAAACCGAACCGCTCCGCGAAGCTGACCCTGCCTGCGGAGGATGCGCCGTTCAAAGCGCCGCTGCCGTCGGAGTATGCGCGGGCGAATGTGTTGATCGAAGTGCTCGGGGCGGGCCAACGGAAGACGCAAGCGCATCACGCCAATACCATGCGCCTGAACTTTGTGGAGACCTATGGACGGGTGGAGGCAAGGGATGTGACGACAGGGAAGGCGCTGCCCAATGCGTATGTGAAGGTTTATGCACGCCTGCAAAATGGCGCGGTGCGTTTCTCCAAGGACGGCTACACCGATCTGCGCGGGCGATTTGACTACGCGAGTCTGAATAGCCCGTCTGGGCCCGGGACGCCGCAGCCGCTCTCAGGGGAGGACACACCGGCCAATGGGTTGGACTATCAGTCGCTGCGACCGGGTGAACTCGATTCGATCCAGAAGCTGTCCGTGCTGGTGCTGAGCGATTCGCACGGGGCATATGTAAGGGAGCTGAAGCCGCCGGGGGAGTGAGGTGATCGGTCGGTATTGAGGGGGGCTCTTGCTGGTGCGATTGGCAAGGGCTTTTCAGGGCGGCGTGTTCCAACTGGCGCTCGGGTGTGTGGCAATCGGCGAAATAGCGTACTATATAGTACGGAATGGGAAGAAAATGGTGCGAGTTTTGGGTTTGATGCCGACGGGAGGTAGGAGACCGATTTCCGTCACGTCATGCAAGAAAATGCTTGAGCTTCATTTGGTCGCAACAGCCATCAAGGGCGGTTGGAATGAAAGGAGCCCCAGACTACGGGCGAGAGCCCAAATCAGAATGGCCCTATCTGACGTAGAGAGACGCTAACTCACCCGTACTTCGCCAGAAGTTCGGGAGCTTTGTCCGGGGTGATGGCTTCGTAGAAGTCATCTTCCACCATGCAGACGGGGGCGAAGCCGCAGCTGGCTAGGCATTCGGCGAATTCGATGCTGTATTTCCCGTCTTCGCTCACGGCAATGGGGTGGTGGTGATCCACGTGGGATCGGTCGATTTTGGCCGTTTCGCAAAACTTTTCCATGAGCTCATAGCTGCCAGCCATGGCGCAGGAGAGGGTGCGGCAGACGCGGATGTGGTATTTTCCAGGGGCTGTCTGGCGGAAGCCAGGATAGAAGGTGACGACCTCAAGAACCTGGATGGGTTCCAGCTCAAGTTTGTTCGCCACCCAGGTGACGGCTTCATCGCTGATGTAACGGAACTGGTGCTGCAGGAGATGCAGCAGCGGCAACACGGCACTGCGCTTGGAAATGGGGTAATGGGTAATTACCTCATCTATTTTGGCTTCCAAGTCCGTGGGGATCTGCATGAGACGGGTAGCTTTTGGGCTGGGGGAAAGCATGCCTCCACCGGGAACTACGGCAAGGTGATTTTGTGAAAAATTTCACAAGCCCGAGGGTGGCCAGGGTCTGGGCGGCGCAAAGTGTCTTGAAGGCTATCGAGCGTTTGGGGAGGCCGGACTGCCGTTTTCGCGGGAACGTCATCCAGGACGGTGTTTAGGCTTCGCGGCAAGGGACCGAGCACGTCGCCACTTGCCAAGGTTCCTACGCTTCCTAACGTCTGCTGCATGAATCGCAGACGGCTTGGACGCAGTGGCATTGTGGTGACGGAAATTTGCCTGGGAACCATGACCTTTGGCCTTCAGGCGGACGAGCCCACGTCTTTCGCCATCATGGATCGGGCGGCCGAAGCCGGTGTTGATTTTTTGGATACCGCAGAGGTGTATCCTGTACCACCTGCCGAGGAGACTTATGGAGTGACGGAGGAAATTGTGGGGCGCTGGGTCAAAGAGCGGCGCAACCGTGAGCATGTCATTCTTGCCACGAAGGTCATCGGGCCGGGGCATGGCTGGTTCCGTCCACCCGTGCGCGGTGGGTTCACGGCGCTAGATCGACGTCAGATCCACCGAGCCTGCGAGGACAGTCTGAAGCGTCTCCAGACGGACTATATAGATCTCTACCAGACGCATTGGCCGGACCACGGCATGCGGCATACAGACACGCTGGAAGCTCTTACGGAGCTTGTAGAACAGGGAAAAATCCGCGCTTTTGGGGTCAGCAATGAAACCAGTTGGGGACTGATGAAAAATCTTTGGGAAGCTGAAAAGGCTGGCCTGAGACGCCCGGACACGGTCCAGAACAATTTCTCTCTCATCAATCGACGTTGCGAGAGCGAGTTGGCCCAAGTTTGCCGTCAGGAAGGGGTGAGTCTATTGCCCTACTCGCCCCTAGGCGGAGGCGTGTTGACGGGGAAATATAATGACGGCGCGCTACCGGAGGGCGCCAGATTCAGCGACTATTTCAGGACAGGAGGGCCGCGTCAGCGTCGGATGGCATCGCGCTTTGTGAATGACCGGACGGTGGAAACCACGAAGCGGCTGCAGGGCATCGCTCAGGATCTGGGCATCAGCGTGACGACACTAGCGATCGCCTGGAGCAAGCAGCATGATTTCGTAGCATCAACCATCATAGGAGCGACTACCGTTGCCCAAGTGGACGAGAGCCTAGCGGCGGCGGATCTGGTCCTGGATGCGGAGACCCTGCGCCGGATTAACGAGATCGATGAAGCCATTCCCACTCCGATGACGGAAGACGGCCTGCGGCGGTTGTGAGCGTCTCTGGAGGGATTTCGCCAGACAATTCGTGATTGACAGTGACCTTTTCTAGACGAAACATATCGATACATTGTGATACGTTGATTTATCACGCCCCTATTAACTTATAGACCATGAGCGACCGCCAATTCACTGATTACAAAGTCAAAGATATCGCCCTGGCCGACTTCGGCCGTAAGGAACTCGACATCGCTGAGCACGAAATGCCCGGCCTTATGGCGACCCGTGAGAAGTACGGCAAGGCCCAGCCTCTCGCTGGCGTCCGTATCACCGGTTCCCTGCATATGACGATCCAGACTGCGGTCTTGATCGAAACTCTCGTTGAGCTGGGCGCTTCCGTCCGCTGGGCGACCTGCAACATTTTCTCCACCCAAGACCATGCTGCCGCTGCTATCGCCGCCGCTGGTATCCCGGTTTTCGCCTGGAAGGGTGAAACGTTGGAAGAATATTGGTGGGCTACTTGGGAGGCTCTCAAGCACCCAGACGGTCTCGGTCCTCAACTCATCGTGGATGACGGTGGCGACGCCACCCTTCTACTTCACAAGGGTTATGAGATGGAAGACGGTTCCGATTGGATCAACACCCCTTCCGGCAGCTACGAAGAGCAGGTCATCAAAGATCTCCTCAAGGACATCAAGAAATCCAGCCCTGGCATTTTCCACAAGTGGATCCCAGAATTGAAGGGCGTTTCCGAAGAAACCACCACCGGTGTGCATCGCCTCTATGAAATGCACAAGGCAGGCAAGCTTTTGATCCCTGCGATCAACGTGAATGACTCCGTCACCAAGTCCAAGTTCGACAACCTCTATGGTTGCCGCGAATCCTTGATCGACGGCATCAAGCGTGCCACGGACGTGATGATTGCCGGCAAAGTCGGCGTTGTTTGCGGTTATGGCGATGTGGGCAAAGGCTGCGCCGACGCTCTCAAGGGCATGGGCGCTCAGGTCATCGTGACCGAAATCGACCCTGTTTGCGCCCTTCAGGCCGCCATGGCTGGCTTCCGCGTGATGCCGGTCGAAGACGCTCTGCCATTTGGCGATATCTACGTCACCACGACGGGTAACAAGGATATCATCCGTATCGAGCACCTCGAGAAGATGAAGGACCAGGCGATCGTCTGCAACATCGGCCACTTCGACAACGAAATCGAAGTCGAGAAGCTGAACAACTTCCCAGGCGTGAAGAAGCTGAACATCAAGCCACAGGTGGACAAGTATACGTTTCCTGCTGGTAACAGCCTCTATCTCCTGGCAGAAGGCCGTCTCGTGAACCTCGGCTGCGCAACGGGTCACCCGAGCTTCGTGATGAGCAACAGCTTCACGAACCAGACTCTGGCTCAGATCGAACTTTGGGAAACGCGCGATAAAGCGACTCCAGGCGTGAAGGTGCTTCCGAAGCATCTGGACGAAGAAGTTGCCCGCCTGCACCTCGGCAAGATCGGCGCGAAACTTACGATCCTCACGAAGGATCAGGCTGATTACATCGGCGTGCCGGTGGAAGGCCCTTACAAGACAGATCACTACCGCTATTAAGCTTAGCTAGTTAGCGGTACCCGGTTCCCCCGCCGGAATGCACACAGGGACAGAAACACTCTCCCAATTACTCCCAACGCGGATGGCTTCCCCCGGCCATCCGCGTTTTTTATTTAATGGGAACGTGGTTGTCCAAGCTGGGCCAAGAGCGAGGGTTCTTTTTCGTCCTCAGGAGATGGGCGGTGTCAACTGCACATAGGCTTACCCCGCTGGGGTAAAGTCTTTTGGGTATGCGTGACCGTGGGTTAAAACCCACGGCTATTCACAGTTCACCCCTTCGGGGTGATGAGCCATTGCTCGGGGAAGTCCCGGGCATAGCGCTGTAGCAGGGCGGGGACGTCGTTTTTCGTCAGGTAGATTTTCCCGCGCAGTTTTTTGGTGCCTTTCGGCGGCACTTGGCTGATTCGGAAGTCGCTGTGGAGACAGCGGGCTACGCCTTGGAAAAGCTCCTGGTAGGGCTCGAAGGCCATGGCAAATAGCCACTTCTCGTCTTGGCTGAAGCAGCCGATCAAGCCGTTGCTGGGAACTAGTGAACTGAGGGGGCGTGGGTTCACGTCGGTGCGGGGCACGTCTTTGGGGCACCATACCTGCCCTGGAATGTAGCGGGCCTCGGTCGCCCAGGGGTCGAGGGGCATGATCTTGAGCTCATGCTTATCGAGGAAGATGAAGGATCGGCTCAGCTTGATGTCCACGCATTTGGGATCGTCGCGTTCGATCCCTGCGAAATCTCCCAGCCGCACACAAGGCTGGGCCCACTCTGCTTCATTGGCGTGATCTGTGGGGTTTGTGACGGTGAGATCAAAGGTGACTTCATCATCGCCTGCCGCGATGAGGTGATCGACTACGAGCCCGTCCTTCACCTCGCAGCGTAGTTTCAGTTCTTTGCCGTCAGGGCTTGCTGACACCACCTGTGTTGTGTGGCCGACTACGGTATGTTTCACCCAGTCGGCATTGGTGGAGCCTGCGCGGCAATAGGCTTCCAGGTAATTGATGCGGATCTCACCCTTGGGAAGATGGGCGCCTTTAATGATGAGCCAGTTGGCTTCGCGGGCCAGAGTGAGGGTAGGCGAGTTTTCCGCCCATGCGGGCATAGCTCCCAGCACGAGAGCGGCGACCGCTACGAAAGCCGTCTTCCAATTAAGCGGTAACCGGTATTTCATAATATTCCAATGCCCATTCGCGCATGTATCTGACTCGTTCGGGACGAATCCGGTAGATCACCAACGCCGGGTTTTCTGGTGTGCCGAGATAGGCCTTGAGGAGGGGGTTGGTGGACCAGATCTCCGCGATGAGGTCAGCGTCGGTGAGCACCTCGGCCACGCCGGTAACGCGCACCTGATTGTGATCGCTGTCCAAGTAGCAGAGTTCGACTTTCGGGTTGGCCGCGATCTCGCCGGTCTTGTGGTAGTTCTTCAGGTTAGCCACATAGACGGTGAAGCCATCCGTGCGCACGGGAGAAACCGGGCGGACGCGGGGTTGGCCGTCGTCGACCGTGGCGAGCATGGGGAATTTGGCCGCTTTTATGGTAGCCTCCGCGAGGGAAGGAAGCTCGGCGGGATCGATGGGTTTTACCGGAGGTGGCGGCATCTCTGCATCATCATGCCTGAGAAGGAGGGGTGGCCGCAAGAGGGTTTTGAAGGCATGTGAGGCACTTGCCAGATATGCAAGGAGCGGCGTCTTCGTCTTGCGGCTTCGCAGCCAAACCGATGGGAACGTCCTCTCCTCGGAAGATTAATCCAGGGGTCGTTCCTCGGCGGTTCGGGAGACCGCGGCTCCTTGGCTTCCCGCGCGCAAAAAAGCGGCCAGGGCATCGCTGCCGCTGACCGCTTTAAAACACATCTTCCGGCGAGAGGCCGAGAGCGCGTAACGTCAATTTTTTACTCGTAGCTGGCTTGGGAACCGCCGATTTCGCGCTTCTTCACCCAGCTCATGAGGCTGCGGAGACGGCTGCCGACTTCTTCGATCTGGTGAGCTTTGCTCTCTTCGCGGAGGCGATTGAAGTTGGGCTGGCCGGCATTGAATTCGTCCACCCACTCCTTGGCGAATTCGCCATTCTGGATGCGGGTTAACTGAGCCTTCATGTTGGCCTTCACGTGGTCGTCGATGATCTTCGGACCCACGGAGACGTCGCCGTATTCAGCGGTTTCGGAGATGGAGAAGCGCATGCCGGCGATGCCTGCTTCGAACATGAGGTCAACGATCAGCTTCAGTTCGTGCAAGCACTCGAAGTAAGCCATTTCTGGCTGGTAACCAGCTTCCACGAGAGTCTCGAAGCCAGCCTTCACCAAGGCGGTGGTGCCGCCGCAAAGGACGACTTGCTCACCAAAGAGGTCGGTTTCGGTTTCTTCCTTGAAGGTCGTTTCAAACACACCGCCGCGGGTGCCGCCGATGCCCTTGGCCCAGGCGAGGGCTGTTTCCTTGGCCTGGCCGCTCTTGTCTTGATAGATCGCGATCAGGGTAGGAACGCCTTTGCCTTCCGTGTATTGACGGCGCACAAGGTGACCGGGGCCTTTGGGCGCCACCATGATCACGTCGATATTGTCAGGAGGAGTGATCGTCTTGAAATGGATGGCAAAGCCATGGCTGAACAGGAGCGTTTTCCCTGGGGCCAGGTTCGGAGCGACGTCCGCGTTGTAAACTTTGGGGATCACGGTGTCCGGAACCGCGATCATGATGACGTCGGCCTTCTTGACGGCTTCCGCCGTGTCGAGAACCTCGAAACCACGCTCTGCCGCGACAGCGCGGGACTTGGAGCTGGGGTAAAGGCCGATGACCACATTGACGCCGCTCTCCTTGAGATTCAGGGCGTGTGCGTGGCCTTGGGAGCCGAAGCCGATGACGGCGCAGGTCTTACCTTGCAAAGGCGCGAGGCTGGCGTCGTTTTCCGTGTAAATTGTAGCTGCCATGTCTGGTGTGGTTTGATTTGAAGGGCGCACAGCTTGCCGCATAGGGGAGGGGGCGTCAAAGAAAAAGGCAATCGCAGCCCGGAAGTGGCCAAACTGGCCACCATTTAGAAGCCGCCGCTTACCTTTAGCCGCATGAATCGGCGGCCATCCCCGCCGGCGGGCACGCTGTCCCGCACCGTAATGGTTCGCAGTCCGCCCGCTGTCGAGGAACTGACTTCAACGTTCCCAGTGGAACTCCACTGCAGCGGATCCATCGAGCCATTGCTTTCGACGCTGTACGTCACTCCGGCGGGTGCAGGTTCCGGTCTGATGTAGGTGAGGGTGAGATAATTGGTGCCTTCGTATTCTCCCACACCTCGGCTGAGCCGTGAGCCCGTGCCCCTGGCCTGTGCGGAAAGCCCCAAGGCATATTTCATCAGGTTGGAGGTGCCGTCCGATAGCGGTGTCGCTGAAGACGATCCGGTTCCGCTGGCGTCCATCGGCAGACCGTAGGTATTGAGCCATTGCTGATAGGCTGTCGCCGTGCCGGGAGCGGTGGCTGTGGCGATGCCAGACCAGGAGGAGTCGGCAGGACTTCCCTTAGCGCGGACCCGATACTGATAAATGACGCCGGGAAGCACGGTGTTGTCGGGGTGCCAGACGGTGTCCGCATTGAGGTTTTGCAGGAGCGAAAAGGTTCCCCCGGAAGCGCGGCGTTCCAGTTCGTATCCGGTCTCCGAGGTCGAGTTATCCTGCCATTCGGCGCTGATACGAATGATGACAGGAGCTGGCGTAGCGGTCAGGAATGACGGCTTGGTCTGCCTGCCGGTCATTGGCGTGGTGATCTTTACGGTCTCTGACGAGGGACTGCTGCCCGTGCTGTTATAGGCGAGTACGCGGTATTCATAAGCTGTATCCGCCGCAAGCGAACCATTCTGGAAGGACAAAGTGCCTGCCGCGACCGTTCCGATTTCCGCGAAGACGCCTCCTTCGATGCGACGCTCAATCCGGTAGCCTGTGGCATAGGTTGATGCTGACCAACTCAAATCAACCCCGGGTGCGCCAGTATAGGTCCCTGCCAAGCCTGCGGGAGCGGTGGCAGAAGGTGGAGCTCCGAGGGTCACGTTCTGGAACTGCGCGAGCTGATAGTCGAGCAGGCCGGTGGTCGTGTTGACATCAGCCGAATAATGGAACAACCCCCAGTTTGCAGAACTGGAGAGGGGCACTGTGCTGGTGCCTAGATTAGTCCACGTCGTGCCATCATCCGAAGTTTCGGAGATGAAGCTGGTACCCAAACGGATAAGCCTCAGCCAACGAGGAAGACCGAGTCCATTCGTGGCGACCGGACTGACGATAGCGGCTCCGGAAGTTGTGGTGCGGTAGGCGAACTTTGCCCCGGTTCCACCTGTATCCGTGCTCGCCACAGAAGCAGCCATGATGGCACCGGTGCCGGTTCCTTCCCGCGCCATGATGGCATAACGCGCAGTGGTTTGTGCCGGTGAGACCACCGGCAAGTAGACCGTAAGAGCGGCATCCCCACTGTATGGTTGGTAAATGAACCGGCCCGCTTCCGCAGTGGCAGCGGAAGTGACACCACTGCCTCCCACAATGTTTGAGCCAATAGCGCCCTCAGCTTCGACCGCAGGGGCGGCATAGGTAACCGTGCCAAGCTGGGCGCTGACCCATGGCGAAGGCAAGGTGGCCGTGGAGTCGAGGATCAAGCAGGCCGCACTCGTGGTAGTCAGCAAGCTAGCGCCATTGGTAGGTGAGGAAATGTTGAGCTTGAACTGGCGGGGCAGCCGTTGTGTCGCGGAATTTAAGATCGGCACCGACACTGTTTTTGGAGCGGAATCCCCGTCGGGCCACGTTAATGCGCCGTTCCGGGTGGTGTAATGCGTGCCTGAGATGGCAGAGGAGTCGATGGTGGCATAGGCTACTTTCACCTCGCCCGTTGTGCCGCCGATCCGTTCTACTGTGAAGGTCACGGAGCCGTCTGTCTTTGCGACGACGTGGGTGCCGTCGGTAAGTTGGATAAACCCGGCCACTGGTTCCACCGAGACTTCATTGGAGAGGGCAGAGCTTCCCGTGGCATTGGCGGCGTAAACGCGGAAGGAATACACAGAGCCCGCCACAAAAGTGCCTGTGTCCGTGTGCGAGGTGGTGTTGGGTGGCAACGTCGCGACCGTGGACCAGCTTCCATTCCCGGTTCTCCGTTCCACGATGAAGTTGGTTTCATCACTAGCATTGTCATCCCAGGTGAGTTGCGCGTTCACTGAGCTGGATTGCGAGACCAGGGTGAGTGAGGTGGGGTTCGCAGGTACCGAGGTGCCGGATCCACTGGCGGTGATGCTTACCGGCGTGCCATGGCTCAGATTTTCAAAGGTCCCTCCCGGCACGGTCTCGATCTTCAAGGTCCGGACCAAATAGGTGTAGTTCTGTCCGGCGACTGCTGTGGCATCGGTGTAGGATGGGCTTGAGAGCGGAGTCGTGGTCAGTCTCACATAGGAAGTGCCTCCAGGGTTGAGGCGATAAACATGATAGCCAACCAGGGCTGTTTCCGCTGTCACTGCCCAAGTCAGCGCCACCGTTCCATTCGCGCTGGTGGCCGCGAGTTTTCGCGTCGGTTTGACCATCTGCATCCGCAATGACGGGTCTCCCATGAGCCCGGTATGCACGCCGCGAGATGAACTTCCCGCTGGGGTTAATACCGGATTTGAGACGGTCGACAGCCCGCCGTTTTGAGACTGCTGAATGGACGATCCAATGGGCCCGCCCATGCCGGTCTGGAACATGAAATAATGGGGGCGACCCGCCCAGAAGCACGAGAGGCCGAGAGAGTCGCCGGTGGCATTTCCCGCGATCGCAGCGCGCATGAAGTTATTGCCGATATCCCAATCGCCGTGATAACTGCCGAAGAGTGAGGTAAATACCGCCTTATACGGCAACAGGCCAAACTGGGTGGTCGTTCCCACGGAACTGGCGCTCTCATAACTGCCGCCGCCGCATCCATAACCCACGAGGTAACTGTTGTTGGCGGCATAGTTGAAGAACTGATCAGAAGGCGCTTCATCGATGATGCCAAGAGGAGGCGCGCCGACGGTGGAAAAAGCCCAGGCCCAGCCGGAGGTAGCGAAGTTCTCGCCACTAAAGTAGCCGAAACCGTCCCGGATCAGGGCTCGCGGCGTGATGGACTGGTAGGCTCCCTGTTTGAAGCGGTAATCGTGCGCCTTTTTTAAGTACCGGCGCAGAAGGGATGCTTCCGAGACACTTGTGTTCGGTGCCTTTTGCATGGTGTGCAGATCCACTCGTCCGACCGCCAATTCCAAGGCGCTGGGCAGGGTGGATTGATCGAATTTGCCGTCGCCTGGCGTGTTGTGATTCCGGGTGCTGGAACCAGAGGTGCTGTTGATGCTGGTATCCGTCCAAGTGCCATCCATGTCGCCGTAATAGCCATCCGCGGGCCAAGCGCCCACGTGGTCAGGATGTCCATCTGGAGCGATGTTTCCCGAGTAAGGAACGGGAACGTGACCCAATAGGTACACCATTTTAACCTGTGTAGGATCGGCGTCGTAGGCGGCTTTAATAAGCGCTTTCGTTGCCACTGCGGTGCCGGATCGATTGGCGGAGATAGTGACTACTGTCCAGCCATCGGTGGCAAGATCCTGCTGCAACTGGCTAATCTCTGGCGCCAGCGGCGTAAACATCGTGTTATCGATGACCAGGAGCAATTTTCCCCGGCCCTCTGTCATGGGCACCCCTGCGCCGGCGGAAACATAACCCATTGCCGTTGTCGGGGATATGCCCGTGAAGTTGCGCTGCATCCAATAATCGTATTGCAACCCGGCGGCAGCGGTGTTGTCCGCGTAGGTGGTATCCGTGGTGGTGAGGGTCGCCTGCAGCGTCCAGGTCACCTCGCCCTTCAGTCGGCGATAGATTCTTTGGGACGTGATATTCGCCTGGCGCCGCTGGGTCCAATTCAGTGTGATACAAGGCGGCGAATAACTCGTGGTCGCAGTCAAATCCACGGCGAAATCGCGGGGAACCTGCGCTTCGACGGAGTCCGTCCACAGAAGCGGCAGCAGTAGCGACAGGAATGCAATGAGTCGAATCCTCATGAAAGAGAGAGGGTTAGACTAACGATTTTGCTTAATTTTGAATAGAACAAAATGGCTCGCCGCTGGTGACGAAAAGGCTCAGCGCGCGGCTGGCTAGGCGTCCGCAAAGGGCTCTCATCTGAAATTCGGGTTCACGCGAAGGGTTTTTCGGTGTATCATTCGCTGTAATTTGGCTAACCATGGCAAACGATTCGCCCGGGATGCTTCGACTGCCAGGCGAAGCCTCTGAAGAAACTTGGCAGCAACAGCAACAAGACGGCCTTTGGCAGCGTCGTGACGCCGTGTTGCGTGGTGGCATCTACGCCGTCGGAGTGAGGGAGGTGAACAGCGCCCCTCTTTGGTTGCCGCGTGTCATGGAGCGGGATCTCGATGGGGCCATTGCGCTGCATTGGGCTGCTCAGGGAATCGAATCAAGCGGAGGCGGGAATAATACCGCGCATTGGGTCGTCCTGTCAGAGGCAGAAAGGCTGCTGGTGGCCACCATTGCCCTCGCGCCCGACAGTTTCGAGAAAGGCTATCTGACTGTCGTGCCCAACCGGTGTGAACTGAGCGCACGGCTGTATCCTCTCCCTGCGGATGGCGCAGCGCTCTGGAAAGAGGATGGGCAATTTGTCGTCGCCTTCACGCGTGCTTCTCAGATTGTTCATGTGGCAGCATTGACCGCTAGGTCGCTTGATGATGATGCCGCGCATGAGATGCGCGACCTGATGCTGGCTCTACAGATGCGCGAGTTCTTGAAGGAGTGTCCGACTTTGCTGGTGTGGACGGAAGCCAGTGATGACTTCCTGAACGCAGTGGGAGAGTATCTTGGCACGACGGCGCGCCGGGCGGAACGTCCTGATCCGGTTTTGCCTCAGGCACCCCTGTCGCTGATGCCAGCGGAGGTCTCCCTGATTCGCGAGGATCGCAAACGCAAACGCCGTGTGACGCGGTGGCTATGGGCGGCGGCGGCCGTTTATTTGCTCTTCTTCGGGTTGTGGATTGGATGGCTGATCGTCCGCCAGTCTGGACAGGATCGGCGCTGGGCGGTGGTGCATGAACATGCGCCTCGAGTCCAGGCGATCCGCGATACGGAGCAGCAGTGGGAGGCATTGCAGCCGTCGATCAATCCGGATCAGTATCCTCCTGAGACTTTCCAAGGTATTGTTTCCCTTCTGCCGCCGGAAGGCATCCGGCTGAAGGAGTTCAATCTGGATCAGGACCGGCTCGTCGTGGCAGGGGAAGCGAGCTCCGTGAATCACGCCCTTAAGTTCAAGGCTGATCTGGAAAACAGCGAGTCGCTGAAACGCTACCACTGGACATTTCCGCAGCCTACGGTGTTGCCGGACAACCGGGCCAGTTTCCGTGCGGAGGGAAGTCTCAGCCTGTAACTGCCATGAAGTCCCGGGAGAAGAATCTACTGCGCATGCTGCTGCTTCTGGCAGCGGTGCTTGGGGGCGTGCTCTTGAGTCAGCGCCTGCTCGCGTGGCAGCGTCAACTTACTCAAAGCGAGGAGACCCTTGGTTTTGCAGAAACGGAATCCCAACTCATGCTGGCGGAAGAGCCTTATTGGAATGCTTGCGCGGCCTGGCTTTCGACTTACCTGACAAAGGCTCCGAGCGAACTGGAAGCCAATCAGAAGCTGCTGGAGTCCCTGCGCAGCTCTGCTACTTCTTCGGGGTTAAGTATTACCAAGACTCAGATTGAACCGGTAACTACCGGCGCCCACTTCCAACAATTCGGCGTAACTCTTGGTGTTCGCGGCGCTTTGCCCCAACTCTTCCGCTGGATCTATGCGCATCAATCCCCCCAAGCCTTTTACGCCGTGCCTACGCTCCGCATCTTGCCGGACAAAGACGACGCCGCTCAAGTGACAGCACAGGTGCAGTTCTGGCGTTGGTATGGGCTCAACCGGTAAGGACGAAATGACCCTGTTACGCACAGTCCAAGTCTTCAGAACTCCGCCCGCTCTTCAGCAGGGCTCGGGGCGTTTGGTGGGGCTTTGGTCACTGATCACGGTGCTCCTAACTCCAGTGGTGCTGAGCGCGCAGCAGGGGAATTTTGTCGCGCCAAAACCCTATTCGGCCTCCCGCTATGAAGCAGGGTGGGAGAGGAATCCGTTCACCCTCAAGACGGCGCCGCCCTCGGTGCAGCGGGAATCGCCTGTGAAGGATCTGGTGTTGTACAACAGCTACAGCATCGGGGACAAACGCACCGTCATCCTCGCGAACGTAAAAACTCGTGAGCGGATCAAGCTTTCGGGAACCTCCCCGGGCCCTGGAGGCATGCTGATGAAGTCTTATCATCAAGGGGAAAACCGGCGGGATTCCTATGTGGAAATCGACGTGAACGGGGAAACGGCGATGCTGCGATATGATGACTCCTTTCTGAAACAGATGGCGTCCAAGGGTGGGAATGCGGCCCAACAAAAGGGTACGGCTGGCGCCGCCGGGGCAAAGAAGCCCGCCGATCCTGCGGTCGCCATGAATGCACCTGTTGAACTGCCGGTTGCAGATGCGGCCCCCCCCATGGGAGCCATGCCGCCGCCGCTAGGGCAGCCCCAGCAAAAAGGTTCGGGGGCATCATCCAAAAACATCCCTCCCCCGACTTTATCCACCCCACCAGGCATCGGTCCACCGGGGCAAACGACGGCGAATCGACGGAGAGGTTTTTCCCTGCCAAAAAATCATGCTGCACCGCCGCCAGCCAGCCGTTGACTATTTGCCGCATTACCCCCCCGACTTCTTCATGACCAAAGTCTATTTACCTATCCTCCTGATCATAGGGATCAGCCTCAGCCTTCAGGCTCAGGTGGTAAATCCCAAGCCCGCGACGGTTGGGCCGGCAAAGGTGACGCTCACCATGCCCAATGCACAGTTGACGGAGGTCATCGAGTTTTATCAGGATCTCACGGGCAAGCGAGTCATCCGCGATCCCAAGGTGGAAGATGCGACGATCTCGATCGAGACCAATGGCGAACTCACCAAGGAAGAAGCGGTGGATTTCATGGAGAAGACCCTGCTGCTGGCGGGTTATTCATTCGTCCCGAGTGGCGGTAACATGGTCAAGCTGCTGGCTACGGAACAGGCGCGCATGCCTTCCACGGAAGGCGTGCCCATGGTCTTGAAGGAGAGTGATTTGCCCCCGGGTGATCAAGTGGTGAGCCACATCTTGCAGCTGCAGTATCTGTCGGCGGAAGATGCCGCGCAGGCGTTCATCCAGATCATTCCGCCGCACCCTTACGGGAAGGTGGCGGCTGTTCCCAATACGCGCAGCCTGGTCATCACGGAAAACTCCAGTACGATTCGGGCCTATCTGGATTTGGCCCGGCAAGTTGACCTGCCGCCGAGTGAGACGCGGCACAAAACCATCCACCTGACACGAGCGGACGCTACTGAGGTGGCGGAACAGCTTTCTGCCTTGTTAGGTTTGAGCGCCACAGGCAGCGGCAGCGGTCAAGGAGGAACAACGCCCCCGACACCCAGAAGCCAGACTACTAACAATGCCGCCATGCAAAACACTGGCGCAGGCAATCCCCAACAGAACGCGGCTCGTGAAGCGGCTCAGGTGGCCAGTTATACGTCGGTGCCTGGAACCACTGAGGCTTCACCGCCCAAGATCCAGGCGATTGCCCGGACCAACAGTCTGCTCATCGTGGCACGCCCGTTAGACATTGAGTATATCGAAAAGCTCGTGGCTGAGCTGGATGCAGAGTCGCCCACTAAAGCCATCACTTCCCGGCAGCTCCATTACATTGATCTAACGACGTTCATCAACATTGCCGGGAAGGCATTGCTGAGGAACCAGCCGGATGCAGCAGGCGCCTTAAATCTGCAGACCAACAATAACTCCACTGCTAACACGACTTCTCAGAATTCCTCCGGCACGAATGGTTTTGGGAGCAGTATGAATGGCTCGGGCAACAGTGGTCTCAATTCCGGGGGAACCCTCGGAGGCCGTTCGTTGTCCGGCGGCGGATCGAGCAGCCTCGGCTTCGGGAACCGGTCGACTACCAGCGGTCAGCTCGATATTACTCGCAAGGCGGAGAGTGTACTCATCGGCCGCACGCTCGTCATTGTTGATCCGGCCAGTTCCAAGTATTTCGCGAGTGGCCCGCCTGACGAACTGAAGATGTTGAATGACCTCGCGGAAGAGCTGGATGTGCGGCCGCGGCAGATATTCCTTTCGGTGATTATCGGAGAGTTCACCCTGGGCAATGATATGAACTTCGGCCTGGATTGGGTTAATACTTTGCAGAAAGTTGGGGACAATAATCTGATAGGCGGGATCCTGAATACCCAAGGCACGGCCTTCGCGAATCTTTCCGAGCTGGGAACGGTGGAAGATTTTGTTCCTGCCTTGAGTGGGCTGACCCTTTACGGACAGATTGGGGACAATCTGAATGTCTTCCTGCAGGCCCTCGAAACGTCCAATCGATTCAAGGTGATGCAGAAGCCTACGGTGACCACGCTGAACCATCAGCAGGCCAGCATTTTCATTGGCCAGGAAATTGCCATCGCTGGTGAGACGCTTTCCACCACGGATTCAACTACCAGTTCAGGCACGAGCATCCGATCTACAACACAGTATGTGCCGGTGCGTCTGCAACTGAACATCACCCCACATATTTACAATGACCGGGAGGTTATGCTGGAGTTCCAGCAGGAAAACAACGATATCAGCGGCTACACCACCATCAGTGGCAACCAAGTGCCGAATCTTTCCACGCAAGGCCTGCAAAACATTCTGATCGTGCCCGATAGCACCACCGCCATGTTGGGTGGTCTCATTACCGAGCGAGATAGCAAGAACAAGACTGGATTGCCTTTTCTGATCCGAGTCCCCATCTTGAAGCATCTGTTCGGTAGCACGAACCGAACAAAGGAACGCCGCGAATTGATCATCTTTGTGCAGCCACGCATCCTTCCCGACACGGACACCCATCTTGACTCTCAGATCAAATGGGGAAGACAGGCTACGAGCTATGAAGTGACAGAGCGGTTTGCGCCACCCGCGAAGAAAGTGGAGTCGCCCCTGTTGCCGCCGATGCCACGCTGGTCCGAGGATACCGAGTATAAAGTTCCGAAAGCGGAGGCCGTTCCAGACGAGAAAGGATCTTCGAAAAGAGCGCCAACAGCTTCATGGAAGAAGAATTGAACCGGCGCTTCACGGACGCGGAGGCTATCTTTCACTGCAGCGGAGGCACCCAGAAGATGCGGCGCTGCGGCTCTCCGCCTATTTGTGCAAAGATGAGCTCGATAAGTGAAGGTCGCTTTCCCTGCGTCTGAGCACGGGGAATGTTCACCTGGGCTTTCTCAGGTTCATTTTTGGTGCTCCCATCTTTTGCATCCAGACCAGGAACTTCCGGGTCTGTGGCCTTGTCTTTGTCATCGGGAGATGGGCTGCCTGGATTGAGGGTTGCGACTTCTGGCATCGCAAGGGCGGCTGGTGGTTTGTCAGGCAGTTTGAGCTTCTCATTCCACAAGGGCTCCCACTCCTGGCTCACGTCGTTGTAGAAGCGCCATTCAAACCGGGACAAACCTTCTATCATGACGATCTGAGATCCCACACTTCGGTCTCCGCCTTCCCACGCCAGAACTTGCTCACGGCTGAGAATTCGCATGAGTAGCCGGGCGTAACCATCAGGTCCTCGCTGGAGTTCCCAGATACTCACGCCGCCTGCCGCACTGGCTACCATGCTGGGTGCATGAGCAATCGCCAGTTCGCCTTCATAGCTGCCGGAACCTCCCCGGTTGCGCAGCCGCACAAAGGCCTCCGCAGGCAGGTTTTGAAACGTGCGGCGGAACAGTTCGCTGAGTCCCGCCTGGCGCGCATCCAGGCGCTGTTCGTCCTTTTGCACCGTTGCAAAGGAGGTGACGGCGTGAACGATGCCAAACACGGTGCCCACCAACAAGACGGTGACGAACAGAACCAACATCATCTCCAGCAGCGTGAAGCCGCCGCTTTGGCGGAGCGCGGACCATGAGTGTGTGGGCCGATCAGCTTTCACGGTTTAGGTGCGGCTGTGCTGGAAGTCTTTTGTCCGAACAAACGCGGGTAAACCCAAGTTTCCGCGGTTTCTTCCTGCTCCTCATTTCCCTCAAGCCATCGTGCTGTCACCGTCACTGACAAAAGTCCTTCAACCTCTTTTCCTTCAAGATTGGTGATCTCCAGGGGACGGAGGGTAACGATGAAGCTTACGTCTCCCTCATGAAACTCCCGCTTCTCCGGACCATCCAAGGCAACACCTTCCAAAAGCTGCGGCGCGCGCGTCGTCTCGAGCAAGAGTGAATCCAGTCGATTCTGAATCTGCGATTCGCGGCGGGCTAGCAGAGCACCCTGTCCCATATCACGAATGGCGGTAACGAGACCGGTGACGGCCATGCCAAAAACGAAGACGGCCAGCAGGGTTTCCAACAGCGTGAAGGCGCTCCGTTTGAAACGGTGAGACTGTGGTCCGTGAAGTGGTGAGGGTTGGGAGTGCATCAGGCTCTTCATCTTCTCATTGAAGATACATGACCTCATCCGCGATGGCGCCGCTCAGGGGATCCAGCGTTACTTCGATCCATGAGGATCCGCGTTGGAATCGGGCGCTGACAGGCTCGCATATCCCCCCTGGCGCGATGAAAAGTCTCTGCCCTTCCGAAGGTTGAAAAACGGTCTGGCCGAAACGGCGGAGGAAGAGTGTCATTCCAGCAGGGAAGCTGATCTCTCGTTGATAATTACCTCGTCCTACTGCGCCGGTGCTGCTGCGGCTCGAAAGCAGCATGCCACTTTTACCGAACACGATGACCAGCGGCTTCTCATGGAGATTTGCCCGCGTCATCGCTTCCATGGTGAGGTCTTCAAAAGCGATCACCGGCTCGCGCATGGCGCGCTCCTGATTGATACCGTCAAAGCTCACTACCGCGATGCCTGCGAGGATGGAAATAATGGCGAGGACCACCACCATCTCCAGCAAGGTGAAACCCCGGCGGCTGAGGTGGATCCTGGAGCGCTGCCGGTTCATGGGGAGTGTAGAGATAAAACTAGCGGTTCGTGCCGCGACAGTCGTCACCAGTTGCCGATATCGTCCGGCGTGTTTTGCTGGCCATCTGGGCCGCTGGAAAAGACATCCACTCCGGTCGTGTTATGAGTGCCGGGATTGCGGTATTGGATCTTGTTCCCCCACGGGTCAATGATGGCATCCGGTTTGACGAACTGGCTCCAGCGTTTGGGTTGAGGATCACCCGTAGGTCTCGCGACCAAGGACTCCAGGCCTTGAGCCTGGGTAGGGTAGAGCATGTTAAGCGTCTTATATTGCATGAGGCCCGCTTCCAGGGATCGGACTTTTGCTTCTGTAGTAGTGATCTGGGCGTTATTGGAGAAGTTCTGAAACATCAAGGCAACACTGCCGATGATGAGTGTGATGATGAGCAGCACGAGCATCATTTCCATGAGCGTGAAAGCTGCGTTGTATCGAGTCTGGGGGCGCACAGTCATAAGCAAGGGGTTGGTAAGAGTAGAATAAAAAAATTTGGCTGGGGCAGCAAGCCGCAAGTCGGCCAAGGGATTCTGACCAGATTAACGCTGATTGACCTGCTGTAACGTGGAGAAAACGATATTGATCATCATCCAAGCCATGCCGCCGACCATGCCCGCCATGACCAGCATGATCACCGGCTGAAGCAGCGCGGTAGCGCGCTCCAGGGTTTGACTAAATTGGGAGTCAAACCGGTCTGCAGCTCTCTCCAGAGCATCGGCCATTTCACCGGTCTGTTCGCCGACTCGCACCATATCCACCACGAGCGGTCGCACCGTGTTGCTCTTTTCCAGCGCCCGGCTCAGGGAGGTGCCGTCATGCACATCATTCTCCATGATCGTCAGCTTGGCCCGAAGATACTGGTTTGTCATGGCCTTGCGGACCAGTTCCAGCGCCCGGTGCAAAGGCAGTCCGTTCTTCAGCAGGTTGCCCAACGTTTCGAGAAATTGAACCTCAAACCGTGTCCGCAAGACAGGTCCAAAAATGGGGAGCCGCAGACTGATCCGATGCCAAAGGAGTTGGTTCTTCGGATTCTGCAGCAAGACGAAAGCCACGATCATGAGCGCCAGCAGGAAGGCCAGGATAAGCCACCACCACGTCTTGAGGAAATCGCTCGTAGCCAGCAGCCAGCGCACCGCGCTGGGCAGCCGATTGCTCGTGCTCTGGATGAGGATGGCCAGCTTCGGCAGAAGGTAAGTGAGGAAAACCACGGCGAGCGCCACTCCGGAAAGCACGATAAAAAAAGGGTAGATCAATGCTCCGGTAACCTTGGAGCGCAGGCTTTCCATTTGATTCAGGTAGCGTGTCTGGCGTTTCAGAATTGAAGGCAGGGCGCCGCCGGCCTCACCTGCGGCCGCCAGATTGCAGTACAGGTCTCCGAAAGACGGCGATGTCTCGCGCAGTGCCGTGGAGAACGGAACACCATCCTGGATCTTCTCACGGAGCTGCGTCGCCAACGCACGGAGAAGATGATGGCTGCGGTTCTCCATGGCGTGCAAGGCCTGGGCCAGTTGCAAGCCGGCGCTCAGAAGATCGCACAACTCTTCCGTAAAGCGGATGACCTGCTGCCGGCTCAATTTGATGCCTTCAGGCCGGTCCCCCAGGTTCATGCCGGGTGCAACTGAGCCGCCTGAGGCTGCGTCCTTATTGGGCCGTGCCGCAGCGGCTGCGCCCGGTTCGTCCTGGGAACGTAGTGCGAAAGGTTGCAAGCCCTGCCGTGTCAGCTTCCGCACCGCCTCACCATGATCTGCCGCCATCAAAGTGCCGCTGCTATGCTCTCCGCTGGCAGTGTAGGCCTCGTAGATGAACGCGGGCATAACGGACAAATCTATTCCTGGAAATCCTCGCTGGTCACGCGCACCACTTCCTCCACCGTGGTGACGCCTTCCAGCACTTTGCGCACTCCATATTCGCGCATGGAGATGAAACCGTCTTTGCGTGCCTGACGCAACAATTCATTGGAGCTCGCCTTTTTGGCGATCAAATCCTGCATCTTCTGCGTGACCATGACGATCTCATAAATGGCGAGTCGTCCGTAATAACCGGTGTTGCGACAGGCCGGGCAACCAACCGGACTGGCAGTGAAGAAGGTGGAACTGCCCAGGCTTTTTTCAATACCTGTCGCAGCAAGTTGTTCCTTACTGTAGTTCGCGGGCATGCGGCAGTGATGGCACAGGGTGCGCACGAGCCTTTGAGCGAGAAAGGCCCGCACGGAGGACGAGACCAAGAATGGCTCGACTCCCATTTCGACAAGCCGGGTGATGCCGCCAACGGCGTCATTTGTGTGCAGGGTGCTGAAAACCAAATGGCCGGTGAGCGAGGCGCGCACCGCAATTTCCGCCGTCTCCAAGTCGCGGATTTCCCCCACCATCACCACATTCGGATCGCCGCGCAGGATGCTGCGGAGACCATTGGCGAAAGTCAGGTTGATCTCCGGCTTCACCGCAATCTGCACCACGCCGGGCAGCTTGTGCTCGACGGGGTCTTCGATGGTGACGATGCGCCGCTGGACGCTATTGATCTGGGAGAGGAAGGTGTAGAGCGTGGTGCTTTTCCCGCTTCCGGTGGGTCCCGTGACGAGGACGATGCCGTTTGGCTTCGCCAGGAGGATATTGACCTTCGCCCGGTACTCTTCGCTAAGTCCAAGTTTATCCAGGGTGAAACGCTCCTGCCCAAGCAAGCGCAGACTGATGCTTTCCCCTTCAACGCTCGGGATGCAAGCCACACGGACGTCGATGCTCTGGCCTTCCAGTTTCAGGTTGATACGGCCATCCTGCGGTAGGCGCTTCTCCGCAATATCCAACTTGGCCATCACCTTGATGCGCGCCAGCACGGAAGCTTGCAGGGTCTTGATTTTCTCCGGCACAGGGGCCTCATGCAGCACCCCGTCCACCCGGTAACGAATACGCAGATTATTGTGGAGAGGCTCCACATGAATATCCGTGGCCCGCTGCGCCAGAGCTTCACGGATGATCTGGTTTACAAACTTCAGGACGGACGCTTCGGCATCGCTCTCGTCGATGATGTTCTCCTCGTCTCTGAGGTGGGCGTCCCCGGTATCCAAGTCGCGCGAGCGAATGAGATCATCAAAAGTTTCTGCCCCCACTCCGTAGAAACTCTGCAAAGAATCCAGCAGATCGGTCAGCGGCATCAAGCGCCAACGCACTGGCATCGGGACATGGCGCGCTACTGCCTGCCGGGCCAGCAGGTCAAAGGGCTCGTGGCAGCCCAGCACCAGGACATTGTCCACCGGCTCCGGATCACCATTGGCAGATGCGGAGCCTTCTTCAGACTTGCTGGCAAGCCGGGCTTCCAACCGCAAAGGCAAAAGCCGGTGCCGCAGGGCGAGGCGTGCAGGGAGCAATTTTTTCAACTCAGGAGTCTGTTCGGTCGAAGGCGTCGTGAGATCCAACGGAGACCAACCCAGTTCCGAGCCGAGGGCCTGCAAAAACTGGTGTTCATCCAGCGGGATTTTTCCCAGAAGGTAAGCCACCATTCCCTGACCCGTCGCCGGAGCGTCGTGCAGGGCCGCCTGCACTTTCTCGGGATCATCCGCCCCGGATTTGGCGGCTGCGGCGAGGATGGGATTCATACCTGCAAGATACGCGGCCCGGGCGGCTGTCTCCGCTCAAACGCCACCAATCCACCTCTATTGTACCGTATCCACGATGCCGTCGCCGTCGGTATCGACGAGAATCTCGGTGGTGTCAGTCGTGGTGGTAGTGCCGTCGGTCGTCGTAGTGCCGGTAGTGCCAGTCGTCGTTGTTCCAGTGGTCCCGGTAGTAGTCGTTGTGCCGTCGGTTGTCGTTCCCGTGGTGTCGGTAGTGGTCGTCGTCCCGTCGGTGGTAGTAGTGCCAGTAGTTGTATCCGTGGCATCCGTGTCCGTATCGCCGTCTTCGGCGTCTGCCTCGGCTGAACTGTAGCCACGCCGCTCCAAGAGAACCGTCAGCGACTCGACTGCGGCTTCCTGGGTGTAGTTCTGCCGATTCACCTCAGTGGTTTCATCTTCATCCAAAATCAGCTTCACTTCGGCCATGCCCGCGGAACCGATGCTGCTGTCATCTGCCACCTCGGTCGTGTCACTTTCATCATTGGCGCTGACCAGGGTGCCTTTCAGGGTCTTGGCGACCCGGGCAGCGAGCGAAAGCGTGCTGCTGCTGATGCGCACGACGTGTTCGATATCTCCCATCGCCACGACCGCTCCAGACACTGAATCCGCTCCAGTCGTCGAGAAGAGGACGCTCTTCTTTTTGGAACCTTCGACGGCCGTAAAAAGCGTTCCGGCCTCTGCGGATGAGGCATAGGTTTTCTCGCCATCCTCATTTGTCGTCAGAAGGAAGGAAACGCTGCCACCCAGAAGGGGGGCGACGGCATAGCCGCCATTAAAAGTGTGGAAATTCACGCCTTCTGGCTTGGTAATTTCTATTTTATATACCAAAAGTTGGGCGGAGGCGGTGTACGGCAGGAGGGCCAGCCCGAAGAGAACTGCCCAAAATAGCTGTCGTTTCGCCATCATTTCCCAAAGCTATCGAAAATATTGGGCTGTGTCAATCTCCGGGCTCTCTAGGGCGAAGGAAGCCGAGACCGCGCGACGGAAGTGTGTCGATCCCGGCATGCGTCTCTGTCCACTTCTTAAGAATAGGAAATTTTTAAAAATCTAGTCCGGGTGCCGGTGCCTAGAGAGGGTTTTGTCTGATGGAGGAGTGCAGAATATGAGCGGGGGATTCGGCTACAATCTACTTAGAAAGGGGCGGTCCCACCTGCCATCGGTTGGCCCAGACGCGGGCCGAGCTCTAAAACACGCATTTGAAAATTTTTCGTTCAAGAGACTAGCCAAACGGCGCGTTATATGGCACTCTCGGGAAATTGCTTAGCGCATCACGCCCTCTAGCTAGCAAATCGTTACCTCATGAAAGCGATCGCCGCCGTCACCTTCACTGCTTTGCTTACAGCGAGCCAACTGCGCGCGCAGACTACTGTCACCACGGAACCCGTTGGGTTTAATACGGTGACTTGTCTGCCTAATTCGGACACCATCGTGGCTGTCCCTTTTGCGACAGCTACGGAGTTTCAGGGAGCGCTTAGCGCCGTGCCGACCATTGCAGGTGGGACGGCAACACTGTATCCCACTGGCACGGTAAACTGGACGGTTGATGCCTATAAAACGCTTTACTACGTGCGCTTTATTTCCGGGGCGAAATCAGGAATGTATTACCAGATCACGGCGAATGCTGCAGGCACTGTAACTGTGGATCTGGCAGGAGACACCCTTACCGGTATCACTGGCAATGAAAGTTTCAAGATCTGCAAGTTCTGGACGCTCGGGACGCTGTTTCCGCCTGCCACGCAGACGACTTTTGTGCCGTCTGACGGGACGCTTGGGTTCCAGCGTAAGAGTGAGTTGATGATCGTAGACTCGCAGGGTCAAGGTATCAATCTGGCGATCGGCACGAAGTATTATGTGGTCGGCACAAACTGGCTGAAAGTCGGGGATGGAACGAACCCTGCCAACGACACAATTCTGTGGCCTGACAGCCAGTTTACCGTGAGGCATCAGGCGGCTAGCATCACTGCTGCGACAACCTTCACCTCGGTTGGCACTGCTGAGACAACGGACTTCGCGACGCCGCTTTCAACATTGCCCGCAGGGCCGCAGGATAATTATGTGACTCACGGCAGACCCGTCCCGGTCAAACTTTCGGAGCTGGACCTGAGCGCCTCTAGCTTCCTGGATAGCGACGGCACTCTAGGCTTTCAGCGCCGCGATCAAATTTTGCTGTATGATAATACTTCGGCGTCAATCAACAGGGCGCCAGTTTTTATCTATTATCGTGTGGCAGGCACTTGGTATCGCGTCGGCGACAGCAATCCTCATAATGATGACACCATTCCCCCTGGCGTTGGTTTCGTGATCCGGAAATACCAATCAGGGACAGGAGCTACGACAGTCTGGAATAACAATCCGTATTGATTCGGTTTCTTTCATCCTGTATAAAGTGCTCTACGCTAAAATACCCCACGCCTTTTTTCCATGATCCTTAGAATCGCAGCGATTTTCGCCATTCTGTCTTCGGCAGCGTCTGCCGCGGTAACTATCGAACTGGGTGCCGGTATTATCCAGAGTTCGACTAATACCTCGGTGCCGGTTGGTGCCATAGGCATTTTGGTTGCTGACATCAATAATGCCGTAGCCGGTATGCCTACATCAAGTGAGTTGGTCGGCCTCACGCTTACCAATAACACCGTATTCGGAAGTGGCGGTTACAAGATTGTTGGTGTGTTTCAAGCACAAGATTTGTCAGGCACTGCAGGTGTTCAGGGAGGATATGGGGGACTCACTTCATTCGATCTGACGGGCGGTGTGGCTACTGGCAACCAGCTTGGTTTGTTTTGGTTCCCGACTATCACAACTGTAGGGGCCACTGTGGCAGACGGCACTTCTTATGGATTCTACCGGAGCAGCACGGCTGCTGATGGAGGAACCATTGGATACACAGTTCCCACAGATGGTGCGTACTCAATCTATGGATACACCACCACTCTGGGTGGCTCTCTTGCGGCCAATACTTATTCCGCAACCATGACTGCTACGGCCGTTCCCGAACCGAGCCGGTTCTGCCTTTTTGGCCTCGCGCTGATGGGTCTGATCATGCGCCGCCGGCGGTAAGATCTAAACTGGTATTAACTTCTTTTCGAGCGGCTTGTGGATCCCAGAGGCCGCTTTTTTTTGGGAGCCGACGAAGTGAGAGCAACTCAGCTCTAACGAGCCTCGCGTCATTCGAACAAGCTCTTTGATTCGAGTGCTGCTCCTTTTAAGAACTCGCCGTTGTATTTCCGGTGGAGATCATCGGGAGTCCACATTTGCTTGTCGGGGCCGGCGCTACGGATGTCGATCTTATCGCGAGAACGGGTGTGAAGGAAAAGTGGTGTGCCCCAGCGATCAATCAACTGGCCACGGTCATTGATGGCGGCGTGTTGATCGGGCAGAAACCGCAACTGAGTTCGGTTCTTCCCGCGCAATGCCGCCGCAAATTCTTCATTCGCGCCCATGCGGAAGGGATTGTCGCCTTTAATCAGCAAGAGCAGGTTGCTGAAGGTGTGGGCCATCTTGTTCAGGTCGTCCTGAGGTCGTGATTCCTTCGACCCATAACCCGCCAGAATCGTCTCGCCGGGCAGCGGCTGGCTTGGAGGTGGCGAGAAAGTTGAAGATGCCTGGCCAGGAGGGGTTGCCGGGGCCGCGGGTAAATCAAGTTTGAACTCGCGATCTGCATCGTCTCCATCTCTCTTCTCATCACTCATGGGGTCGGGGCCGAAATAAAAGAGCGCCAACCCAATCGCGACGAGGCCGCTGAAGACAGTCCACTTTTGGATCTTTTTGGAGTTCGTCACGCCGTCACTCTCCATGCTTTCGCCTACCGCTTCCTATTGTGCTCCGCAATGGGTGGATCAACTCCAGGTGCCCGGTTTCAGGAAGCCAATAGGGAGGGTCGAGCCGTTGACATCGTAAAAATTGGCGATGTTAGGCAGGACGTAACTCATGTTGGCGGCCGGCACACCGAACCAGCGCAGCATTTCGGCGAACAACTGATCCACGGAAGTGGTGGGGATCATGCGACCGCCGTAGCCGGTGTCATTGTCGCTATCGAGGACGAGGCTTGGGTAGGTGCCGTAGATGCGGCCACCTTGCACGGGGCCGCCCATGATCAGAGAATTGGCGCCCCAAGCGTGATCGGTTCCGCGGCCATTGCTGCGCAGAGTCCGGCTGAAGTCCGAGGCACTGAAGGTGATGACGCTGTCCTGCACGCCCAAGACATCCAGCGCCCGCTGAAAGGCGACGAGAGCCTCATCCAACATAAGCATCATCTCGCCCTGGTTCTCCAAAAGCTCACTGTGATGATCCCAGCCACCGAAGCTAAGGAAGAGCGTCTGCCGATGCAGCCCAAGACTGGGCCTCAGGGCGATCATCTTGGCCGCAGCACGGAACTGCTGCGCCAGCCAGTTAGTGCCAGGAAAGAGACTGGCGATGGCGCTGTCATTGTATCCATTAAACTGCGCGAGGAAGAACTCCTGGAGTTCGATGCTGCTCTTTGTCAGTTGCGCGTAGGACTGGTGCATGAGACTGGCATACTGCTGCTCCAGCATGCCGCGATGCGCTACGTTCTTGAGCGTGGCGGGGTCAAGGGCATTGCCACTATCTCCACTCGTGAAAGTGAGGGCACCGCTGGAAGTCACGACAAATTGCGTCGTTTGATTGCCCACCTGCAGCAGGTTGTTTCCTGCGAGGGAGATGTTCATGGAGATGCTGTCTCCGTTGGAGGTGCTGTGCAGCACATCGGCGGCGCGGCCCGCCCAACCGCTGAGTTGAGTCATGCCTTGAGGGACGGAGGTCTGCCACTGGTCTATCTGGTCGCTGTGCGAAAAAAGCGCGCGAGGGAGTCTGACACTTTCTGCCAAATACTGGGTCTTGTTAACCGGTTGAATCAGTGTGCCCACATTACTGATCCATGCAGCGCGACGTTTCGAAGTGTCTCCGCCGAGACCGTTGAACAACTCCTGTAGGCCAGGACAACTGGGGTGCACCCCATACAACTGACCGTCGCCACCGGACTGGTTGAGAGGCAATAAATCGCCCAGAGGCAAAGCGAGATTGTCTCGAGTCGTCGAGTAGATGGCATGGCGTGTGGGGTCCCGGGGGACGAGCCAATTAAAGGAGTCATTGCCGCCGTGCAGGAAGATGCAAACCAACGAGCGATGGTCTGAAGGGCCCGCCTGTGCGGCCGCGTGGTTGGCCATCTTCAGATTTAGCAGCGTATTCAAGATGGAAACACTGCTTAAAGCCGAGCAGGCCGACTGTCCCAGGAAGCGGCGTCGGGTGAGAGCGTTGGTTTTCCTGTTCATGCGGGTTCTTGGCTTTGTCCGTCCAAATGCGTGCCTACGTCGCTGCTCATCGCATGATCGCTCCTTCCGGGCATACCATGGCGAGATAAGCGGCCACCCGCACGCGAGCTGCTGTTTCGGTGGCCGCGATCTGATTGATGGCAGTCAAAATATACTGGCGGCTGCTGAGCGACATCTCGCCCGCGCAGAAGAGCACATTCATGTTATCCACCAACGCTTCAGGCGTGGTGGCCAAGGCTTTGGCGGCACTCAGATCCAGGGGGAAACGGTAGGTCTCTCCGTAGCTGAAGCCGTCTTCCATCATGTACCACAAGCGGTTCGGGTAGGAGATGGAAGAGTAACTGTCAGTAATCTGGAAGACCGGACCGGCTAGGCTATTCTGCGTCAACAAACCCGGAGCCTGATAGTCCGGGCGGTAGAAATTGAAGACGCTCGGTGAGTAAGTAGGCTCCTGCCGGCTGGATCCAAAATACTCACCCCAATCCCACCACAGCATTTTTGGAGCCGCCTTCATCCCGAAGGCGCGGCCGATCGCCATGGCACGGTTAACGGGCTCTTTCAGCCGGCCATGAGTGGCACTGGCCGTGTGAGTGAGCAGCCGCGCTTCATCATCGAGAAGGATGGCTTTTATGACTGCTTTCAGATCTCCGCGCACGCCTTGGCCATTGTTGGCGAAAACGGAGGACACTCTTTGGACATAGGCCGGGCTCGGGTTGTCCGTAACCAGAAATTGAATGAGCTGCTTTCCAACGAAGACAGCGCAGTTGGGATGCTCGAAGAGGTTGCGCAGCATGTCTTCGATGTCGCGAATGGCATCGGCGTTCGTTTGCGGTCTCGCGGGGATCTTGTATCCGCGCACCAAGGTCTTCTCCCCAAAGTCATGGTAATCGGCATGCATGGTCATAGGGGCGGTGTAGGATTCCTCTGACCAGCCCCCGTTCGCCCAATAGTGACCGCCGAACCAAAGTCCTGTCAGTACCCGGGCAGTCTGAGTGATCTCAGTGTTGGAGTAAGTAGGAATGGGTTGGCTCTGGCCGTCCAGCCTGCGGCTTCCGTCCGGGTTAAGTTCCCACAAACCGATAGTGAAAAGCTGCATCACTTCCCGCGCATAGTTCTCATCGGGATACTGATTGATTTCAGGCCGAGCCTTTTGATTGCCCACATGGCTAAGATAACGGCCCATCACCGGATGGAAGGTCACTTCCTTGAGCACGTCGTAGTAGTTACCCAAGCTGTTGCGAACAAAGATGTCGTAGAAGTCCGACATGCCGAGCACCCGGTTTTCCAGTTCGGCCTCACGACGTGAAGCCACGAGAATCTGACTCAACGCAAAGGCGACCCGCTGCCGAAGTTGGTCTTCGCCCTGGATCGCAGCCCGGGCGAAAGCGGTCATCATGTTGTTGCCGAAAAGGAAAGTGTCAGCGCCTTCACCGCCATAGTTGAAGTCGAGATTCGCCTGCTGCGTTTTCAGATCGAGATAGATGCTTTTCGCATAGTTGGAATGCAGTGTGATGGGTGCAGTGAGCTGTTGGGTGATCCAACCTTCATAGCCAGCCTGTTGAACCGCAGCGATGTCTTCCATGGTCGGGCCAAAACTTGTCTGCATGAGGAAGCGTGCGGCCTGACTGGCAGAAATCCCGGTGCTCGGAGTCGATCCCGTGCCGCCAGAACCGCCGCCACCGGAAGATCCGCCTCCACTTGAGGCGGCACCGCCTGCATAGCCACCGCTGCCAGCCGCGCCTTCAAACTGTTGCAGCATGGCAACATAATCCCCGCTCATCGTAGCAGTGCCTCCACCAGCGCTAGCAGTGGTGACACTCGAGTGCAGACTGTTGGCCTGATTGGGATTTGAGCCAAGCACGTTGTCTTCCGCCCAGTCACTCACACCGTCGCTGTCGGTATCGAGGTTCTTTACATCCACTTTGAGGAAGAGCTTGGTGCCAGCGAGCAAGGCATTTGTAAATGTCTGCCGATATATGTCATCGACGAGGCTGGGTGTGCCAAGACTAAGTGTCCAGGGCGCCACCATATCTTCATCGTACCAGACGCCGTATTGTTTGTGGGCGGTGCGTGGCCAGCGGACAATCAGATTGCTGCCTTGCGTGAATACTTCGGACCAGAATTTCGAACTTCGATCGAAGGGATCCGTGCCTGCCACGCTTTCCTTGTAGTTGCTGATCCCATCTCCATCATCATCAGCATTGGCGGACAGGGAAAAATCTCCGGCCCATAACTCCCACGCATCCGACATGCCGTTGCCATTGAGGTCTTCTCCTGTGAGACCCGAGGGGAGACCGTTGTAGTAGGGCGGCAGGCTGCTGGCCAGGAGAGGATTGCTACCGCTGAGGGTTTCCACGCCGTCCCTGGCGCCATCATCATCGCTGTCGTTATCGCGAGGGTTTGTACCGGCAAGGTATTCATCCCGGTTGGAGAGGCCGTCCGAATCAGCATCCTGAGTGGCATCAGTGGAGGAGGCAGGATTTAGTGAGTAAAGGGACTCCCAGACGTCCGGCATGCCATCTTCATCGGTGTCTTTGTAAGCTGCAAACGCAGCCGTGTTCTCCAAAGGTGTGTTCTGGAAGTAAGCCTGCACTCCGTCCATCAATTGCAGACGAAAGCGGTTGTTGTTTACAGGGTCATCGTAATCATGCCATGTCACCGTATTGTTATGAACGGCAGAGGCGAGCGTGCAGTTGTTCTGCGTAAGCGTGTAGAGGGTGGTGTTGGTATCGAGATTGATAATCTTGAACTGAATGTTCCAAGCATTAGCAGCACCAGTGCTGGTGCCCGATACTTGGAAGCGAATGCGATCGGAGATGTCATATTTTCCGTGGCCGCTGAATCCGAGACCCGCAGTGAAGTTATAGGTGGGGATCGTATTCCAATCGCCCTGCCAGATGTCCCCGTTTGGATTGGAGGGATAGCTGAAGGCATTCGTGTGATTGGAATGAAACATGTATGTGATGCGGCTCGAGCGAATCGGCAGCGTGTAATACATGGCGGTCGTTCCAGACGCGGCGGTGTTGGAGATAGAGAGCGAAAGCAGATCCTGCGAAGCTTGCGGGTTACCGCGCGTGTGATCCCAAACCAGCTGTAAGTTGTCCACGTTCCACGTGAAGGTGCGAGGTGAGATCGTGACTACTGGCATATTAGCGGCCAGTCCGTCAGCCACAAGAGGGTCGGTGCCGCCGCCGACTTCGTCATAATCACTGCGGCCATCGCCGTCGGAGTCTGTGACGTTGGGATTGGTCGGTGAAGGAAGCCGCGATGCCTCTTCGCCATCGGGCAAGCGATCGCCATCCGTATCGGCAAGCAAGGCGTTGCTGCCCGTGTTGTTCGCGCTGACCCAAGTGCCAGTCCCAGTTTCTTTGGAGTCGATCAAGCCATCGCCATCGGTGTCCGCCAACCTTGGATCCGTGCGGCGTGCGTATTCGGAGGTGTTGTTCAAGCTATCACCATCTGTGTCTGCCGCGGCATCGGTATCAGATCGTGGGTTCAGTTTGTTGGTGAACTCCCAATGATCCGGCAGGCCGTCGCTATCCGAGTCGGTTTGCGCGTTGACGATCTGAATGCCGTGGATGCCTCCTGCATGCCAGTCGCGCATGGCCATCGATACGGTCATGCTGGTCCCGGTTACATTACGAAAACGGATGCTGTTGGCCCGCCACGGTGAAATTGAGTTCGAGACGGGAGTTTCAATAAACTGTGTCTGCGGTGAGGAACTCGATGTTGTGAACCAAGTGTCGGTGCTGCTGTTATTATTCAGCCGCACATAAGCGATGGCGTTGTCATAAAGCGAGCCACCATAAACGATCACGTCATAGACAGGATAAGTGATGTTGGACACTGTCACGCTGGCGGGACTGGACTCGCTGGCATTGAGGTAGCCATCCAACAACTTCGTGAAGCTATTTCCGCTTGCCCATGTGCTGCTGGGCGTATGCCACGAGAAGGTCATCCCACTCGCCGCTCCGTTGCCATTGAGCAGGGTGCCTGCAGTGGGTGAGGCAATATCGGCCTGCGTGCCATCGTCGCTATCCCAAGTGCTAAGTGGCCGTGTGGCATTCCAGTTTGGCTGAGGGATGCGGCCGGTGACTGCATAGGGCGACAAAGCATTCTGCGGGTTCAGTTCAGAGACAAACTGAATACCGACAAACGAACTTGGTGCGGGCGGCTTGCTGGTATTGCTGGCCGGGTTAAAGCCTGTGGTAACTTCCCAGGCATCATTGGCCAGATCACCGTCGGTGTCCTTGAGCAGAGGATTTGAGGCGGAACTCGAAGTAACTTCAGCCCCGTCCAGCAGTGAATCTCCGTCGGTGTCTGCATTTAGCGGATCTGTGCCGGTATTGGTGGCACTTACAAAGATGGCCGTGTTTGTCTCCACGCCGTCTGCCAGGCCGTCGTCGTCAGAGTCGGTGTCGTGGGCATTGGTCTTTTTGGCGAATTCCTGCGTGTTGGTGAGCCCATCGTTGTCGGGATCCTGGGCGGCATCGACCGCCAGATTGTCGTTGAGTCCCTGATCCTCTTCCCACCAGCGCGGCAAACCATCGGCATCGGCATCTTGAAGGGCCAGCGGATGAATCTCGAAGCTTAGTGAGTCAAAGGCAATCCAGCCATTGGCGGAGGAAGGGACGCCAATGGTTCTTGTGATTTGGATAACATTCTCCCCGATGACAGGCGTGAATGTCCCCGCATTCGCTTCTACGAAGACGGTGCCACTGACCTGATGCACCTTGGTGCCGATGAGCGCGCCATTCAGTCGGACTTCAAATTGATGGGTGCCGTAGCCCAATCCCGACCAACCGCCCCATATATGCTGAAAGGTCAAACGGATGCGGGCTGTGCTTACCGCCTGGGCTGCAGTCAGATTGAAATGAATGCGGTTTGTGTGATTTGAAGTGCTCAGCGCCCGCTCATAGTTTCCCGGTGCTTCCGCAGTCCCAAATGTGCCGATGCCATAGGTGCCAGCGAAGTAGTAGTCATTGTCCAACGCAGTGGCGCTACCCGGTGAAGCGTTTTGTTGCCAACTTTCGTTACCGAATTCGTTTGGCTCGCCATCCTGAGTGCCAAGTGTCCAGATGGTCGAGTATTGCGAAAAGGCAGGCGTGAGAGCCAGCGAAGCAAAAGCAAAACAAGCAAGTAGGGGGTAAACTCGCATCAACCCATTACCTTACTGAATTCTAGCAATTGTGACAATCTTCATTGGAACGGTTTTTGATTATTCGAAGGAACGCCTGCGATTTCAGAGGGACGCACTTAGTAAAAACTTGTGCCTAAGTCGATTCCAAGTCAGATCGCGTCGAGTTATCTCGGCTCTTTGGGGATCTCAAATTCCTCCGGGACAAACTCCCGCCACTGCATGAGCCGCGCTCCGGCGGTTTCGCCGGCGAAGACGACGCTTAATCCCCGGACATAGTCGGCCACATAGCCCAGGCTGACAATCCGCTTGGTTTGGCCACGAATGGTAAGCAGCGGGCCGATCTCCGGCATGTCTTCCAAATCCAAGCCGACGATGGAGAGGGCTTCATCCACGGAGGTGAAAAGCGTGTCATCCTCGGTGCGCTCGATGCCATCAGGCCCGGCACGCCACTCGACAAGACTTTGGGCCTGCATGGGGGTGATATTGAGCACATCCGCCATAAGAGGGGCAGAGGCTTCGTTCAGATCGAACCGGCCGGAGCCGATCAGGGTGAAATCTTCCTTCCAACTCGGTCGCAGTTCCGTCAGCACCTCCATGCCGAGAACCATGCCCACCTGTTCGATAGAAGTGAAGCGGGCATTGGCGGGAGAGTCACTGATGCCAGCGGCCTCATACTCGCTCCTCTCGGCACCCCTGAGCCGCCTCAGATTGTCCGTGTCGATCCAGTCCATGAGGTGATCTACCAGAGTATCTGCCTCCGGCGCGGTGAAGCCCCAGCGGATGAAAAGCTGCTTCAGGGCGGGCAGATGCGGCTCGGTGAGGAGCATATTCAGATTGAGCCGGGCTTCTTCCGTGGAAACACGGGCTTCAAAACGTTCGGTGTCCGAAAAGCGCTGACGAAGGAGGGGGTCGCTGCGTTTTACATCCGGATGAGAGGCTAGGGCGGCGCCTTTCTCGGCCAACTGGCGGGCGCGGAAGATGAGTTTCTCAGACTGGGCGGCGTCGGACCGTTGCTTCATGACCATCATGGTAGTGATGAGCATGAAGGAGAGCAAAGCGATCACCCAGAGCACAATAAGCAGCACGGTGCCGTCGTCGCGGCGGAGGGGCTGCTGTTTGGGTCGGTTCATGGGCTGAGGTGCTTGGGGCGGCTGACGCAAGACGCGAAAGATATGACTTTGTAGTCATATACAGGAAATTTGGAAGTTGGGGGAGGACAAAGGAAGCAGAAGAGACGAAGCAGATAGAGAAGACGTGAGTTGCGCGATCTCAGCAGTGGGGGGATTCCAGAAGGAGCCATCGTCCGGTCGCCTGCCTGGAAATGTGGGCGGGTTGGCGCTTGAGAAGGTATGAATATCTGATTGAATAACTGTGAACTTTTTCCCGTCGAACGATTCGCCAGAACACCATGCCCGTTTCCGCCAGCAGCCTGTCCGACGCTGACCCTGCGGATGCGGAACTGGTCCGGATGGCCCAACGCGGCGACGCGAAAGCGTTCGACGTGCTGGTAACTCGTTATCGCGGAAAGGTTTACGGCATGTGCTACCATCTCGTTCAGAATGATCAAGACGCTTGGGATCTCGCCCAGGACGCCTTTATCAAGGCTTGGCGGGCACTGCCATCCTTCAAAGGGGATGCCTCATTTTATACTTGGATTTACCGCATCGCGCACAACTGCACCTACGACTGGCTGCGGAAGGCGAAGATGAAGACGGATGGAGAGTTTAACGACGAAACTGGGCAACCCATTGCAGCTGGGGCGCTGGCTGTGCCGCATGAGGATCAGGCCCCGGATGAGGCGATGAAGAATCGGGAGCTCGGTAGTCGTATCCAGGCTGCCATTGCCCAACTGAGCCCTGACCACAGGACCGTGGTTCTGCTCCGCGAAGTGGAAGGGCTGAGCTACGAAGAAATCGCCAGCGTCACCGGTTCCAGCTTGGGAACGGTGATGAGCCGCCTTTTTTACGCTCGTAAGAAACTGCAAGAACTGCTGAAAGACGCTTATGAAAACACCTGATGATCACTTGCTGGCCCGCTGGCTCGATGGCGCTCTGAGCGCTGAAGACACGGCCCGCTTTGAGGCCATGATGGCGAATGATCCCTCGTTGCGCGAGGAGGCCGAGTCCATGCGGCGTATGGGGGAGGCGATTCGTGCCACTGTGACTTTTGAACGTGCCGTGCCCCATGGGGACTTCTTCAACAGCCAGATTCAGGAACGGATCGGTGAGATGCAGCGGACAGAAGACCGTGAGCGCGTGGCTGCCAGTACGGGTGCTTCCTGGCTTTCATGGTTAAAGGGGCCTTGGATTCTGGCGGGTGCGGCTGCAGCGCTGGCGGTCGGATTCTTTGTATTCCGAGGGGAACCGCTGCAAACACAGATCGTGAGCCTCTACACGCCGAATATGGAAGTGCATGCCAACGCCTTTCATAGCGATGAAGCGGATGCCACTGTGCTGATGCTTGATGGGTTGCAGAACATTCCGGCTGAGAAAGATCTGGCGGGAATCAATGTGCAAAGCAGCGAGACGGACACGGAATATGCGACCACGACTCTCTACGACGGTCAGGGGCAGGTGCTCCTGGTCATGGGGAAAGATGCGCGAAATCAGCCGATCCTTCTCAGTGGCAACCCTTAATGGAAAACGGCTCTCTGCCTCAGGTCTGCGTTCTTTTGTTACATGCCTTCCCTCTGCTTTTTTAGTAATCGTGAAGACAGGCGCCTTCTCAGGAAGGGGCGGGTTGGGTTCGTGGCAGGCTTGCTTTTAGGCACGCTTCTCGTGGGACACAGGGGGAGTTTCGGCCAAGCACAGTCTGCTGCACCGCCCGCAGCCGCCGTTGAAAATCCTGCCGTTCCTACGCAAGCACCTTCGGCTGCCTCTACGCAAAATTTGGCTGCCGCCCAGGATGCGAAGGTGTGGGGAGGTTTAGTTTATGCCTCGAATGAGGCCAATGGCGGTGATGCGGCTGGAGATCCGAAAGAGTTCCCCAAAATGGCGGCGCGGTTGGGGAAAATTTTCCCCTACAGTCAATTCCGTTTGATTGGGCAGCATGCCCAGGTGGTGTTCCGGGAGTACGAATCCTGGGTTGTACCCTCTCGTGAGGTGTTTCTAAAGTTGGATTCCAAAGGGCCCGCGGAGGGCGGCGGAATCAATCTTCATGTCCAATTCTGGCAAGGGCAGCAAGTGCTCGTTAAGACGGACGCGGTTTTGCGGGAAGGTAAACCTCTCGTTATCGGCGGACCCAAATGGAGGGACGGTCAGGTGATCTTTTTGCTGAATCTACAAAAAGTGGAATCTGCGCGACGCCGATGAGGGGTTGCCTCAAGAATTTTAAGATTTTTGGCGTCAGGAGCCGGACGATCTCAAAAATCTCTTGCCCTGCGTAAAACCCTGTGCCAATCTCTCCGCCCTCCGTGACCCGGCAAAGGTCCCGTTGGATTGATTCATCCGATACTTTTCCTGGCTTATGTCATACGCAATCATCAAAACCGGCGGCAAACAATACCGCGTCGCTGTAGGCGACAAGGTTCAAGTCGAGAAGCTTGAAGGCGCCGCTGGCGATTCCATCACGTTTGGCGAAGTTCTGGCCGCCGGCGAAGGCGACAGTCTGAAAGTTGGCGCTCCTTTCCTGGATGGCGCCAAAGTGCTGGGCGAGGTGGTGAAACAGTTCCGCGCTCCCAAGGTTACTGCTTTCAAGTTCAAGCGCCGCAAGGGCTACCACAAGACCAAAGGTCACCGTCAGCATCTGACGCAGGTGAAGATCACCGGCATCAATCTGTAATTTCGAAGCTCAACCCCAACTCATTTTTTAAGAGGATCACGTCATGGCTCACAAGAAAGGTCAAGGTTCAGTCAAGAACGGCCGCGATAGCCAGAGCAAGCGCTTGGGCATCAAGAAGTTCGGCTCCGAAGCAGTTATCGCCGGCAACATTATCGCTCGTCAGCGTGGCACAAAGTGGCAGCCAGGCCGCAACGTCGGTCTCGGCAAAGACTTCACGATTTTCGCTCTTATCGATGGACGTGTCCATTTCGACAAGGGTGGCCGCCGCATCAATGTGGTCGCCGTGGAAGCGGAAGCAGCGGTCGCAACGGCCTAACTCTGCTCCCGTCGGTAACTTTTCCAGAACAAAATTTTAGCCCGCCAGAAATGGCGGGCTTTTTTCGTAGGCGGAATTCCCATAACTTTCCGAAGTAGGTTTTGTTTTCCTGCGAATTTTCATTACTCTGCCGGAACCCTGCGATGCCATCCTCTGCCCTACCTCATTTGGACTCCACCGTCGTTTTTGGCGGAGAAAACATCACCTCGGGTGGTGTGCTCATCATCCCCACTCGTCTCCGTTTGGCGGATGTCCTGAATCTGGAAAAGCTGTTCGCGGGTCGTGGTGTCCTCTATTTGATTCAGCGAGGTTCATCCGCCTACGCTGGCGTGAACGAGCATCTCCACGGAGACCAGACTCATGCAGTCGAAATGGGCGACACGATAAGTCCGGAACTGCGCAATGAAGTTCAGGAAGCGGCGAAGAAGGGGGATGTCATTGTCTATGTTCCGCAAGAGACGCTGAATCAACCTGCCACGCTCAGCACGGTTCCCGGCGCGAAGCTGGATTTTCTCATCCAACTAGGAGTGCCGGTACAGGCCCTTTATGTGCAGGATAATGTAGAAATCCGTCTCGCCATTGAGGGCAGTCCGGCCGCAGCCACGACTTTTGGATTTGGCCTTGTGCTTAAAGAGGAACAAGCCACGGTGGCGAACTTTCAGGAATCTCTTCTGCAAGTCAGCGAGAAGGTTTTTTCCGCAAATCCCATCCTGAACCGCAACCTCGCGTATGCCCTCATCCAAGGCCTGAAGAAGCACGGAAGCAAGGTGCGTGTCATTGATGGCAAGGATGCAAAGGAAGAAAAGATTCTCGGCTACGATAAAATCCTGGCAGCGGCCATTGTGCTGAGTGGTCACGTCAAAGCGGTGACGAAGAAGGAACGGGTTGGGATTTTGCTTCCGCCCGGTATCGGAGCCGCCGTGGCCAATCTGGCCGTGCTCTTTGCGGGTAAAGTGCCCGTGAATTTGAACTTCACCGCTGGGACGGCCGCTGTCCAAAGCGCGATCAAGCAAGCTGATCTGGATCATTATCTGACGGCTGATCTGTTCGTGCGGAAGTTGCAGACCTTCCCTTGGCCACCGAACCGGCAACTCACCTTCATTGAGCGGTTATTGCCCAAGATGAAAGGGGCGATTACGCGGTGGTTCATTCTTGCAAAGATCCTGCCGGCGTCCTTGATCGCTGCTAAGCTGGGAATCTCGAAACACGGGGGTGACAAGGAAGCGCTTCTCCTCTTCACCAGTGGCAGCAGTGGCGAGCCGAAGGGGGTGGTACTGTCGCACCGCAACCTCATTGCCAATGTGCTACAGTTCGGCTCCCGGCTGAACATGCACGAGAGCGATGGGATCCTGGGATGCTTGCCGATGTTCCACAGTTTCGGCTGCACGGTCACGTTGTGGTTTCCCTTTATCCAAGGCGTAAATTTGATCACGTATCCGACGCCGCTGGAACCAAAGCGCTTGGCGGAACTGATGAACAAATACCGCGTCACTCTTTTTGTCGCGACCCCGACTTTCCTGCGCGGCTACCTTAGGGGCATTAACCCCGAACTTCTGAGCTCTTTGAAGCTAGTAGTAACTGGTGCGGAAAAACTTCCGAAGAATGTGGCTGAGGCGTTTGAGGCGAAGTTCGGAAAGAAGGTTCTGGAAGGCTACGGTCTTACGGAGACTTCGCCAGCCACTAATGTGAACTTGGCCGATCCGGTGGCACCGAGCGACAGTAAAGCTAAAGCAGTGACGCCCAGCTACCGCTTCGGCAGCACGGGACAACTCATCCCCGGGATCGCGATCAAAATCACGGAGATCGAGTCTGATGTGCCTGTGCCCATTCATCAGAGCGGCATGATCTGGTTCAAGGGAGCCAACATTTTCCAAGGCTATCTGAAGAACCCCAAAAAGACTGAGGAAGTCATCAAGGATGGCTGGTTTCGCACGGGCGACATTGGCCGCATGGATTCAGACGGTTTCCTCTATGTGGAAGGAAGATTGAGCCGTTTCTCGAAGATCGCCGGAGAAATGGTACCGCATGAGACTGTTGAGGAGGCGCTCACGAAAGCGCTGAATCTGGAGAGCGATGCAACTCGCCGCATCGCGGTAGTCGGAGTTCCTGACGAAGACAAAGGTGAGGCGCTGGTGCTGCTGACTTCTGTTCCCGGTGGCAGCGTGCAACAGGAAATTCTTGATCTGCGCTACAAATTGCTGGATCAGGGCATGCCGCCTCTCTGGATTCCGAAGCGCATGGTCCGAGTGCAGGACATCCCGATTCTTTCCAGCGGAAAGCTGGATGTGAAAGGGTGCGAGAAGCTGGCAAAGACGGGGCTGTAGACCGGTGCGGAATCTTCGAAGGACCTGTCTGTTAGGACAGGAGCGTCAGTGCTGCTTGCACTGGGCGGTTTTATGTATATGTCTCCGCCCCCGATATGCACTCCTTCCGCTATCTCCAAGGCCGCCTTCATTGCGAAGGCGTTGATCTCGAAAGCCTCGCCGCTCAACACGGCACGCCGTTGTATGTGTACAGCAAGGAGACGATTACGGATCACTTCACGCGTCTGGACAGTGCGATGGCGGATCTCGACCATCTTATTTGCTACGCGGTAAAAGCTAATTCCAATCTCGCGGTGCTGCACACGATCGCTAAGCTAGGCGGTGGATTTGACATTGTTTCCGGTGGTGAACTCTTCCGGGTGTTGCGGGCGGGCGGTCAGGCCGGAAAGTGTACCTTCGCCGGTGTGGGCAAAACCCGTGGGGAAGTGGAATATGCGCTGCGTGAAGGTATCTATTCCTTCAATGCGGAGTCCGAAGCGGAGTTGCGGCTCATCAACGATGTGGCTGGGTCCATGGGTGTGAAAGCGCCGGTGGCGCTGCGCATCAATCCGAACGTCGACGCGAAGACTCACAAGTACATTTCCACCGGAAAGAGCGAGAACAAGTTTGGTATCGATTTTGACCGCATCCTCGGGGCTTATGCGGATGCGGCAAAGGATTGCGCCAATCTTGAGATTCGAGGTCTTCAAATGCACATCGGCTCCCAGCTGACGAGCATTGATCCGTTCCTGGAAGCTGCCGAGAAGGTGGCGCCATTGGTCGAAGAACTGAAGAAGCGCCATCACATTAGGTTTTTCAGCATCGGCGGCGGCCTGGGGATCGTTTACCGCGAGAGCCTTGATAGTGGTGACCAAACCTGGTGGGGTCAGAAGGAAGGACTAGGCGCATCGCAGCCGCTCAACATCCAGACCTATGCAGACGCCTTGATTCCGGTATTGGCTCCGCTGAAGCTGCGCATTCTTCTGGAGCCTGGCCGATTCATGGTGGGCAATGCCGGCGCGCTGCTCACCAAGGTGCTTTATCTCAAGCAAGGTAACGCCAAGAAGTTTGTGATCGTGGACGCAGGTATGAATGACCTGATCCGGCCTGCTCTTTATGAGGGCTGGCATCAGATCACACCGGTCGTCCGCTCGGAAGAAGCTCCCGAGAAGGTGGACGTAGTGGGCCCCATCTGTGAAACCGGCGACTTCCTCGCGCAGGATCGGGAGATTCCGCCCGTCGAGCCTGGGGACACACTCGCGGTGCTGAGCGCGGGGGCTTATGGTTTTACCATGGCTTCCAATTACAATTCCCGTCCGCTAGCGGCGGAGATTTTGGTAGATGGCGCGACCGCGAACGTGGTCCGGGAACGTCAGCATCTCGAAGATCTGGTGCGCGGTGAGCACGTGGCGTAGCCCGACTTCACTTTACCTCAACTACGCTTTCATCGCTGCTTCGATGGCGGCATAGTCAATGGCGCGGAGCCGTTCGTGTTTCACGCCGAGTTGAGGCACGCAGTCGAGGAGTGCTTTGGTATAGGGGTGCTTTGGGTGGCTGAGGACCTCATCGGTCGTGCCCGACTCGACGATCTCGCCACGGAACATCACCGCGACTTTATCTGCGATGCCGCGGATGATCGCGAAGTTGTGCGTGATAAGGATGATGCTCATCCCCAAACTGGTGCGGAGGTCGGTGAGGAGATCAATGATCTGCTTCTGGATGGTGACGTCCAACGCAGTGGTTGGCTCATCGGCAATGAGGAGCTTGGGCTGACAGCAGAGGGCCATGGCAATCATGACGCGCTGTTGCATGCCGCCACTGAGTTCGTGGGGATAGGCCCGTAGACGTTTTTCGGGTTCCACAATGCCAACCTTGTAGAGCCACTGGACGATTTCCTTGTCGATGTCCTTCACTTCGGGCCGGTGTAATTTGACTGCTTCTGCCATCTGCGTGCGGATCGTCAGCACGGGATTGAGTGATGTGGCAGGCTCCTGGAAGACGTAGGCGATTTCTTTGCCGCGCACCTTGCGGAGTTGCCGCTCTGAGAGGGAGAGGACGTCCTGGCCATTCACCTTGAACGTATCGGCCGTGATCTTGGCGGGAGGTTCAGGCAGAAGTCTGGCCAGGGATAGCGCGGTGACGCTTTTGCCGCTGCCGCTCTCGCCAACGATGGCCATGCTTTGTCCAGGCATCAATTCGAGGTCGATGCCTTTCACGGCTTGCAGCGCTTCGCCATGATGACGGCGGAACGAAATCTTCAGGCCACGGATGCTCAGCAGGGGAGTAGGGTCACTCATATCAAATCAGGCGAATTTTCTCGGCGTTTGGCAACTTGTATGGCGGCAGCCCTGTGTGCCAGATACGGCTCAGCCATTGGAAACTCAAGCCCCAAAGTGCCAGCCAGACGGCAGGGAGAAGTGCCGGGGCGGGGGCATCCAGAATCTGGTCTGCGCCCACGGCCAGCTTTGCTCCGGTGGCATTTGTGTGCGGTATTTGGAGACCGTAATAGGTGAGAAGACTCAACCATAGCAGAGTCGTAGCAGCGATCTGGAAGAACGAGCGGGCAATGTCATTGCGGAGGAGGGGTAACACATGATTCCGGGCGAAACGCAGCCGGGGAACGCCGATCATGCGGCTCGCCAGGGTGTCACTGCTTTGCAGGATGCCTCGCAGTAAGTTTCTGATGCTTATGAATGAAGGGTGTGCTGCCGCGAGTCCAAGAAGAGCCAGCGTTACTTCGATCCTAGGGATGAATGGCATTGCGGCCAAGATACAGAAAAGGAGAGGGGCGCTACCTGTCGTCTCAAAGACGCCCCGTTTCGGCATGAAACTCCAGGCACGGAAAAGGCATCGCAGCCAAACTCCTGCTGCAATGAGCAGGGTGACGCCAGCCGCGTAAAGCAGCACGAGCAAGACTTCGTGGCGTACGTCCACGCGAGCATCACTCAGCAAAGCAGGAGGAAGTCCCGTTTGCTCGGGCGGCAAGCAAAGCCAGACTGCGAGAGCAATGCCAAGGAAGGCACAAAGGAAACTACGATGATGGCCACCACGGAAGGATTTCACGATAGCCACGGACAGCCTAGGCCGTTCGCGTAGCGCGAGCAGGGTGTGCCACACCATCAGCATTAGCCCTGAGGTGTAGATTGCAGCTGCGAGGCCGCGGGCATCTTTTGCCTGGAGCGCTTGCGCGGTGAAAGCACCCCACCCGTCACAACCAAGGATTTGTTCCACAGGAATGGAAAAGGCCATAAGCATCATGAGGGACGGTCTTGCAATCCAGAGAAGCGCTGCGCTGAGCTGTGGAAGCAAATGTCCATAGTATACCTGGCGGCGGCTTAAGCCTCGACAACGGTAAGCGATGCTGGCGGTCGTGCTCCACAGTGTGCTGACCTGCTGGGTGAGACTGAAGAGGGCGGTGGCAAAAACCGGAATGGCCAAGACCAAGACTGGTACCAAGAAGGACCACACCGCGCGTCCGGACTTCATCTGGATGGTATCTAAGTCCGGACGAGGCTGATAAGGGAAGAGACTTTCCACCGGAAGGTTCCAACAATGGATCAACAGCCAGACCGCGCCCAGGGCCCATGCCATCGGCGGCACGCCTGCCAAGGCACTGCCGAGCCACCCAAGAGAGCGGGTGACGTTGCGCCCCAAGGCGGAGAAAAGGACCGTTGCCGCCAAAGCGCAGCACAATCCCAGAATGAGCGCTGACGAGATTAGAGCGAACGAGAAACAAACTGGTTCCAGCAAGACACGGAAGAGGCCTTGATCGTCTGCTGAAATGGGAAGGATGCCGAGCAAAAGCCGGACAGCATCCTTCCAGGGCGATCCTGTTGCCAGCAGGAGAGCCACCGCCGCCACAGTGCAAGTCACAAACGTCCGCCAGGGAAGTGAGGACGGTGGCGGATAGAGGCGTTCCATGAGCAAGCAATCCTGAGCTGAAGCAGATTAGTCCCTATTCCAGCTTCGCAGCACTTGCCGCAAATCATAAGCACCGGCATTCCCCACTGCAGGTTCGGGCTTGGTCGGGTCTTTTCTGAGAGCGAGAGGTGTGCCGCCCGAGAACAAAGGGAAGAAGGGATGCAAAGAGAGCAGGCGATCCTCCATGGCGTGGGCGAGGGTAGCAATGCGGCCCGGCTCCTGCTCCAAACGCAGCGCATTCAGAAGATCGTCAAGGGCCCGATCATTCACGCCGGAGAAATTCAAACCCCGCTGGCGCTGGCTGGAGTGCCAGAAGATGGACTGATCCCAAGTCGTCTCGAAATCCAAGCCGATGAGCGCAGCATCAAATTGCCGGGAGGGTAGACGATTATCCAGCATCTCCTCCCAAGGCACATCCGTTACGGTGACTTCCACTCCCAATGGCTCCCAAGAGGCTTTCAACCATTCGGCCAATTGCTGACGGGTGGGATTGTTCGCCACGGTCAAAAGTTCGAGGCGGAATGGCTGCCCGCCTTTCATGAGCTTGCCGTTAGGACCTTTGGACCAGCCTGCGCCATACAAAACCTGCCGTGCTCCCACGAGATCTGGCAGCGCTGGTGTGGTGGAACGGGAGAACCACAGGCCTGGTTGAAAGATGCCTTCATGGATGGTGCCATGGCCTTGCAGAAGTTTTTGCACGAGGGCAGTCCGGTCGACGGCCATTCCCAAGGCTTTGCGGGTCGCTGGATCCTCAACGGGAAACTTCTGGCAATTCCAAAGCACCAGCAGGCGGCTCCGGGGAGCGGGTGTGTACAGGGTCACTGCGGGGTCAGTGGACAGCGCTTCGAGTGAGCCTGTATCCGGCCAAAATGCATCGACTACTTTCATGCCAAAACCCGACCGGATGTCCCGTGCGGACTGATCCAGTAGGAACTGCACGCCGGTTCCGTTTTGCCGGTGCTTGAGATAAATGCCATGCTGAGTGACTCCTTCCAGACGGTATTCGCCAGCGCCCGGTGGAGGCAAAGCACGGAAGTCGAGCGTCGCGCCAGGGGATTTTTCCAGTTGCTGGCCTATCCACCAACGAGGCAAAATGGGAAGGCCCACGAGCGAAGTGATGGCAGGGCCGTAAAGCCCCCGGAAGCGAATGCGCAGGTAGCGGGGCGCGGTGGTATCCCAATCTTCGATCAAGCGCAAGGCTTCCCGGCCAGGCGTGGACCAAGGTTGGCTGAGCACCAATTTGGCGGTGGCCTCGACATCGGCGGCCGTGACGGCATTTCCGTCGTGAAACTGGGCTCCTTCCCGAAGGACGACTTCCAATGTTGGGCGAATGAGCATCGGCTCTCTGCGGATGACCCGCAGCTTCGCCTGCAATGACGGATGATTGCGATAATACAGCTCAAGTTCCTGAAAAAATCTGACGGTTTCGCCGGAAACTTTAAGTTCATAGCTTTTGGGACCGTCGAACCACACACCCTTGATCTGTGAGCCCTCGACTGCACTTTGCACAAAGTACTCGTGATGACTGCGTGCATCCTCGGCGAGATCCACGCGAATAGTTTCGACGGGCAGCGGACCTTCGCTGGCGATTTCCTCCCGGATGTCATTGGTAAGACGGGTGCTGACACCGCTGCATTGAAGTCGCAGCTCCGTGCCTTGAGGCTCCGCAGCGGTGAGTTGCCAGCGGGTCCATTGCTCGGGAGTGAGCGCCCTGATCTTGTCTGCTGCGGCCTTCGCATAACCTTCGTTTGCAAACCAAAAGCTGGAAGTCTGGCTCCACTTCCAGGATTCCGCGAGAACACCCTCGAGATCACCACTTTCCCCGATCTGGATCAAGGGCGCGTGGACCAGGGCGCTTACCTGTCGATCCACTTCACTCGTTGGCAAGAAGGGGTGCAGGGTAGGTGCGATGCCTTCGCCCGAGGCGACCACGACTTCATCCTGTCGCGCACGGCGACTCAGAGATGCCTGCTCCGCCGACCAGTAGGTTAGCGCCGCAGTCGCCGCAGGAATCAGAAAAATCAGCCACCGCGTCCAAGTCATGGGAAGCGGGAGTGTAGGCGTATGGGCTGAGAAGACAAGCGTTCCGGGGATGCAAAGACTGGCTTGTATGCCCGATATCCCTTGGTAGGATGAAGCATGAATCTCCGAAGTTTATCCCAACTGCTGGCGTTCGGCCTAGTGGCTGTGACAATGACCGCATGCTCCATGTTCCGGCGAGATGCAGGGCCCCCCGGCCCGACGACCATGCAGGACTTTGACCCCGTCACCAATTCCTGGACATCCTCTCGGGGAGCGGTGACGCCCGGGCCATCACAGCCAGCGGCCCCCATGGAGCGGGCCAAACCGGCGGAAGAGAAAGTGGAGAAGGAAAACTTCTTCAAGCGAGCCTACAAGAAACTGCCGTTCACCGGTTCATAACTGACAGCGGTTAGACAACAAAAAACTCCTGGACAGACCGCGTTTCTTCAGTAATTTCTGTCTTAACCGAAAGAACGGAAATGTCAGCCCTACCTGAGATTGCTCACAAGTTTATCCTCCACTGGGGAGAGATGGGGGTGCGTTGGGGGATTAATCGTACGATGGCTCAGGTGCATGCGCTCCTGTTTCTGTCTGAGCGGCCTTTGCCGGCGGATGAAATCTGTGCCGAACTCAGTCTGGCCCGTTCCAATGTGAGCGTGGCGCTACGCGAGCTTCAGGGGTGGGGGATCATCAAGTTGGTCCATCTGCCGGGCGAGCGCCGGGACCATTTCGAGAGCATGAAAGATGTCTTCGAAATGTTCCGAGTGATCATGGTGGAACGGAAGCGGCGGGAGGTGGATCCTACGCTTCGCCTGATCAAGGATTGCCTGGAAGAGAGTGGTAAGCCCAAGGCCGGCGAAGAATATACCCGGGAGCGTCTGGCATCCATGCAGGAGTTTTTTGAACTGGCGGTGACCTTTTCATCTCAGATCGAGGAAGTGAAAACGGCCTCGCTGGTGCGCGCGGCCAAGATGGGTAGCCGTGCGCTGAAGATGATCGGAGTGAAGTGACCTTTTTTATTTGTCTGAATATTTCGTTTGTTTCCGAAAGGACGGTCTTATCTGTATGAATGGTGAAATGCAACTTTCTCCCTGGGCCGTGATGTGGCTCCTAGCGAGCGGCTTGTTTGGCCTGGGAAAGATTGCGAGCGCCTATCCCCTTTGGTGCGTCAGCCGAGATCCGGTGAAGGTATTCCAATTCACCTTCCTGTGGCCCGGTATGAATGCGGCCGAATGGACGGGGGAAAGACGGAGTAAGAAAGCAGGTATGTTCGACGCTAGTTTGCGAGCGGGAACGCTTTGGCTTTTCGCCGGTGTCTGCCTTTTGTTCCTGGCATCAACGATCAGCTCTCCGTATCTCGCGGGGTTGAGCGTGATGCTGGCAGTGTTAGGTGTGCTGCACTTTGGGCTATTTGAAGTGCTGGCGTGGTACTGGCAAAAGCGAGGTGTGCCCGTGCGACCACTCATGCGCGCTCCCTGGGGCAGTGTCAGCTTGGCGGAATTCTGGGGTGAGCGATGGAATCGGGCGTTCCGGGATCTAGCCCACACCTGGGTCTTTCTGCCGCTGAGCAAACGATGGGGGCCGCGCCTGGCCGTCTGGGGTGTTTTTGCGGTCTCTGGCTTGGCGCATGAATTGGTCATCAGCGTGCCTGCGCGAGGCGGATACGGCGGGCCACTCTGTTATTTCATCCTGCAAGCTCTGGGCTGTGCGTGGGAGAGAAAACTAAGCCGTGGGAACTGCTTGTTCACTACCGCTTTCATCCTGCTACCTGCGCCTCTCCTCTTCCACCCGCCTTTTGCGACCAGGGTCATGCTTCCCTTCGCAGAATGGCTCACTGCAATCTTATGAAAGACATCATCACGCTTGAATATGCCTTGCGCCTTGCCGGTCTCGCGCACTTTGGGATCCTCGCAGCCAGTGCACTGACACCCAGAGTGCTGCGTTGGAATGAAGTTTTAGGGCCGCTGCCGGAAATGCTGCGGCGGCTTTTCTGGGTCTATGGGATCTTCATCGTATTGATGATCATTGGACTAGGCACTTTCACCTGTATCCATGCCGATGACATCGCACGCGGTGATGCGGTGGCGAGATCCGTGGCCATCTTTGCTGCGGTGTTTTGGGGCTTGCGGCTCGCGGTGCAGGCTTTCGTGTTTGATGCTCGGTCCTACCTCACGAACGCCTGGCTAAAGGCCGGGTATCACGGGCTGACGGTCACTTTCATTTACTTTGTTGCCGTCTTCATCTGGGCTGCTGTCCGCAGGTGAGAGTTGCTTCATCCCACTTCGTCTAACCTCAAATCAACACCTACTATGATCACATTCGCCAACAACCATTTGGAACTCCTGCTGCGTGCTGCGGGATTGATGCAGATTGCACTCGCGGTTCTGAGCTTTTTCCTTCCCACCATTATGAAGTGGCAGGCCGACATCGCACGGATGCCTTTGCTGCTACGAGATGTGTTCGTCATTCACTCCTGGTTCATCACTCTAACACTTGTCATTTGGGGGGTGCTTACATGGAGATTCGCGCCAGTGATGGTGCGTGAGCCGAGCGACCTGTCCCGTTGGGTTTGTGGCGCCATCGCAGTCTTTTGGGGCATACGATGTGTCTTACAGTGGTTGCACTACAGCCCTAAACATTGGCGCGGTATTCCCAGCCGCACTGTAATCCACTGGACGCTGTTCGTGGGCTATGCGGTTTGGACGGGGATATACATTTTGGGGGCAATGCGATGAATCCGAATACAATGACAACGCCAACCGAGGCAACTGGTTTGGCGCAACCATGCAGTGACGAGGGGAAAGCACGTCTCCTGGCCATGCGGGGTGAACCTTGGTTTTATGCGGATTGGGACGAAGTGCTCATGCTTCACTACCGAGTGGATCCAGACAAACTGCAAGCCAACGTGCCCTTCGAACTCGATCTGTGGAACGGAGAGGCCTACGTTAGTCTGGTGGCCTTTAGCATGCGCCATATGCGCCTGCGCGGTGAAGGCCGCTGGCGAGAGTGGCTTATGCGGCCAGTGGGGCACCACCCTTTTCTGAATGTTCGAACCTATGTGAAGCATCGCGGCGAACGCGGCATCTACTTCATGGCGGAATGGCTTCCCAATTTGCTGAGTCGCGTGACAGGGCCGCCACTTTTTGGACTGCCTTACCGATGGGGTCGAGTGAATTATCAGCTCGATAGCAAAGCGAAACTCCTTCGAGGGGAAGTGAGATCTGCCTTCAGAAAGAACACTCTCAAATTTGAAGCCAGCACGGCTGGGCCTCATGCGCCCTGCCAACCGGGTAGCCTGGCCGAATTCCTGATGGAGCGGTATACCGCCTTCACTTCATGGCACGGCTGGAAGCGGGTTTTCCGCATTTGGCACGCCCCATGGCTACAATGCGCAGTGGAGCCGATTATGAAGTGCGATTCCCTAATTCGACTGGCGGGCCCATGGGCAGCCGGCGCTCAGTTCGCCGGCGCCAATTACTCACCTGGGGCCAAATCTGTGTGGATGAGCCGTCCTTATGATTGCCCGGCCTGATTTGTTCCAAGCATAAGTAACTAACCCAAACTCAATTTTTTGAATCATGAATGCGATTGATCGTCTTCAAACAGAGCCCCAAGCGGTTAGCCGCACCGAGACCGTCGCCGTGTCTGCCTCGGATTTGCGCAAACTCCACCGTGTAAAGGTCGCTGCGCGTCTTGCTCTAGGCTTGGTCTGGTTCTGGGAGGGATTGGTTCCGAAGATCCTTTTTCCCACACTTCTCGAGATCGACATGGTGAAGCGCAGCGGTTGGTGGTGGCATTCACCCGAGGCGACGCTTTTCGGCTTGGGAGTCGCCATGATGGGAGCGGGCCTCGGAATCATGAGCGGCATCAAGGAACGTCTCGCGGTGGCGATCGCGTCCTGGTCTCTGTTGGTATTGATGGTGCTCGTGATCGTAACGAATCCCGCGGCCTTGCATGACCCATTTGGCGGACTGGTCAAAGATGGCTGCCTTTTTGTCTGTGCAGCATTGGTTTGGTGGTGGCCCCGCCAATGGCGCGGGTGAACTGAATGTCATCTTGAATGTTTGAGGTGGCAGGGTGGTGGAATTCGATTAACACTGGGCGTGATTTCTGCGAACAATTGATCTCTCAATCCGTTGTGTTCCCATTCACCATGAAGACCTTTCTCCTTGCCGTATTTGCCTCGATAACTCTCACCGGCAGTCTTTCAGCCCAGGCTACGGCTCCGCAGGCGAAAGACGAGGAAGAAGAACTGAATAAAAAGACGCTCAGGGAAAAATCGGCTGAAGCCGCCGACAAGGTGCGCAATGCCCCTGACAAAGCGAAGGATGCCCTCGAAAAACTTCTGGGGAAAGTAGGAGACCTCTCAGGCAAGGCGGAAAACGAGGGCCGAGAGTTGTGGTCGCGTTCCAAGGAAATTCTCGGGCTGACGCGGAAGGATTATCTCAAGAAGGCCGCCTCGGGATTGGCTACGATGGATGCAGAAATCCAGGCGTTGGCCGAAAGCGGTTCCGCAGTGGTGTCCCGTGACTACTTCGCGCCTCGGATGCAGGCAATGCGTTTGCAACTGGAATACTGCAAACGTGACTTCACCCGCCTGAATGAGATTCCTGATGAGGAAGGCTTTCGTGTAAAGCAGCGCGGCTTCAACCGCACCCTCGGATTTTTAGGCGACAATATTGAACTGGCCAAGGAAGAGGCCGGCCTTTAATCCCATGCGATACCTCGATTCTCTCCAGGATTTTTTCAAGAGCCCGCGTTGGGTCACCAATATCCTTTTGGCAGGACTTTGCGTGCTCATTCCGATCGTGGGTCCTATTGCCCTTATCGGCTGGCTGCTGACAGGATTTTGGGCGAGGCGGGATGAAGATCCGGCCACCTTTCCCGACTTGGATTTCTCCCGGTTTGGCGACTATTTGCAGCGGGGGGTTTGGCCATTTTTGGTGATGCTGGTGTCCGCAGGTGTTCTTGCGCCTGTATTGTGGATTCTCATCATGATCCCCACAGTGCTGCTGTCGTTCTTATTACAGGGGAACGATTCCCCAGGGTTGGGCAATTTAATTGCGATTGCCTTTGGCTTGGTAATGTTTGTTTTTTACATCGTCGCCATTGTGGCCGTGGTTCTGGTAACCAAACCGTTGGTATTGAAGGCTTCCCTTACCCAGGACTTTGCGAAAGCCTTCGACTTCAACTTTGTAAAACGGTTCATCTCGCTGATGTGGAAAGAGTCCATCCTGAGTGCCCTCTTCCTGAGTCTGGTCAGCTTTGTACTTATGCCTCTCGGTATGCTTGCCTTCTGTGTCGGAGTCTATGCGGCGGCGGCTTTGATTTATTATGCCTGGGCTCACCTGGACAAGCAAATCTATGCGCTCTACCTAGGTCGTGGCGGTGAGCCGGTGGAAATCAGTCCGAAACTTTCGGAGCCTCCGCAATTGTCCCAAGGTCAGCCGTTAGGTTAGGCTCTGCGCAGCGGTTGGGTGAGGTTTCTGCAAGATGCCAGCGGACGTGGCGTAAGCGTCACTCTCGTCAATTCACTATCCGACTATGCGTACCGCGCCTCCTAATCGCCGCCGTTTCATTCAAACCGCCGCCGCCACCTTCGGCGCTCCGTTGATCCTATCCAGCCGGGTCTGGTCCCAAGAGTCTGCTCCCAGTGAGCGCCTCACTGTGGGCTTTATCGGCATGGGCAAACAGAGCCGGGGTCTGCTGAGCAAGTTTATCGCTTCCCCCCAAGTCCAAGTCGTGGCGGTGTGCGACGTGGACACAAACCGCCGCAATAATGCGAAGCAGAACGTGGACAAGAAGTACGGCAATACTGACTGCAAGGCCCACAACGATTTCCGCAAAATCACGGAAGACCCCAGCATCGACGCGGTCTGCATTGCCACTCCTGATCACTGGCATGCGATCATTAGCCTGAGCGCGGTGACTCATGGCAAAGACGTGTATTGCGAAAAACCGCTCACGCATAACATCCACGAAGCCGTGGCTCTGGTAGATGCCGTGCGGAAGAATGGACGAATCCTACAAACTGGTTCCATGCAGCGCAGCATGTCGGAATTCCGCATCGCGGCGGAACTGGTTCGCAACGGCGTGATCGGTGAGATCAAGACTGTGGACACCAGCTTTGGCGATCCAGCCCCACCGAATCCTTATAAGGAAGAGCCCATGGAACCCGGTCTTGACTGGGATCTTTGGTGCGGTCCGGCTCCTTTGGCTCCGTATAACAGCGAACTCAGCCCACGGGGAGTGCATGACCATTTCCCGAAATGGCGCGAAACCCGTGAGTATGGCGGTGGGTATGTCTGCGACTGGGGCGCGCATCATATCGATATTGCGCATTGGGGTCTGAACGAGGACGACAAAGGACCTGTGGAATTGCGTGCGCCTGAGAACTGGCAGACTGCCAAGCGTGGCGCGCAATTGGTCTACGCCAATGGCGTGGTCCTCACCCATGTGAATGGCAAGGGCTGTTCGTTCTTCGGAACCGAAGGTGAAGTTCACGTGAACCGCGGCAAATTCGAACTCATCCTGAAGGGCCAGCGGAAATTTGGCTTCTGGGACAAGGAAAAGGACAAGGGCACCAGCTTGCAGCGCGAATACACATTAGCGGAGCGAGAGTTCCTCGCCAATCCCAAGGACAAGCTCTACAAAAGCAACGACCAGATCGACGATTTCCTGACCTGCGTGAAGAGCCGGCAGAAGCCAATCTGCGACGTGGGTATCGGTGCCAGCAGTGCGATTGCTTGCCACCTGATGAACTTGTCCTACTATCACGGCGCCAACGGCAAATGGGATCCGATCAAGAATACCTTTGTCAGCGGAGGCGATCCCAAGTGGCTCACCCGCGAGTATCGCGGCGAGTGGAAAGTCTGAGGATTCGTGCACCTTCAAGGGCACTCCAGAAAAAATATCCGGGCCGGACACTGCAAAGTTGTCCGGCCCTTTTTGTTGTGGTGAGGAACTCTTTCTCGACTCATAAAAAAAGTCCGCCGGAGAGAAAGCCCAAGCTTACCATCCGGCGGACCCACCACCTGGCCTGCGTGCCAGGAATTGTTTGTCTGGTTAGAAGTAAGCCTTCTTGCGAAGGAGGCGTTTGTGTTTCGCCAAGTCGTCCTTCGCCTTGTCCAGTTCCCACTTGTAGCGGGTCAATTCGTCCCAGCGCTCTGGGTTGGACTTGATGTAACCGTTGATTTCGACATCGACGCGTTTGATGGCGTCTTCGAGTTCGTCCATCTTCTTGTAATCTGCTTTGGTGCCGCGGTTTTCCTTCACGACCTGGCCGATTTCGGAAACGCTGCGAGTCAGGAACGCCACTGCATTGGGAAGGGCCTGGATGCCACCTACGACGCCACCGTTCGGAGCGATCGAGGGCACCTGCGGCATCAGGTTATCTGGCTTCTTCGGCAGGACTCCCTGAGGGTCCTCAGGCAAACCGCCATCCCTACCATTGATGAGCGTGGGGGTGATGAAGATCATCAAGTTCTTGTGGTTCTTCGCGCGCTTCTTCGTCTTGAAGAGATAACCAAGGCCCGGAATCTTGTTCAGGACCGGAATGCCACTCTCCTGTTTGGTTTCGGTTGCTTCATCCAGTCCACCGACTGCGACAGTGTAACCACTATTAATCTCCACAGGGGCGCCATAGACACGGCTGCTGGCGATGGGATAGGAATTCCCTTGGATCACTTCAGTTCCGATGATGCTTGAGACCGTGATGGCAACATGCAGATTGATCTGATCATTCTGCATCTTTTTCGGCAGAATGTTAATGACAGTGCCGATCGGCAGGTAACTGATCGCGGAACTGGTCGTAGAACCGCCTTCAAGGCTTGCGGAGGTGGATCCGCCCAGCACCGGTTGGTTTATCACCGAGCGAATCACAACTTCACGGTTATTCGTTGTGACCATGCGGGGATAGCTAACCGTTTCGGTTTCGTCGTCATGAAGCATGGCGCGCAGTTTAAGGTTCACATCCTGGGCACTAAGGATGGACTGCATGGGAGGATTAATGGCCGAAGCGCTTTCCGCCAGATTGGCCAAGGTAAGCAGGTTGGTCAGATCCGTCCGGAACCCGCCAGAGGTTTGAGGGGTGTTCTCATAATTTACTGTGGAGACGCCGTTTGCGTCGGTGGTCACGTCCGTAACGCTACGGAAATTTCCGCTATCGCCGAGGGTGGAGGTCCAATCGATACCAAATTCACGGCTAGGATCGCGGCTGGTCTCAAAGAACTTCACTTCAATGGCAATGAGTGACTGTGGCTTATCCGCTGCAGCCAAATAGCCATCCACCCACATGTGTTGAAGGCGCGTGGCAACGACGTACAGCGTATTGGAATCAGACTTCCACAGCACTTTGGGTTTACGGATGTTTCCGTAGATATCCGTTGGTACCCCTATCAAGGAGGCGTTGTCGCTGGCGCTCGCAGTGGCGAGCCCGCCCGAATCGCCGCCGCTGGTCGTACCGTCGGCAGATTCTGCTTGGAGGTCGAGTATGGCACGGATGTCGTTGATCAGTTCGCTACGGGTCGTCTCGAAAGTTTCGGTGGGCCCCTGAAGATCTACTCCGCCTGTCTGCGTGCCGCCTCCACTACTGGATCCGCTTGAACTGCTGGAACCGGAGGAGCTACCGGATGACCCCGACCCGCTGTCACTGCCGGACTTGGTCACTTTTTTGACCTTCTCCATGGCGTTGTGTCGCACCTCGTAGGGCTTGCCGATTAATTCCTTATCATCGGCAGGACGGACGTACCAGATGTCTCCATCCAGAACCAGGGAGAGGCCGTTAGCTTTGCAAAGGGTCTCCAATGCCGCAAAGGGACTGGCATTCAGTGAGAAAGTAATGAGCCGCTCGGCTTCAGGATTGCCGTCGGGAAGAGAGAAAAAAGAGATACCTGCCTCTGTGGCCATGAGGCGGATGACGTCGCCGAGAACTGCCTTGGAAAACTCGAACAGCTTCTTAGGTGCCGCCCGAAGACGAGATGCTTCCGCCTCGAATTGCGGGGAGTTTGCCCGGAGCAATTCGGCATTTTGCCCCTGAACCGTAACGAACGATCCAATGAGCAGGGCACCGAGAATATGAAGGAACCGAATTCTCATGACAGTAAACGCAAATTGTGAAAATTATAGTCAGCGTGTCAGTAAAGTAAAGCAATATTAATTATTATTCCCACCCTCATTTCGAATTTATGAGGGAGGGGAGACGCCACACCGAAGCCCAAGCAAGAACGCGCATTCCTATATAGAAGCGGATACTCCGCATCGTCCGATACGGCGGTCGAAGGCCGACAAAAACCTGGTTAATAAACGCATCTATAAAATTAAGCTGCGTAAGCTTCACAATATTCTAAGCAAAATTTCTTGCACTTTTTATAATTACCATTATTATTGTGATTGTCGTTGAATATTTCTTCATTATGAGAGTGTCCATCTACAAAAGGCTAACTGCCCAAGGAAGCCCTCTGAATATATGAGTTTTGCCCAGCCCCACGTTGATGACCTGAATGAGCGCACCCATTTGGGAGTGCGGATACTGCAGATTTCTCAGGATCCCGGAGTGAGCGATTTTTTTATCACCCCATGGGAGCCCATGGTTTACCGCCGGAACGGGAAAATGCATTACGACCAGTACATCTACCAGCCGTCAGTCGCGCTGGAGATGTTGCCCGGAACGGCAGACTATGCCGTCAGCATGGGCGGACGGCGCTATCGTGTGAACCGGTTGGCAACGAGGGGCCGCCTCCGGTGGGTGCTGCGCTTGCTCCCAGAAGAGATTCCCGCACTGGAAAAGTTGGCGGTTCCTCCACCTGCGATCAAAGCTTTCCTGGAAGCGAAGAACGGACTGTTTCTGGTTTGCGGAGCAACGGGCAGCGGTAAGTCAACGACCATTGCTTCCATGGTGCTGGAGCGTGCCAAGCGCCGCCAAGAGCACATCATTACTTTTGAGGATCCCATCGAATACCTGTATCCGGCAGGGCTGCCTTCGTTGGTGTCACAGCGCGAAATCGGCACAGATGAACTGGACTTCGGCAAATCCCTTCGCGCTGCCTTGCGCCAGGCCCCTGATGTGATTGTGGTCGGTGAAATTCGTGATGGCGAGACCGCTGAGATCGCCCTTCAAGCTGCAGAAACCGGTCACGTCGTGGTGGCCACTCTCCACACTTCGAGTGCCGCGCAAACAGTGCAGCGCTACCTAAAGCTCGTGCCCTCAGAGAGACTGGAAAACGCCATGTTATCCTTTGCGGACAGCTTCCGCGGCATCCTGTGCCAGCGTCTGCTGCTGGATGAAGTTAAGCAAAAGCGCTTCGCCATTCATGAAGTGCTGCTGCCTTATGACTCCGTATGCGGCACGATCCGGCGTGGGGAATTTAAGAAGCTCGATCATGAGTTGGAAGCGGGCATGACGCGAGGGATGATCAGCTTCGAGCGCAGTATTCAACAGAAACAATATCAAGGGTGGACCCCCGCGTTCAATCGCTCCACGGGTTACACAGAACACGAGGTTTTCGACTTCCTCCAAAAGGAACAACTCACTGCCACTTATGCCGTTGCTTGACGATATCAAAAGCGTGCTGAGCTTTTCAGCCTTCCGGCCGGACCCGGAAGATGCATCCATCCCTTGGACCCGACGGTTCAATGGCAGGAAGAGCTTGCTCATCAATGTGAACCGGGCTCATTCCACTTGGCGTGGGATCAATAAGAAAGGCCGTCTTCAGGAGTCCGGCACCCACGAAGGCGACTTTGTGGAAGTGGCGCAAGCCCGTGCCGAGGAGTGGAAGCAATTAACGGACGGAGGGTATGTGGGAGTGTCCATCAATAACCGCTTTATCATCTCTTTGGAGAGTAACCTGAGCCGCCGGGACAACCATGCGGAGCTGCTGCGGGTGAACGCAAAGGCCGTCCTGGGGGCCAAGTTTGACCGTGGCAAGCGCTACGCTCTCTACCACCATCCGGAGTCGACTTCGTCTATCCTCCTCGCATGTGATGACACGATGGTGAAGTCGACGGAAGACGTGCTGCGGAACAACAACTTCAAGGCCGGCCGTGTGTGTTGCGGATTATTTGCCCTCCTCGAATACAAACTTCAGGAAATCTACTCGCGCGGCGGTGCAGAGGCCAAAGGAAGCTTCCTTCTCATCGTATGCTGTGAGGGCTCTATTGCCGCGCTATTGCAGCAGGATGGGCAGTGGACGGATCTGCGCTGCCGCAGCGGTATCGGAACGGACAGTCCGGAAGTGATGCTCCAAATTGTGGCCCCCATTGTGCAGAAAGCGGTCCCGGGCACTTCTGTCATGTTCCTGCATGATGGCAACGATACCCAATTCGCCAATGCGATGATGGAGCAGCTTCGCCAGATCAGCGCGGAAGATGTGAGCGCCGAAGACCAACTCTGGCGCGTCATGCAGCAGAACTGAGTAAAAACTCCTCCAATCATTTTATCCTATGAGTTCCAACGTCTGCCATGATTTCAAAAGCCCTCGGCCAGGGGCGTCCAATGGTCTGCCGAAAACTTTTGTGCTCGTGCCAGTCCTCTTCTATCTGGCTCTGGCTGCTGCCGCCTGGGTCGGAGTGAACTCCACCATGTCTATCAAGAAACACAACGGCCTCCGAGACGCTGCTATCTCGGCGACGGCAGGACTTGAGGCGGAGAAGTTGAAAATCGAGAATCAGGTAAACATCCTAAACTCCGAGAAGGATAGAGCTGAGAAACTGGCGCAATGGGTCGAGGGGACTCGCACGGTGCAGCCCATCAGTGTCGAAATCAATCGAGCCATGGCGGCTGGAACGACACTGTCTGACTTGTCCATCGAGCGTAGCGCAGAACTGCCAGCTCAGCTCAATCTTAATGTGAGCATTAACAATGGAGGGGTGGAGGACATTGCTCGGCTTCAGGCCGCATTTACGAAGCTCAACTACCGGGCTTTCAACACCCAACAGCTGAAGAACGGGGAAAACCTGGAATACAAGACCATGCTGGTCTGGCAAGCAAAGTAGTTCAACCTCTGACGAACATGAACGGTCAAAAACTAGCCTGCGTCCTGATCATTATGGTGATCGCCTGCCTGGCCTATGGCGGGCAGACCATCCAAAAGCGAAACTCTGCGAGCCAAAAGGAGGCCGAGGAGGCCGACGGGACGCGCGTGACTGCCGATTCCCTACTGAAAGCGCAGGAAATCACTCATACACTTGTGGAGGCAAAGACCAGGAACCTCCGTCAGTTTTTGAAGGATTGGGAACCTATCATCAGCCGCTTTCAGAGCCCCCAGGACGCAGAGCAGGCAATCAATAGCGTTCTCCGAAGCACAGGTATTTTCATTCTGACCCAGAAATTCGACGTAAAGACGATTCCTAACAATGGCATGATGTCAAAAGTGCTTCAGGGAACCATCATCGTGCAGGATGAGTATTCAAAAACACTGAATTGGCTGGGCGACCTCGAACGCCGCCTGCCGTTGGCCCGCATGACTGCATGCCGGATCAAGCAGGGGGAGAACGGGCGCCAAATCAATCTCGAACTCAATGTGGAACTTCCACTGATCGAGGCTCCGAAGCCTCCGGCACCAATCGAAGCCCCTGAGGCAAAGAAATCCAAGAAATCTAAGTAGTATGAGAGGCTTTCAACTCATTGTTCCCCTTTTCTGCTTGCTGCCCGCGGTTACTGCCTTTCCGCAGAGTAGCGGTCTGCAACCGCCCGATGCGCCTCCTGCGCAGCAAGAAGCCGCTGAGGAAGTTCAGTACACGCTGCTCAAGCCCGACGACAAGACTGCCGAAAAAGTACTGCCTGAAGAACGAAATCCTTTTGCCACCGGCAACAAAAATAACATCACGGTCAAAGCTGAGGGTGAAGAAAACGAAATCCGCAAGCGCCTGGAAGGACTCCGCGTTGTCGGCAGCGTTCGCGGCAAGAACGGCGCGATCAATGTTATGTTGGGTGACATCGTGTTGGAGACGGGCCGGATACTGCCTCATCTTCTTCCCGAACAAACTCTCGACCTTCAGGTCAAGGAAATCAAGGAGGACAGCATTGAACTGCTGTGGGTGGAGAAGAAGGTCTCAGGCCTTCCTCCGCGTATCCTCACGCTGCCGATGGATCTTCGCGCCAATGTAAAATATGTGATGCAAGGCCAGGTTAGCGCCAAGAAGCCCCGCAAAGGTAAGGAAGGTGAGGAAGACAAAGAAGTGGCGAAAATGGGTGTGATGAAGCCGGAAAGTGAAGAACGCGGCGCCTCGAAGGATGGTGTCATTGGCAACAACTCACAGGGAAAAAGCCTGGATGGCATGGACTTTATCCACAAGACCTGGAATCAAGCGATGAATCGCGAAAACTCGCCTCCTACAGAGGGGACTGATTCACGCCCGTAGTCTTGCCGCAACTAAACTGCTCATTCAACCGGTATGCTGTCTCACCTTTCACAATCTCCAACGCGGCGCCGCTCCTCGCGGCGTGGGTTCTCGATGACAGAAATGATCATCGCTATTTGCGTGATCGGGATCCTCGCTGGCATCGTGATCAGCACTCTGAGCGGCGGGACCACAAGTGTCCGGACGGCACGACTGGAAACAGACGTGATGAAGCTGAATCAGCTGATCCACGTGTATGTCTCCCAGGGTGGATCCATGACCGGCGTTACTACTGCTCAGGCCGCTATCGACAAGCTGAAGGCTACTATGTCGACCACAACCGCCAAGCAACAGGCGGGATATCTCACTGGGCGTAGTGTGGATGTGCGTCTCCGCACGCGCACGGTGGCCTCCTCGGGCTCAACTGCCACCACCACGTATGCGGTTTGGAATAACACGACCAAGAAATTCGATCTGAGTAGCACGCCTTCGAGCGCCGCAGTTACCGAATTCTACCTGGATGATGCATACGCCACGACTAACTATGGCACGCAGACGCGAACCGCTACGAACGTCCTCTATAACAAAGATGACGGCTGGGTCTGGGCCTCTGCCAATAATGCAGCTGTAGCGGACCTGCGCCCCGTCAGTCCCACAATCGTGGACATGACCAATACCTATGACGAGGCTCCGGGTCCCACAACGACCAGTGGCAGCACGACCAGCGGAACGACAACTAGTGGTACTACAACTAGTGGTACTACAACTAGTGGTACTACAACTAGTGGGACAACGACCAGTGGAACGACTACGAGCGGGACCACCACCAGTGGAACGACGACAAGCGGCACTACCACGAGCGGCACCACCACCGGAGGAACCACAGGTCCGACCTCCACTGCTATTGCGCTGCCCACGCCGGTCATTGCTCCCCCTGGCGGCATCTATTTCCTATCTTTATTTCCGAGTGAAGTTTTCATCATTCCTAACGGTGCTCCCGGCGGTTCCAGCGTTACGATGTATCGGATCAACGGAGGTGCGTGGCAGGTCTACAATGGCTCGTTTAGCGTCACTTCCGGAACGACGGTGGATGCCAGGAATGTATCTACCAACACAGCGCTATATCTGGACAGTCCGATCCGTACGGAAAAGTATTATTACCTTGTCCCTTCCTTCACCGGATTAGTGCAGGCAAAATGGAATGCGAGTACGGGTCCAAACGGTATGAAGTCCGACAGGAACAATACCAATCCCGACAGCGTAGTGGAACAAAACGGAACTGCTGCCTCCAGCAGCAGCAACGGACGCAATAGCTTTACCTTCCAACGCCAATCTACTTTCACGAATGTGCCACCGGACAAGGAGTTCAAGATCGGACAGATCCTGTATAAGAACGGGACCATTAACTCAGGTACGGGTGCATCCAGGCTCTGGCTCCATCTAGACATTACCATGACGAGCCCAGGGATTACCTCCACTGGATCGGATATCTACTTGGATTTGGAGAACACGGTCAACAGTGGAGAGAATAATGATGAGGACGCTGACTACTGCATTATTGCGAATCCTGTGACGAACTATGCAGTGACCATCGACTCAGTAACCTACACTTTGGTCGTTCGCTATGGGACGATTGCCGCCTCCCAAGGGTATGTGAGCGGCAACACCCTCGCAGTATGGGAAGGCGCCACGGGCACTGTGGACATCATCGCCAAGTTTGCGAGCAGCGCTCCCTAATGAACCGCCCCTAAATCGCAACGGCGCCATCTGAAATAATTCTTTCACCTACCGTGATGATCAACAAACTCTTCAACTCCAAACGCCTTCGGCCAAAGGGGTTTACCGCGGCCGAAATGCTGGTGGCCAGTGCCATTGCAGGCGTAGTGATAGGTGTTGCAGCGCTGGTGATCTATGCGGTCAACCTCGGGACCAAACAGTATTCCAATGTGGTAAGCGTGAAACTGCCCACAGGGGCGCTAAATAATTTCTATCCCGCAAACTATCCAAGCACGAGTACTACAACCGAGTCTTTCCTGCTTGCGCCTAATTTCAGCGCTGCGGGTCAGGCGGAAAATCTTCGGGATCGTGTGGAGTACGATATGCGCGAAGCCGTGGCGATATTTCCACTAGCACGCAACATGGGGGTTTTTAACATCCTGCGCCCGACTTCCATTCCTGCGCCTCCCTCAACAACGACACTGGATACGCCGGAGGCATTCCGCAATTATTTGCTCTCCGTCACGGCGACCGCGACCGGCGCGGCACGATTCACTTCCTACCGTAACTACCCGCCCCTAACCGTGCATTGCTACTCTGTGTTTTTTTTGGGTTACTCTGGGAATACGACAACCATTCCTGTTCTGGCTGTCTATGACTTCGATGTGGTCGAAGCCAGGAACCCCACCACAGATGCCCTCGTCGGGTATTATGTCACTCTGCGCCGCTATGTAAATGCGACCACCAGTTGGAGTGGTCAGCCCTCAGCTGTTTACGATGTCGTTTTCCCTCTTTCCAAGGAAGGCACCGACCAGTGGTCGCCTTCAATCATCTCTTTCGAACGGCAAACACGTAAAGTGATCAACGAAGGTTCTGCGATCGACATGTTTAAGATCGCTCAGGAAAAACCGTTTTTCCTCATGTTTTGGCCAGATCCCTCCCAAGACTCGCTGCGTCTTCCGCTGGGGAGAACGTCGGAAAGCACCAAGCCATCACTTGCGGATCCCAATCCTTCTATCTCCAGTTCGGACCCTCGTAAGTTCTACAATCACATGGGTGGACGCACGTCCTTCATGTTCACCGTGCCGATGTTCCCGTCCACGTAAATCCAAATACCATGCATCGCCAATCTTACATGCGACGATTCAGTTCCAAGGGAGGTTCGCTGGTTCTTGTGCTGGTATGCACGATGGTGGGAGGTTTTGGCCTTACTTGCTGGATTTCTCTCCTGGCCACAAGACTACGGCAGGCGGATACCAACAAGCAGGCCACCGCGCGACGTCTTACCGGCCTCTATGCGTCCGGCATGACGCAACAGTATGCTTACAATTTCAAATTCAGACACCAGGTAGCGCGGCAGCTTGCGGTCTCGTATATCGACGGATTGACCGAAGGATCTGCCGTGCTGAATGGCTTTAAACTGACGTCTCAACCTTTCGGAATTTATGCCAGCAATGTTGAGTCGCCTGGGTTAGAGACCTTCACTAGCACGGCCGCTATTACAAAATTCAACAATGTCACCCGCGGCCAGACGGCAGGGTCCCGCTATGACGAAACGCTTTCCATGTTCAGCCTCAGATCGTATGAGGCCCCGTATTCCTTTTCCAACCCAAAGAACCTGGGCGATCTGAAAATTTTGAGCAATCTGGTCAGCTATCCCAGATCTCTATTGGGAGATCTTCTCACCGTGTATGCCTCGGACAGCGGTTCCAGTTACAATGTTGCCTCCTGTCTTAACGTCGCGGGACGCGTGATTATCCAGGACGGCACCGCGAACGTCGCTTCAGTGAAAGCCACGGGTGTGCTGAATATGACGAAGACTGCACTGAATACAACGCTGAATAGCGCGGGTTCAGCTTCGCTTATGCCGCCTAATTTTCCTGCGTATCCCATTTTCAATGACGGGGGCAAAGAAGGTGATGGAGCAAGGGCGGCGCAATTGGATGGATCCCTCAACATGATCGACAACAGCAATTTTACTCCGGGATCGATTTCCCATATCATGCGTTACAACAGTGAAGGTAACGAAGATGGTACCAAATGGGTCGAATGCACGACCTTTGCGAGTGGGACGTCGACATCCTCATCTGCGCTTGGGACCACTCCGGCCAAGGTTAGAACCGGGTATTACAACTCAACAACTCCCGCAAACTCGATCGGTTACTATCCCAATTCCACTACGTTCTACATTGTCGGCCAACCGATTTATAGAACCAACACAGGCACCCCAGGGAATGGATTGCTGACAAACTCCACCACCACGACGGGAAATACGGCTGCGCTGCGGCCCAGTTTCACGCCTCTCCCGTCATCATCCAGCGGTGGCTACCGCACAACCACGGTCGATACTTCTTCCACAGGCAGGCTTTACACACTGAACATTCGTCTCAAGAACCTGGACCGCCATGTTCGTGTCACAGGCGGCGCAGAGCAGGTCATCATTGAAGGTTCATCAACTCAGACTGACTACGCTGACCGAGCTGATGGGACCGGGTGGAAACTGACTCCAGTCATTATCTGGCTGGACTCGGCTACTGTGAGAGACGTGTGCTTTGTGGGAGAATGTCCCCGCCCCATCGTCCTTGTCTCTGGAACCGGCACGTCCAGTACCAGTATCTCATATCGATGGATGACCGCTGCAAACATTACGGGCACGCCCACCACAGCGAACCTTGACTGGCGCATCCATTTCATCAATCAAAACCGGGCTATCTATCTTTACCCATACACCGGTTCGAGTTTGCTGCATGTGAACCTTTACGGAGGTATCCGCACCAATTGGACTTTTGTTGGTGGCACCGGCTACACTTCCGCCACGAGCCGTTTCTTCCTGAATCAGGAATCTGATAGCACGAACGCCGCCAACCTTCTCACGGTCCTGCCGCGAGACGGGTGGCTTGATACAATCCTTGACCAATAATGAGAACGTACAAAGCAACTAGGAAAAAAGCCGCAGGCTACACTCTGGTTGAGGTGTTGGTGGCCTCCGTCATTCTCGGCACGGTGTTGGGCGGATCCATTAAGGCCGTTGGGACGATGACCATCGCTGAAAATACCGCGCGGAGCGGCACAGTCGGCGTTACGTTTATCGAGAATGCGGCCCGGCTTTGGCAGCTCGGGTTAACCCCTACCCAGGCACTAGGTATCCTGCCCGTGATTACCAACAACGAATGCATTGGTAATGCCGTGGTAGAGTCGGGTGTGAACGCTGTAACCTTTGGAACGGCGACTACTACCGCAATGGCCAACTCCATGGGGAATATGGAAACGATTACAGTAACCGCAGTGGTCGAGAACCCGCAGGGGGCAAGCTTAAACCGCACCACTCAAATTACAGTCTATCGCCCTGAATCCCGCTAGTTCTCGCCGTCATTTCAAGTTGTCCATACCCCTTCGCTCATCTTCAACTGTTCTGCCGTCATGCTTAAAAAAGTCTCCATCACAAACGCACAGGCCCGCGGTTCGCTGCAGACCATTGTGGATACAGACACCCATGAAAAAGCCCTCATCGGCGCCGCGGTGGCTGCCAATGAAACCGCGACGATCGAGGACATCACGGGCGTGGATGAGGCTATTCACCGTCTCACCCTGCCCAAGGACAGCCTGGAGGACCGTGTGAAGTTCTTCGGCGGCCTTGGACGCTGCCTCGAACGGAACATTGGCGTCATCAAAAGTCTTCAACTCCAGGCCAGCCGTGTCAGTTCACCCAAGTATCGTGGGACCATCGCCGAGATGGTGTACGACCTGTCGATCGGCGAAAAATTTAGTGATGCCATTGGCAAGCATCCCACGGTCTTTCCCCCGGAAGTGTATAATCTAGTCGTGGCGGGTGAAGAGGCGGGTCAGCTAGGTCCGGTCTGCAAACGTATTGGCAACTCGCAAAAGAAGACTGCCCGGATCATTAAGAAGCTGAAGACCGGCATGATCTACCCCGCCATCGTCCTAGTGCTGGGCGTGGGTGTGGTGATCATCATGAGCTTCACTCTCGTGCCAGCGATGGAAAAGCTTTACACCCAGATGAACGCGGTGGTCCCCATGGGCACCAAGATCCTGCTGGGCCTTTCCAATATCCTTTTGCATCAACCTTGGTTGGTGTTGCTGCCAATCTTTGGCCTTTACCAATTCTTCAAGAACTGGGGAAAAATATCGGCTATCCCTGCTGTCCAAACCCTGTTTTTGAAACTTCCCGTGGTGGGAAACCTTGTCCGCAAGTCGGCAGCAGCCTTGACGTTCCGGACCTTGGCCATGTTGGTGGAGGCGAATGTGCGCCTCTCCGGGGCTCTGGAGATCACTGCAAACTCAGCCTGGCATTGGCACTATCGCACCTTCTTCCAGCGTCTTGCGGATCACATCGCAATCGGCACCACCCTTCACGAAGCATTTCTTATTGAATCGCATTGGCTTGGCCGCGACGGCCGCAGCATTTGCGGTTTGATTGAACTTGCCTCCGAAACAGGCTCTGGCACGGAAATGCTCAACGAAATCGCTGATGACTACGAGGACGAGCTGGATGGGATCGCTGGCCAGATCGACAAGATACTGGAACCCATTACCATGATGTTTCTCGGAGTCATGGTGGGCCTGCTGGTCTATTGCATCTACGGACCGATCTTTAGTTTGGGAGATGTTCTTCTGAAGAAAGGCTAAGAGGGCGGCTAGGTATTGTTCAGTCGGCGCCCGCGCGATCCACGCGTGGGCGTCCGGCGTTTCCGTCGAGTTTTCGGGCTCCATGATGGACGGCCAATCATTTCTCGTTTACGTGCCGCCATGGACCGACACGAGTTTCGCGCTCTTTTGCAGAGCATGGATTTGTCCCAACGCGCGGAAGAGATTCCTCATCGGGACCGAATGTTGATGCTGCTGGACTCGCGAGCCGACTGTTTTCTGCGCTCCTGTTTTCCAGGGCACTTCACGGGAAGTGCTCTGGTTGTGAGTTCAGATGGAGAGCAAGTGCTTCTGCACCATCATAAGAAGTTGGATCGTTGGCTACAATTCGGCGGACATTGCGATGGCGATGAAGATCTCTCGCGCGTTGCGCAGCGGGAAGCCTTGGAGGAGTGTGGTATTCCAGGATTGATATTGGCTTCTTCGCGTCCTTTTGATTTGGATATTCATGAGATACCGGCTCGGGGAGGGGAACCTGTTCATTTTCACTATGACGTTCGGTACGTCTTGATTGCACCTGAAGGTGAGGTTGAGACTCTAAGCGACGAGAGTCTGGCACTTCGCTGGTTCACGGGTCGAGAAGTGGAGGAGATTATGCTTGGGCCAAGTCTGCAAAGGTTGATCTCGAAGTGGCAAGCCTTACTGGCCCGCCGTAAAAGCGCACAACCTTCGCCTGATCCCGTATGAGCCAATCTTGGCGAGGTCTCGCAGTTCTGCTCATTCTCTCAGGCTGTACCTCGTGCAGCACTCTGAAGTTCTACGGCCAGGCGATCCAAGGGCAGATGCAGATTCTGAACGAGGCACGTCCTGTGGAGGAAGTGAAGCGGGATCCTCAGACCGCGGATACTTTGCGCAAACGGCTGGTACTGGTGGACGAGTTGCGCACGTTCGCTTCGAAGAAGTTAAAACTGCCGGTGAACAAGCAATACCGAAGCTACACCGATTTGCACCGTAAGTATGTGGTTTGGGTTGTTTATGCATCGCCCGAGTTTTCTCTTGAGTCCAAGACCTGGAATTATCCCTTCCTGGGAAAACTTAAGTACCGCGGATTCTTCAAAGAAGCTGAAGCTGAAAGCGAGGTAGCCAAGCTTCGTGAGCGAAAGTTAGACGTGATGAAAGGCGGAGTGCGGGTGTACTCGACACTGGGGTTGTTGCCGGATCCAATCCTGAATACCTTCATTTTTGATGAAGATCATGAACTGGCTGAGACCGTTTTTCATGAATTGACGCATGGGCGCTTCTTCGCGAGTGGAGATACCGATTTCAATGAGGCTTATGCCACTGCCGTCGGCCAGGAAGGAGTTCGTCAGTGGCTTGAAGCTTCAGGTAAGCCCGGTGAGTTGGCCAAGTATGAACGGCACCTGCAATTGCATCGGCGCGCCCTCGCCATGATGTTCCAAAAGCGGGAGGCGTTGAGGAAGCTTTATACTCAGCATGGCCAAATGCCGGACGCGAAATTGCGCCAAATGAAGGAGGCCATCTTTGACGAAATGCTGGTGGAGTATGCTGATGTCCGAAATCTCAGTGCGTCGAAGCGTAAGAAATTGCTCCAAACCAGGACGCTTGAAAGAATAGAGTTCAACAATGCGCGCCTCGCCGCGCTGTCCACTTATCACGATCTGGTTCCCGCTTTCACGCGGTTCTATGAGAAGTGTGACGGGGATTGGGAAAAGTTTCATCGCGCTGTGGCGGCCATGCGATTCCTCACGCCGGAAGAACGCCGTAAGCGTCTTGGTGTGCCTAATATTGTCCACGAAGACGAGGATTAGGAATATTCCACAATGCCTGCAAGCCTCTCTGGCGGCAGGGCGTTTTGCTTTTCTTCTATGCGCCGTTTCAGTCTGCCTTTCCTGTGGGTTTTCTCCAGTCCGTTTGCCGTAGCATCGTGGCTCTCCGTCGCTGCTCTAGGCTATGCCGAAACGCCAGAAAATGCGATCTGGGACCTAAAGAAGCTATCCGAGGCTCCGGCCTATCATTGGGTGGATCAGCAGTCGCCTGTGCATGCGCTGAGCTACACGGGTGAACCTTTCAAAGGCAAACCCACTCAAGTGTTCGCTTATTTCGCCACTCCTGAAACGGTGAAGGGAAGTTCCCAACCGCCCTCGGGAAAACTTCCCGGGATTGTTCTGATTCATGGGGGCGGAGGCACTGCTTTTAAAGTCTGGGCGGAACTTTGGGCGAAGCGCGGCTACGTGGCTATTGCCATGGATCTGGCAGGCATGCGCCCGGATGAGAAAGACAACAAGGTGCGAACACGCTGGCTGGACGGCGGCCCTGATCAAAGCCACATCGCAAAATTTGACACCATTCGCACGGAAGACCGCAGTGACGATTGGCCTTACCATGCAGTCTCGAATGCCATACTCGCACACTCGCTGATTCGCAGTTTGCCTTATGTGGATGCGGATCGCACGGCGGTGACCGGCATCTCCTGGGGTGGGTACACCACCTGTATCGTCGCCTCCGTGGATAATCGTTTCAAAGCCGCGGTGCCCATCTATGGCTGCGGGTTCCTCCAGGAACACAGCAGTTGGTTGGGGGAATTTCTAAAGCTAGGCCCTGAACTTACGGCCAAGTGGGTCAAAGAATACGATCCGGGGTCGCATCTGCCTCGCTGTAGCGTGCCTATCTTCTTCGTTAATGGCACAAATGACGCCCACTATTGGCTGAACAGCTATATGAAGAGTTTTAACGTCGTCACCCAAGCGCCCAAGAATATCCGCATCGAGGTGAAAATGCCTCACGGCCATGAGGTGGGATGGAAGCCCTTGGAGATCGGATTATTTATCGACAGCAAACTTGGCGTGAACGGCGAAAACCCGCTTCCCGTAATCAAAGATTTGCCTTCAGTCGCCAGTGAAAAGGCCACTGCGAGGGTGCAACACCAAACGGCATTGACCAAAGCTGCGTTCGTTTATGCTCAACCCGGTGGCGATGTGAACAAGCGGGAGTGGACCACCGTCCCCGCGGAAATCAAAGGCGATGATCTTTCCGCCTCAGCGCCGCCCGCTGGCACCGACATGTACTTCTTTACCGTGACGGATGAGCGAGGAGCGATGGTCAGCTCTCCGCTTTGGGAAGAGAAGCGCTAGGCATTGACGCTTTAGCTGCCTTGGGGGGTGAGTATTACCTTCAGGAGGCCATTACCGGGTTGCACGGCCTTGTGAAACCATTCGGCTCCATCCTGGAGGGGGGCGACTACACTAAGCAACGGTGTCACTTTGATACTTCCGTCCTGAATGCGGCGGATTGCTTCGGGATATTCTCCCGCACAAGCGCAGGAACCACGCAGCGTGATCTGGCGTGTCACCACTTCTTGAAGAGGAAAGGGGACATTGGGCTGGAGATTTCCTACCAGCACCACCGTGCCGCCCTTGCGAACCGATCGAATGGCCAGTTCCAGCGGCGCGGCGGCGCCCACTACTTCGAAGGAGGCGTCCATGCCATCGCCACCGCCCAGTTCGCGAAGCTTGGCACCCAAGCCTTCTTCCTTGGCATTAAAGACACCGGCGGCTCCCAGTTCTTTGGCCAGCGCCAGGCGGGAGTCATCCAAATCCACGGCCCACACGCGTTCCCAACCGCGTGCGATCAGCGCCTGCATCACCAACAAGCCAATGAGTCCTGCTCCCACCACCACGGCATTTTCCTGCCGTTCCGCAGGGGCGCTCGCTAGTTCGTTCGGCGTAGGGGCCAGATTCACTGCATGCAAGGCGATGCTCACAGGCTCAGCGAACGCAGCCTGTTCGTAAGGGAGGTTTGCGGGGATTTTGTGGAGGATGTGCTGAGGCAGAACCACTTGCTCCGCGAAACAGCCGTTCCGCCGGAAGTCCGCGCAAGACACGCCGAGCACTTTGCGATTTTTGCATAGGTTCACGAAGCCTGCTTTGCAGTCGGGGCATTCCCCACAGAACTCCGTGGAATCGAAGGTGACGCGGTCGCCCACGGCCCAGCCCGAAACACCGTCTCCGACGGCAGTGATCTCTCCAGCCGCTTCATGGCCCATGATGATAGGAGGAATGCGTCGGCCGCTGCGGCCGTCCATACCGTGCAGATCACTCCCGCAAATGCCGCACGCCTTCACATCTACCAGTACCTCCCCGTGTTGCGGTTCAGGATTCGGTGCATCGCCGAATTCAAAGGTGGAGGGCGCGACGAGGGTCAGTGCTTTCATGGCGGGTAACGTACGAAAGGAAGCCGTAGAAGATTTCGCGCGGGCCGTCAATGGAGAATGGTGGAACCGCATCAAGGCCTCACCTGTGCCAGCAAATTCGCCATCTGGACCTAGGCAATCAGCGCCGCCCTAGTCCGAAACGCTTCAGGGAGTTGCAAAGCCTGTACTTCAATCTCAGTGAGCGTAGTCATGGCAGCCCTAGAGTAGCAGAGATTCGACCGGGGGCCAAATCCGGGAAATCAAATTTTCTCCACGGCTCTTGTCTGTCACAACGTTGTCGATTACTACATGCACGCAGCACCATTCTATGTATCGCCTTCTGGCTTTGTTTCTGCCGCGCAACTGGGGTCGGCTTTCCCGCGCGGTTCTCGGAGATTTAAACTATGACCCGCCTCCATGGCTGAGGCGATCTTCTGTAGGGTTGTATGACCACATGCGGCGCCATCCGGGGGTGTGGGTAGGCCTTATCTTGTTGGGGGGCGTCATTGCAGCCGGAAATTGGTACGGGCAGCAATGGTGGGAAAGACACAAGCCGCGGCCCAAAGCGCTCGTGGAAAGCCGGGAAATTTCTGGGAAGGTCACCATTCCGGGGATCACCCCAATTGTGAAGGACAAACTGGTGCCGCAAAATCTTGTGCTGGAGTTCTCAGGCTCGGTGGCCCCGGTTGAAGCCGTTGGCAAACCTGCCATCAACGCCATCAAGCTGAGTCCGTCTGTGGACGGAGAGTGGACATGGGCGGATGACAAGAATCTCGTTTTCAAACCGGCCAAAGACTGGCCGGCGGGCACGGCTTATGAACTGACAACGACTTTTGCGTTGCCGCCTTCCACGAAGCTGAAGCAGACCACCTGGAAATTCGCAACGGCAGAGTTCGATCCGAAGGTGGTGAAATCGGAGTTCTATACAGATCCGAAGGACCCGGAGATTCATCAGATCGTGGTGGAGTATAGCTTCACACATCCCGTAGCGAAGGAGGAGGTTCAAAAGCGTCTTTCGCTCGATGTTTTGGGCAAGACTCCGGTCTTCGACTTCAAAGGTAAGAAGCCGGACTCCTATTTCACACTCACGGAAGGAGCGCATCAGCGCCAATACTGGTTGCGCAGCACTCGCATCACCGTTCCAGAGAAGGAAGATTTCGTGAATGTGACGCTCGCGAAGGGGTTGCAGTCCACCATTGGCGGCCAGACGACTTTGGCTCCCGTTACAGCGAAAGTGCGCGTGCCGGATGAATACAGCGGCTTTTCGGTGGCTGGTGCTTCGACGGATATTGTCCGCACCGATGAAGGTGATCCGGAGCAGTTCATCTTTGTGAACACAGATGGCTACGTCACTACGGAAGAATTGGCGAAACACACAAGTGCCTGGATCCTGCCGAAAGACAAACCCGCGACTAAAGCTGGCAAAGCAGAAGAAGACTATGGCTGGCCCAATGCGGGCGAGGTCACGCCAGAGATACTGGCGGCGTCAAAACCTCTGCCACTGAAAGCCCAAGAGGCTGAGGCAGAAGGCGACACGCCTATGGCGACTACGCATGCCTTCAAGATCCCTGCCACTCCAAAGGGCCGAGTCTTCCTACGTGTCGCCAAAGGAGTAAAGGCCCTCGGTGGATTTAAACTGGGCAGAGATCTAAGTTTTCTTGAAGACGTGCCGAATTTGCCAAAGGAGGTAGAAATCCTCGGTTCTGGCGCTTTGCTCGCTTTGAGCGGAGAGAAGAAACTGAATCTAAAATACCGCGGGGTGCAGCATCTGCGCATCACCATGGCCCGAGTGCCCTTTAGCCAGATCAACCACCTGGCACGATTGACCGAAGGAGACTTTGCTTCTCCGTATTGGAAAATCGATTTTGATGAGAACAACATCTCGCGGGTGCATCGTGAGGTGCGGCCCGTGGCGATGGCGAACGAATACCAGGCAGGCTTCTCTGCACTCGACTTTGCGCAAGCCCTGGCAGCACCTGATGCCAGCGACCCCGATGCCTCCCGCGGTCTCTATTTCCTGACTGTGGAGGGTGTGCGCCCGATGACGGAAGACGAACTCCTCTCTCGTGAAGATCCTGACGACAAAGAAGAAACGGAATCGAAATGGGTCAGCTTGGGTGAGAGCGTCACCGCCAAACGTTTCATCCTTGTTACGGATCTCGGACTACTGATGAAACGCAATGCGGACAATACTCGTGAATTCTTTGTGCAGAGTCTGAGCCGTGGTGAACCGGCGGCTGGCGTGAAGATCATCGTCCTCGCGAAGAATGGTGAGTTCCTGCATGAAGGTGTGACGGACTCCCAAGGCCACATCAGCCTTCCCAATGTCTCGCACCTGCGGAGGGAAAAGCTTCCTGTGGCCGTGCTGGCGCGGCAAGGAAATGACGTTGCGTTTCTGCCTTTCGATCGCGCGGACCGGCTGCTGGATTTTTCCCGCTTTGATACAGAAGGCGTTCTGGCTTCTGAAAAAGAGACGCTGGATGGTCATCTCTTCACCGAGCGTGGAGTCTATCGTCCCGGAGATGCGGTGCATATCGCGGGCGTCGTGAAGAGGCGGGATTGGGAAGGTGTCGCCGAAGGCCTACCCCTAGTGCTGGAAGTCCTGGATTCGCACGATCAGATTGTGGATACGCAGACGATCACGTTGCCTGAAGGTGGATTCTTTGACGCTGAGGTGACCACCGCGGAAGACAGCTCAACCGGGACTTACACGGCGCGATTGTTCCTGCTGCCAGATGCCAGTGATGAGGCCACGCGCGTTCTCATCAACCGCACTGCCTTTAGGGTCGAAGATTTTCAGCCAGACCGGATGAAGCTGGAAATTGCCATGAACGTGGCGCCTGCTGCCGGATGGGTTCAACCCAAGGATGTGAAGGCGACGGTCAGCCTACAGACCCTCTTTGGGATGGCGGCAGAGAAGCGCCGTGTGACGGGCAAACTCTCGCTAAGTCCTGGAGATTTTGCGTTTGAGCAATATCCGGACTTCACCTTCCACAATCGCCTGAAAGAAGAGAAAAGTGATGACGAGGAAGAGGAGAGCGCCGAAGCAGGGCAGGAGATCGAACTCGGCGAACAAATCACCAATGCAAAAGGCGAGACCGAATTTGACCTGGCATTGGAGCGCTTTAGCGATGGTCTCTTCCGTGCGGAATTCTTTGCAGAAGGCTTTGAAGCGGATGGAGGACGCGGTGTGCGCGGCGCGAAGTCTATTCTCATCGCTCCACTGCCATATGTTGTTGGGTGGAAGGCGGATGGTGATATCCGCTACATCGGCATGGATGGGCAGCGCTCCCTGCAATTGCTGGCACTAACGCCGGACCTGAAGTCCACGGCCTTGCCCGATTTGCGGCAGCGCATCATCCAGATTCGACACGTGTCCGTCCTGGCAAAACAGGAGAGTGGCAGCTTCGCCTATGTGTCCACGGTGCGCGAGCAGACCTACAAGGAAGGGATATTCAGTGTGGCAGCAGGAGGCTCACCTTTCGTCCTGCCGACGGACAAGCCCGGCGAATATCGATTCGAGCTCCTCGATTCTGAAAACAACATTGTCTGCGCTACCCCTTTCACGGTCGTCGGCAAGGGTGATGCTGAGCGCAGCCTGGAACGTGACGCCGAGCTCGAAATGAAACTGGCTAGCACCCAATTGGCCACTGGAAGCACGCTTGGCTTCAGTTTACGTGCCCCGTTCACTGGCGCAGGTCTGGCGACGATTGAGCGCGAGAAGGTGTTGGGATGGCAGTGGATCAAGCAGGCCACGCCTGACGCTACCCACAGCATTCCGGTGCCGCAGGGTATGGAGGGGACCGGCTACCTTAATGTGTCGTTCGTTCGTTCCCTCGATTCGCCCGAAATCTTCACCAGCCCGCTCAGTTATGCGGTGCAGCCCTTCGGTGTCGACGTGGACAAGCGTCGCATGGCCGTGACCCTGGATGTGCCGAAGCTCGTCAAACCGGGTGACACACTCACTATCGGCTACCAGTCCGCCAAGCCGAGCCGAATTGTCGTTTATGCGGTGGATGAAGGCATTCAACAGGTCACGAACTACAAATTGCCCGACCCGCTAAAGCACTTCATGCGGAAGCGTGGGCTGGAAGTGGAGAGTGAACAGATCCTCGACCTCATCCTGCCAGAGTTCTCCCTGCTTACCAAGCAGAAGGCCTTCGGTGGTAGCGAAGACGTGCCTCTGAAGATGCATCTTAATCCTTTCAAAAGGCGCAAGGAAGCTCCGGTGGTTTATTGGAGTGGGATCATCGAAGCAGGGCCGGATCGTCAGGAAGTGACGTATGACGTGCCGGACTATTTCGCAGGCAGCCTTAAGATCATGGCCGTGGCGATTGCTGACGATAGTGTTGGCACCGCTGAAGCCCAGAGCACGGTGCGCGGACCGTTTGTGCTCACCCCGAATGCGCCCTTCTTTGCGGCTCCCGGAGATGAATTCACCGCCAGTGTCACGGTTGCCAACAATATGGAGGGACCAACTGCCCCCGCCGCTGTTTTTCTCAAAGCCACCGCCAATGAATTCCTGGAGTTCCTGTCACCCGCCGAGGTGCAGGTGCCTGCTGCACCGGGCAAGGAAGCCACCGCGCGGTTCCAACTCCGTGTGAAGAGTTCTCTCGGCGGTGCAGAGCTCGTCTTCCTCGCTGAAGGAGGAGGGGAGTCCGTGCAACGCAGCGCCACGCTCAGTGTGCGTCCCGCTGCTCCTTATCGCACGCAAGTTCAGAGCGGCTATTTCCGCCTGGGTAAGCAAGACATCCCGGTGGATCGGGATATTTATCCGGAGTTTCGAAAATCGGACGCCGCCGTGAGCACACTGCCGATCGGTCTGGCGCGAGGTCTTGAGGCTTATTTGCGGGAGTATCCCCACGGTTGTTCAGAGCAAATCACCAGCCGCGCCATGTCGCGGCTCCTTCTGGCGGATGAAGCAGATTTTGGCTTCGATAAGGCTGAAGCGGTGGAGCAGTTGGATCGCGCTTTTGAACTCTTGCGCTACAGGCAACACGGGAACGGCGGATTTGGATATTGGGACAGCGAGTGTAACAACGCGTTGGACTTCCTCAGCGTTTATGTGGCTCTGTTCCTGACCGAGGCAAAGGACGCGGGGTATGCAGTTCCCGCAGACGTACTTGATGGTGCTCGCCGCCGTTTGAAAGCGATGGCCCGCGTGACGCCCTCGAGTGTTGAGGATGCAGGCATCGAAGCTGCCGCCATCTATTTGCTCACAAGGCATGGAGAAGTCACTACGAACCTCATCCTTAACCTCCGGGATACTTTGGAGAAAAATTACGCTGGCAAGTGGGAAAACACCCTGGCCGGCGCCTATCTGGCTAGCACCTACGTGCTGTTGAAACAGGATAAAGAAGGGCGTGCCTTGATGGACACCTACTTACGTGGTGCTGAGAAAAAGCCTTTTCTTGGAACATGGGCGGGCACCTGGTGGAGCGATCCGAAAGTGCGCCAGGCTGAGGCCTTTGCTTTAGTCTGCCGACACTTTCCAGACACCGCACTAAAATTGGGTTATGACGATATCGCGGTCATCACAGAACCGATTTCCCAACGCCGCTTCAACACGGTGAGCAGTGCCCTGAGTATCATGGCGCTCAAGGCTTACTCGGCCTTGGCAAAGAAGAGCGACGTCAGTCTGAGTATCAGCGAACTGGCCAAGGATGCTGGCAATACGTTGAAGTTACTCATTCCTCCATCCCCCGGTTTTCTGCATGTTCCTTTCGGAGAGCAGGCCAGCACGGTGCGCTTTGAGTTGGAGAAGGGCAGTGGCGATCTCGGCGCCTTCTACCAAGTCAGCGAAAGCGGTTTTGACAAAGGCATACCTAAGCAACCTGTTAATGATGGTTTGGAAGTATATCGGGAACTCATCGGCGCTGATGGCAAGCCAGTATCCCAATTGAAAACCGGAGAGAGTGTCACCGTGCGCCTGAATATTCGCAATATCAGTCCTGCGGATCAAAGTAACGTCGCTTTGCTGGATCTCATGCCCGGTAGCTTCGAGGTCGAGCAGGGTGCGCTCACTCCCGGGCGTAATACAATTGCCGGCGCAGACTTCGTAGAGATGAGGGAGGACCGGAATGTCTTCTTTCTGAACATCCGCAAGGGAGAGATGCAGAGTTTCACTTATCGCGTCAACCCGATTGCGGCCGGGACGTTTGTCATCCCGCCAGTGTATGCGGAAGCGATGTATGACCAGGCCATTCAAGGGCGCGGTCTGGCAGGATCGATTGTGGTGACCCCTGCACAGTGAGGCCATGAAAATTCTACTCCTTGCCGCCGGTAGAAGCTTTCGCTTCATCTGGAGCCGGACTTGGTTAAGGCGAGCTCTGCTGGCAGTTGGCGGAGTGGGATTGTTGGCGATTGCAGTCTATGCTTTTGCCCCAAAGCCTGACCTTTACCCGTCAGGGTTTGCCTTTTCAGCCGCTTTGGCAGATCGGGATGGTCGCATCGTTCACCTGGCTTTGACGCCGGATGGCAAATACCGTCTTCACACAACACTCGCCAACATTGGTGTACCACTCCAGGAGGCGACCTTGCTCCTCGAAGACAAAAAGTTCTGGGACCATCCCGGCATCAATCTGATGTCTCTGGTTCGCGCGGCAGCAGGACGTTGTTTGGGACAATCCTGGGGCGGCGGCTCCACTATTTCCATGCAACATGCCCGCCTGCGTTTTGATCTGCGGACGCGGTCGGTGCCGGGTAAAGCAGTGCAGATCCTGCGGGCCATTCAACTAGAGCGGCATTATACCAAGGCGGAAGTTCTGGAGGCCTATTTTAACATGGCACCCTACGGCGCGAATGTGGAAGGTGCGGGCGCGGCGTCTCTCTTGTGGTGCGGCAAACTTCCGGCGGACCTTACTGCCCGCGAGGCCGTCAGCCTTAGTGTCCTGCCGCAAAGTCCGACGGCGAGGCGACCCAAGATCACTGGTGGCAATCCTGCTCTGGCCTCAGCTCAGTTCCGTCTCTGGCAACGCTGGCAGGAAGCCCACGGACTCCGAGTGGATGCACTGGACGCAGCATTCACGCTGCGTCCTGACGCCAAGCCTCCGCGGGAAGCGCCGCATCTCGCGCGGCATTTGTTTTCTCTAAATGCCCAACAAGAAAAGGCGTCTATTTTCCCTGTCCGCTCGTCTCTGGATCTGGCGAAGCAGCACATTATGGAAGCCGCCTTGAAAGATCATGTGCTGGCGCGGCGCGAAGTGGGCTTGAACAATGCCTGTGCCATCCTCGTTCATGCGCCTACCCGGGAAGTGCTGGCTTACGTCGGCTCTGCTGGCTTTCTTGAAGAAGCCATCCTCGGCCAGGTGGACGGTGTCCTGGCTCGTCGCTCGCCCGGCTCCGCGTTGAAGCCATTTATTTATGCGTTGGCCTTACAGGAAGGGCTCCTCCAACCGCGCACCCTCCTCCGGGACGGCAAAGTCGTCTACGGAAGTTATAATCCAGAAAATTTTGACCGCGAATTCACCGGGCCCATTCCCGCGGAGGATGCGCTCTTTCGCAGCCGCAATATCCCAGCCATAGCCCTTAGTCGAAGATTGGAGGGAGCGGGTCTCTATGGTTTCCTGAAGCAGGCTGGTGTGTCCATTCCACAACCGCCTGAGTACTACGGACTGGCCCTCCCTCTTGGTGGCTGTGAGGTCAGCATGGAAGAGCTTGCCTCATTGTACTCCATGCTGGCAGATGACGGCCGCCCTCGGACACTGCGGTTTTGTGCTGAATCCGTGGAAAGCTCAATGCCGCCAGCGTTGCTTTCTCCAGAAGCCTGTTTTCTTACCCGCCGCATGTTGGCTTCTCGCGAAACGGAGGCCGGCCTCAGTGATCCCACCATTTCCTGGAAAACGGGTACTTCTCATGGATTTCGCGATGCCTGGGCGGCAGGCATTCGGGGAGACTACGTATGCGTCGTGTGGATCGGTAACTTCAACGGCAAGGGCAACCCGGCCTTCATTGCCCGGAAGTGCGCCGCTCCATTGCTGCACGATATCTTCCATCGCTTGCGCCTTCCCTGGCATAAAGATCAGCCTGCGGCTGGGGTGAAGGAGGTGGAGCTCTGCGCCGTTTCCGGCCAGTTGCCTGCACCACATTGTCAGCATCGTCGGATGGGTTGGTTTATCCCGGGCATCTCCCCCATTTCCCCTTGTGAGATCCACCGCGAAGTGCTGGTAGATAGGACCACAGGGCTGCGGGTCGCGACCGATGATGGCAAGCGAGATCTGCATCGCGAGGTCTACGAATTCTGGCAGCCAGACTTACTGGAACTGTTCCGCAAAGCGGGCGTTCCTCGTCGAGAGCCGCCCCCTTTTGAGTCGAGCGCTTCGCTCGCGGCGACGGCCAGTGGGCAGAATGCGCCAAAGATCGTCTCTCCCCAGCCTCGGCTTGTTTACACGCTGCGCACCAGCGATGCCAAAAAGCAGACCATCCCGCTTCAGGCGGAAGCTGCCGCCGGTGTGCGCACACTGTTTTGGTTTGCGGGTGGTCAATTCCTCGGAAGCACCGCGCCCGCGAGCCCGCTACTGTGGAAAGCCGCTGGCGGCCAGTGGAAGCTGCATGTCTTGGATGACCATGGCCGCACAGCTGCCTGCGCAGTTCATGTGGAAATGACGGAATAGCACCGAGTGGACGATCTGTCGTCGGTTAGGCGACGCAAGCCTTTAGGTCTGTCATAGCCTGTTTCCGATCCACGGGACCGAAGAACGAGGTGCCACACACAAAGAGATTCGCGCCGTGTTGCTTCGCGATTGGGGCAGTGTTCGTGTAGATGCCACCATCTACTTCGAGGTGGTAGCTGAGCTTGTTGGCTTGCCGATATTCTTTCGCCTGCTGTAGCTTCGGCATAGTCTCAGCCTCCATGAACGGCTGGCCGCCAAAACCAGGCACAACCGTCATGATGAGCACCAGGTTCACGAGGTGAAGGTAAGGCACTGCTGCTTCGAAAGGGGTTGCCGGGTTGAGGACCAAGCCTGCACTGCAACCAGCCGCTTTGATGCGCTCCAGCGTTTCCATGACAGAGGTATTGTATTCCGCTTCCACATGGACGCTGATATTTCCTGCGCCTGCCTTGATGAAGCGATCCAGATAATGATCTGGCCGGTGGATCATGAGATGGACGTCCAGGAACAGCGAGCAGTTCCGGTGCACCGCCGCCACCATGGCCGGGCCAAAGGAGATGTTATCCACGAAGTGACCGTCCATCACATCCAGGTGAAGCCACTCTGCCCCTGCTTCCTCGGCCTGCTGGACTTCAGTGGCGACATTGGCAAAATCGGCGGCCAGGAGAGACGGGAGTATGCGGGGGGCGAGGTGATCCATGAACGGCGGGGAATATGGCGAATACTCCAGCAAAGGCAACTTCCTCGACATTGCCCTGCCCCAGAATGGGATGCGAAACTTCCCAGATGCAGTAGCTTGCGCGAAGCATGGACGACAGCACCGGAAGTTTCTTCGAGCCTCCCACGGGAGATGACCATTTCATGCGGGAAGCCCTCCGGCAGGCCAAAAAGGCTGCCAGGCACGATGAGGTTCCGATTGGTGCCGTCATCGTTCACGAGGGCCGAATCATCGCCCGCGCGGAGAATCAGGTGGAGACGCTCAAGGACGCGACGGCTCATGCCGAAATGATTGCACTGACTCAAGCTCAAAGCGCTCTGGGCGACTGGCGGCTCACGAACTGCGACTTGTTCGTGACTAAAGAGCCCTGCCCCATGTGCGCTGGGGCCATCATGCATTGCCGCATTCGTCGCGTCATTTTTGGTTGTCCAGATCCAAAAGGTGGCGCTGCCGGGGGCTTCTGGAATCTGCTACAGGCTCCGAACCTCAATCATCAGAGCGCCATTACCAGCGGCGTGCTGCTGGACGAATGTTTAGGCGTACTCCAGAGCTTCTTTCGGGAAGCACGGCAAAAGCGGGCTCAAGGCTTATCGGTTCGTAAAGGAGCCGCCGCGAATGGGCATGAGCCGCTCTCCAATCCAGATCCGGCCTCTCCATTTAACCCTCTCTCTGACTAAAGGTCTGATTTTTTGTCAGCGCGGTGCGCCGCGACCATCACTTGCCAAAGAGCGCCGGAATCTCAGAACTCATGGGCCGGGTATGAGCAGACTTCCACCACTTCTGTTGGGCTGCATTTTTGAAATGTTGCAAGCATTCCTTGGAAACTTCACGCCACGGTTTTGAGGCATCTACCAACACGTACCGGGCGGTGCTTTTGGTCGGCAACTGGAGGAAAATTTCCCGGCATTTCTTGAGCGCGCTTACATCTTCGAACGCGTTTGGCTGATCGCCTCGGACTCGAATGCGCTCCTGGCCCGTCTCCACGGGAAGATCGAGAAGCAGAACCAAGTCTGGGACGGGGAAATTAGCCTCGTTGTAGGCAATGACTTCATTTACATCTGCCCCACGGGCACCCTGATAGGCGGCCGTACTCCAGTAATAGCGGTCGAGAATCATGATGCCGTCCTCATCGAGCGTAGGCTGAATGGAGGTCTGTGTATGCTCGGTTCGGTCCTTATGAAACATGTCGAGTTCATTCGCCAACGTCAGACGGCCGGAGGCAGCGGACTCACGTAGTTTCTTTCCCCATTCCAGACTCGTGGGTTCCTTGGATAATGCGCAGAGCAGGCCACGTTCGCCGCACCACTGGGCCAGGATCGCCGAGATCGTGGTTTTTCCCGCGCCATCAATGCCTTCGACTGCAATAAGGAGGCCGCCGGGAATGGGTCGTTTCATGAGTGCCGGATAGAAATGCGATTGGAGTGGAAATGACAGAGCTAGGGCACCTGCGAAGCCCTATTGGGGAAGCAGCGGCACACTTAGAAGGGTGGCCTTTCTTTGCTAGCAAACGACCTTCTGCGCAAGTGGAAGCGTGGAGCCAAGAATGACTGCTTCATCGCCCAAAAAGGCGGCAATTCTAAAAATAAATCCAATTCCTACTTGCGGAGTGTACATTAGGATCTAAGTATGGTCATGCGCTTAACCAAGAAAGGCGAATACGCCCTCCGCACCCTCATCCAACTCGGCATCGCCAAGGAGTTGGGACGGGATGTGGTGTCCGTATCCGACTTGGCGGACATCGAGAGACTTCCTTATAAGTTTGTGGAGAACATTCTCCAAGACCTCCGGAAGACCGGTTACGTCGAAAGCAAACGCGGCAAAGAAGGCGGGGCTCGTCTGGCCAAGCCCGCTGCAGAAATCACGGTTGGTGAAGTCGTTCGCCTGATTGACGGACGTCTCGCCCCCATCGGCTGCGCCAGTGAAACGGCTTACGAGCGATGTAGTTGTCCGGACGAGCATCACTGTGGCCTGCGCATGCTCATGATCGATGTACGCAACGCCATCTCCCAGATTCTCGACCGGTATACCCTTTTGGACGTCGTCCGCGTGACATTAAGAAAATTGGAACGCGACGGCCTCATTTCTCCTCTCGCCCCAGACATTTCCATAAAAGGCCCTCGCGAGCCTCGCTTACGCAACATCAAGCCAGATCAGGTACGCCACGCAGATCCCTTAGAAGGTTTCCTCGCCGCCATCATGCCAGCCTCTCAACCATTCGCTGAACGTCCATGACCGCCATCGTCTCACATTCCCACGACACACAGGCCGAACCCTGGTTGGAAATCGTCCGCCAGAAGGTGGAAGCCATGCGTTTCGGATCCGTTCAAATCGTCGTCCATGAAGGACGCGTCACTCAAGTGGAAAGCACAGAGAAGACTCGTCTCCAGGAGAGTTCCAACCATTCAAACGGCAGTAATTTGAAGCGCCGCTAATCTGTAGTCACCAGCGCTTGTCAGGTTCTCATTCTCCTGACTATGCACTTTGCTTTTCCCTTCTTCCAAGTCCGAATTACTCGCACTACCACCTGAGTAACGGTCCATCTCCTTTCAATCGCGGCTAGGCTTTGCCTGCTGTTGGCTGAAGCGCAGACACCATCCAGACGCCGACCGCCCATTTTGCGGAGGACGTCGCGGAGCCCAACTACCATGCCCACCGGCATTGTTCGGAACGCGTGGCCATGTTGGACCATCCGCATGACAAAAGACAAGACATCGACACTCCCCGACAAACCAAAATCGACATGATCAACCCATTGCACAACAAAGGCGCTCGTGCGTCCCTCATCCTTATGGCCGTGACCTCCCTCTCGGCCTTTGCCTACGCTGGCGGCGAAATCGCAGTTTCCGGCAAAGAAACCGCCGTCACCAGCGAGAAGGAAGAATCCCTTTTCGACAAGATCTGGGGACTGGCCACTCTCTATAAGAACAAGGACAATCCAATCATCCAGGAGTTCAAGCTGCGTGGCCGTTACCACGGACAATACCACTGGGTCGACTCCGACCAGGGTGACGAAGATAGTTGGGAAGACCGCCGCTCCCGATTTGGTTTCGACGCGAAGCTCTTCAATCAATTCGATGTCCGCTTAGACGCGCAGAGCTCAGATGAGTTTGACCCCTTCTACAATGGCCTCGTCGATGCCTACATCAAGTGGCGCCCGACTGAAGAGTTCAACCTGACCGTGGGTCGTCAAAAGCCGCAGATCGCTTATTACGACTTCCTTCAGTCCACCAACAACCAGCCAACCTTCGAGCGTTCCCAGATCTTTAACCAATTGCGTGTTGACCGCGTGACGGGTGCCATTGCAGACGGCAAGATCGGTAACTTCACCTATCAAGCTGGTATCTACTCCAATGATATCGACCTTGAATTTGGTCAATTCGACGCAGGCATCGCTTATGGCGCCGGTATCGGTTATGACCTCAAGGAAGCTTTCGGGGTGAAGAAAGCAGATCTGCGTTTCGACTGGCTGCACAGCGACAATGATGAGCAGGCCACGATCCTGGATCGCTATGAAAACATCTTCACCACCACGTTCTGGGTACAGGAGAGCCGTTACAGCCTCGTGACGGAATTCTTCTTCGCTCCAGGCGGAGATCCAGGTTGGGATGATGCCTTCGGTTTCTTCATCCAGCCAACGTATGACCTTATCGAGAAGAAGCTGCAACTCGTGGGCCGCTATTCCTTCTCCGTTGGTGACAACAGCAACAGCGTGCAGGCACAAAGCCGGTATGAGCGCCGTGCTCCTGAACTGACCGGCAGCGGTCGTGGTGAAACCTACAACGCAGGCTACCTCGGCCTCCAATACTTCATCTACGGCGACAAGTTGAAGCTTATGGCTGGTGGTGAGTACGCCAGCGTGGATGGCGGTGGAGACGGTGGTGAATATGACGGCTTCACCTTCCTGACCGGCATCCGCTTCTCCTTCTAATACCAAGCATTTGGCCAAAACAGAGAATCAGAAACACAACATTCATACTTCCTCATCAATCAAATATCATGAAGTCATCTATCTTCACCAAATCTCTCCTGGCTCTGGCGCTGGCCGGCGTCCTGAGCGTAGGCGCCAGCGCGCAAACGTTGCTCAATGTCAGCTACGACCCGACGCGTGAGCTCTACACGGAATACAATGCTGCTTTCATCAAGCATTGGAAAGAAAAGACGGGCAAGGAAATCACGATCGACCAGTCCCATGGCGGATCCGGAAAACAAGCCCGTGCGGTTATCGACGGTCTCGAAGCAGATGTCGTCACGTTGGCCCTGGCCAATGACGTGAGCGCCATTGCCGACAAGGCGGAACTCCTGCCCAAAGACTGGCAGTCCAAGCTCCCACATAACTCCGCTCCTTACACGAGCACGATTGTGCTGTTGGTTCGAAAGGGTAATCCCAAGGACATCAAGGACTGGGATGACCTTGTGAAGGACGGTGTGGCTGTCATCACTCCAAATCCGAAGACCTCCGGTGGAGCACAGTGGAACTTCCTTGCCGCCTGGGAATTCGCCCGCCGCAAATACGGCAGCGAAGAGAAGGCCAAGGAGTTTGTGGCAAAGCTCTACAAGAACGTGCCGGTTCTGGATAGCGGAGCGCGCGCTGCTACGAACACGTTTGTGCAACGTGGTCTGGGTGATGTCTTCATCTCCTGGGAAAACGAAGCTTTCCTGGCTCAAAAAGAGTTCGGCAAAGACACTTTTGAAATCGTAGTTCCTTCGCTGAGCATTCTCGCCGAGCCAACCGTGGCAGTGGTGGAGAAGAATGCCGCCAAGAAGGGCAACACCGAAGTGGCTAAAGCCTATCTCGAGTATCTTTACTCCGAAGAAGGTCAGGACATCGCGGGCAAGAACTTCTACCGCCCGACATCAGACAAGGCCAAGGAGAAGTATGCTTCCGCCTTCCCCAAGATTGACCTCTTCACGATTGATGAAGCCTTCGGCGGATGGGTGAAAGCAGCGAAGACTCACTTCGCGGACGGTGCCACCTTTGACCAAATCTACACCCCAGCCAAGTAAGTTAATTTTCAGTGTGTTCAGGTAAGCGTTGGTAGGGTAAATGCGCGCCGCCAGCTTTGGTCGGCTGGCGGCGTCACAACCCAACAAATACATACCTTAAGTGATACGACAGCATTGAGACGCATCCCGCGGCGCCACCTTCTAGATTCAATCTTTCACCGCCACCCGAGCCATGTCATATCAAGCCAACATCATCGAAACTATTGGCCGCACGCCTCTGATCCGGCTCAATCATATCTCAGCCAATCTTCCTGCTACGATTGCTCTCAAGGCTGAATTCAAGAATCCGCTTGGCAGTGTCAAAGATCGCATCGGCCGGGCCATGATTGAGGCCGCCGAAGAGTCGGGGATTCTGAAGCCTGGCGCGACGATAATTGAGCCGACCTCCGGTAACACCGGCATTGCTCTTGCCTTCGTGGCCGCCGCCAAAGGTTATCCACTCATTCTGACAATGCCAGAAAGCATGAGCATTGAGCGTAGGACCTTGTTGGTATTGCTTGGAGCTAAATTGATTTTGACCCCTGCAGCCAAGGGCATGAAAGGCGCCATCCAGCGCGCCCAGGAATTGCAGGCGGAAATTCCCAACTCCTGGATCCCACAACAGTTTGAAAATCCTGCCAACCCCGAAATTCACCGCCGCACAACGGCTGAAGAAATCTGGAGTGATACCGAAGGGAAGGTGGACATCTTTGTTTCCGCAGTCGGCACAGGCGGAACGATCACTGGAGTGAGTGAAGTGATTAAAAGCCGCAAGCCGGAATTCAAGGCGATTGCGGTTGAACCCAAGGCCTCACCGGTAATCACTCAAACCTTGAACGGACAGCCGCTGGTCCCTGCGCCTCACAAGATCCAGGGAACGGGTGCGGGCTTTGTGCCCAAGAATCTCAACCTTGATATTGTGGACGAAGTCATCACCGTCACGAACGAAGACGCCATCGACACAGCCCGTCGTCTGGCGTTGCAGGAAGGTCTCCTGGTTGGCATCTCCACGGGAGCCAATGTATGGGCGGCGCTGCAAGTCGCCGCAAGACCGGAGAATGCGGGAAAACTCATCGTCACGGTCGGATGTAGCACCGGGGAACGCTACCTCTCAACCGCCCTTGCAGATGAAGCCCGTGACAAAGTCGCGGCCTAGGAAAACGCAGCACGCAACCGCCATACAAATCATGAAACTCAGTTCCCGCGAAGACCGCTATATCAAGCACCTCAGCACCCGCACCCCCGCGGCGGCACAGCCAGTTTACATTCCAAAGCTCGTCCACACGCCAGGACGCCGTCAGCAATCCATGAAGGTAGGCATTTTTGCCCGCTTGCACGGTGATGAAGAGGCGGGCACGCTGGCCGCTTTTGACCTGGTGCGCTGGGCTTGGAATGACCCTGAAGAGCTCCAGGACTATGAATTGCATTTTTTCCCTATTTGCAACCCATCCGGCCGCCATCTGGGCACCCGGCATTCGTGGCGTGGTCTCGACTTGAATCGTGAATTCTGGAGCGGTTCCCAGGAGCCAGAAGTGCGCTATCTGGAAGGCGAACTCACGCGTGAGCGCTATGACGTGATCATCTCTCTGCATGCGGATGATGAATCGGACGGCATCTACGGGTTCGCTAGCGGCGCCCTCCTCACTGAGCAGGTGTTGCGGCCTGCCTTGGAAGCCGCCAGCGCCGTTTTGCCGATAAATACTCTTCCACTGATCGATGGCTTCGTCGCCAATGGTGGACTCATTCATGAAGGCTACCAAGGCATCTTAAGCGCGCCCCCGATGCAATCACCCAAGCCTTTGGAGATTGTATTCGAGACTCCGAACCTAGCCCCCATGGAGAAGCAAGTGGAAGCCACTGTCATCGCGGTGAAGACCATCCTCAGTGAGTATCGCCGCCTCATCGCCTTCGCGCCAAACTTGTAAGCATCGCGCCTCGCTTCCCACATGTCCCGAACTCGCCACGTGCTGCCCGGCTTTCGCCTCTCGTTAGGCTATACCGTGGCCTATCTCAGTCTCATCGTTCTCATTCCATTTGCCGCGCTCATTTACAAATCATCTGGAGGTGGGATTGAGGTCTTCATCAGCACGCTGCAGAACAAGCAAGTGCTGGCGTCGCTTAAACTCAGCTTCATGGCTTCGTTCTACGCTGCGTTGGTGAGCGGCTTTTTTGGGGTTCTGGCCGCTTGGGCCATGGAGCGATATAGCTTCCCTGGAAAGCGAGTGCTGGACGCGATGGTTGATTTGCCCTTCGCATTGCCTACTGCCGTGGCCGGCATCGCGCTGTGCACCTTATATTCGGAGAAAGGTTGGCTGGGGTCATTATTGAAAGAAGTCGGGGCGTACTTTGGTCACGATGTGAAAATCGCGTACACGCCGGTTGGTGTGGCGATTGCCCTTGTTTTCATCGGCTTTCCCTTCGTGGTCAGAACGGTGCAGCCCATCATTCAGGGACTATCACTTGAGGTGGAAGAAGCTGCCGCGTGCCTTGGAGCCAATCGCTGGCAGACTTTTTACAAAGTGATCATCCCGACCATCATGCCTAGTGCGCTCGCCGGCATGACGCTGGCTTTCGGACGAGCCGTCGGTGAATACGGCTCCGTTATCTTCATCGCGGGGAATCTCCCTTATAAAACGGAAATTGCCCCTTTGCTCATCGTGACCAGGCTGGAGCAATACAACTATACCGGAGCTGCGGCACTTGGAGTCATCCTTCTGGTCATCTCCTTTGCCATTCTCATCGTTTCCAACTTGCTACAATACTGGAACAACAAGCGGATAGCACCAACCCTCTAGATTGATCATAGGCGCCTGCCATCCTTATCGTTCATGCTTACGTATCTCCGCCCCTTCGCCCTCTCGGCATTTTAGGCAACCCACACCATGGCCGCCATCGCCCAACTCCAGTTCGAAGAAGCCCGCGCGCGCGTCAGCGCCAAACATGATCTGAAGCGTCGTGCCACAAGCGATCCGCTCTGGATGAAAGCCATCATCCTGACACTATGCCTCGGCTTTCTGGTCATCTTCTTCGTCTTCCCGCTGGCCCTCATTTTCGAAGAGGCTTTCCGTAAAGGTTGGTCGGGCTTCACCAAAGTATTCTCCGATCGCGCTACCACCCATTCAATCAAGCTGACTTTGATCGTGGCGGCATTCGCAGTACCGCTAAACACGATTTTTGGTCTGGCTGCTGCCTGGGTTATCGCTCAATATCGCTTCCGGTTCCGTCGCCTTCTCAGCATCCTGATTGAGCTTCCGCTATGGGTCTCCCCGGTGGTAGCCGGTCTCATTTACGTTCTGCTTTTTGGCAAACAGGGCTTATGGGGCACTTGGCTGGCCGACCCGCACTTCTTTGGGAAGGCGATTTACTATCCATGGTTCACCAGTCCTGAGAGCTGGAGCTTGGGCTGGCAAAAGTTGGGCTCCATCAAGGTCATCTTTGCCCTTCCCGGCATCGTTCTCAGCACCATCTTTGTTACCTTCCCTTTCGTGGCTCGCGTGGTAACGCCACAGTTGGAAGCCTTGGGCCGGGCCGAAGAAGAAGCCGCTTTGACTCTGGGGGCAAACGGCTGGCAAACCTTCTGGCGAGTCACCATCCCTAAAATACGGTGGAGTCTCTTTTACGGAATCATCCTCTGCAACGCCCGTGCATTTGGAGAATTCGGTGCGGTGTCAGTCGTCTCCGGTCACATCCGGAATCAGACCAACACCATGCCGCTTCATATTGAAGTCCTTTATAACGAATACCAGTTTGTGCCAGCCTTCGCGGTCGCGTCCCTCCTCGCGCTGATTGCCCTTGTTACCCTTGTCATCAAAAGCTTCGCCTCCTGGCGCGCCGAACAAGTGCTGCGAGAAGCCGCACGCACCCACGAAATCCACACTCACCCATGAGCATCGAAATCACTTCCATCAGCAAGCATTTCGGCCGCACCTCCGTGCTGCAAAACATATCCCTTCAGGTGGAAACCGGGGAGCTGGTCGCGCTACTAGGTCCGAGCGGCTCAGGCAAGACCACTTTGCTGCGCATCATCGCCGGTTTGGAATTTCCCGATGAGGGACACGGCGAGATCAAGTTCCACGAGCAAAACGTCACCTTCCATTCTGCCTACGCTCGTAAAGCAGGATTTGTGTTCCAGCATTACGCCCTATTCAATCATCTCACGGTGGCCGAAAACATTGCCTTCGGCCTGAAGGTGAAGCCGTGGCGGGATCGTCCGGGTCGCGCTCAACGGAAGCAGATCGTAGACGAACTCCTCGACCGCATCCAGCTCGGCAACTACGGCGGGCGCTTCCCCAGTCAGCTTTCAGGAGGCCAGCGTCAGCGTGTAGCCCTTGCCCGAGCTCTCGCGGTGAATCCTCAGGTCCTTCTTCTTGACGAGCCCTTCGGCGCCTTGGATGCCAAGGTCCGTAAGGAGCTGCGCCGCTGGCTGCGTGAGTTTCATGACTCCATTAAGCTGACCACGCTGTTTGTTACTCACGATCAGGACGAAGCTTTTGAGCTTGCAGACCGCGTCGTTGTGCTCGGTCAGGGCGAAATCCAACAAGTAGGAACGCCTAACGAGCTGAGAGACAAACCGGTGAACGAGTTCGTTTCCGAGTTTATCGAGGTATGACTTCGGTCTGACTTTTCTCCGATCCTCTCACGGGGAAGGCTTACTTCACCAATCATCACGAAATACGGCGTCCCCGCTACGGGAGCCCGTCTTCGAATATGGCCTTCTCCGTATGCACCATTCGCCCTCCATATCCACCCGTCGTAGATTTTTAGCCGGTTACCTCGGTATACTGGCCAGTCTCGGCTTGGCGGCAATCAGCCACGCCGCAGAATTGCACCTGCTCAATTCCTCCTACGACGTTACTCGCGAGTTCTACAAAAATGTAAATGAGCTATTCACGGCCCATTGCAAAAGCAAAGTAGAAGCCGACGTCGTGATTGATCAATCACATGGTGGATCGAGCAAGCAGGCGCGCGCCGTTCTGGATGGACTGGAAGCGGACGTCGTGACCTTCAATCAGAGCACGGATGTCGATCTCCTGGTTCCAGATGGCTTGGTCGCTGCAAACTGGCGTGAAGCCTTTCCCCACCAAGCCTCACCTTACACCAGCACCATTCTTTTCCTCGTTCGCAAGGGCAATCCTAAAGGCATCAAGGACTGGAGCGATCTTGTTCGTGAAGGCGCGCAGGTCATCATTCCCAATCCCAAGACTTCGGGCAATGGCCGCTACAGCTATCTCGGGGCCTGGGCTTATGCCTTGCAGCAATCGGGAGGAGATGAATCGAAAGCAAAAGACTTCGTGAAGAAGCTTTTTGGTAACGTCCCTGTGCTGGATACGGGCGGACGCGGCGCCACCAATTCGTTTGTGCAGAACGGCATAGGTGACGTCCTGCTTACCTTCGAAAATGAAGTGCACCTAATCATCAATGAATTTGGTGCAGATAAATTCGAGGTGGTCGTGCCCGCATTGAGCGTCTTTGCAGATGCCCCCATTGCCGTTGTTGATTCCGTGGCGAAGAAGCATGGCACCACGGAAGTGGCCAAAGAATACCTGACCTTCCTTTTCACCGACCCGGTGCAGGAAGTCGCCGCAAAGCAATACTTCCGCCCAAGCAACCCAGGCATCCTCCAAAAGTATGCCGCCCAGTTTCCCACCTTGAAACAGGTGACGGTTGAAGAAATCCTCGGAGGCTGGAAGAAAGCCTACGAAGTCCACTTCAAGGATGGCGGCGTCTTTGACGAAATCTACGCGAAGTAAGCTGCTCAGAGGGAAGGGGATCTGAATCTGCTGTTTCTAAGTCGGCGCAACAAGGCGAAGAGACTAACTGTAGAATAGCAATTCACACTGATTGAAACCCCATTCCTCAATCTACATAACGAATTTTCCTCCATTCATTTGCTATAACCATTCATATGCCCTTTTGAAGCTGCGACCATGAGCGAGAATACCCAATCAAGTCTTAGTGCGGCGGCCGCACGGAATCTGGCCACTGCAACCGTTACCGTCCCTCAGTGGGATGAGATCACTCCACGTTGGCTCAGGAAACTGCTGCCATGGATTGATGTGGACGGCGGCGTTTATCGTGTGAACCAGGTAGTAAAGCCCCCCGGACCCAATGTCGATTTGCTGACCGTTGAGTTCGGTGAGCCTCGCCTTCCCACGACGTACGTAGATTACATTACGGATCCTCGCGAGTATCATCTGAGCACCATTCAGACGGTCCTCAACACCCACACTCGTGTGACAGACCTTTACAGCAATAAGATCGATCAATTGCGCCAACAGGTGCGCTTGGTGGTCGAAGCGGTGAAGGAGCGTGAGGAGTGGGAGATCCTCAACAATCCTAATTTTGGTTTGTTAAAAGAAGTTGCCCCTGCGCAGCGCATCAACACTCGCATCGGCCCACCCACGCCGGATGATTTGGATGAACTGCTTGGCCTGGTCTGGAAGAAGCCAGCTTTCTTCCTGGCTCATCCCACTGCCATTGTGGCTTTTGGCAGGGAGGCTACGCGCAGAGGAGTGCCGCCACCAACCGTGAATATCTTTGGTTCACCCTTCATTACCTGGCGCGGTATTCCCCTGATCCCGAGCGACAAGCTGGAGATTAAGGAAAACCGCACCAGCATCCTGCTGCTTCGTGTCGGCGAATCTGAGCAAGGCGTCGTTGGCCTGCAGAAGATCGGGGTCACTGGCGAAGTGGAGCCGGGATTATCCGTTCGCTACATGGGAACGAATGAGAACTCCATCGCCTCACATTTGGTGACGCGGTATTTTTCTGCCGCAGTCCTGACGGATGATGCTATCGCCCGCCTCGATAACGTTCAGGTCGATCACTATTATGACTACGCCAAGTGAAGTGGACCACGGAGACGCCTCGGGCACTGATTTGATTCGCTCACTTGCCGGTGAGTTTTTCAGGGGATCGCCGTCAACGCGTTTCCCTTCTCCTTCACCGGCAGCGGCGCCCTCGTCCTTCCCATCGTCTTTTGGAGAGGAGTCGCACCTGTCATCGCTGGAGCCCGTGCACCGCGGCACTACGACGGAAAGCAGTACGGTGGAGCCGGGCTCACGCGAGGGTTCTTCCGAAAGAGAGGCTAAACGGGCCGACGCTAGAGAGGACTACTATGAATCCGGCAATCCTCACCTGCTCATCGGCGGCAATGGCAATGGTCGTGCCCAAATAAGGACCTTGGATGAAATCAAACCGGCTACGCCACACGACGATGGAGGTTTCTATTTCCTTCCGAAGTCTGGCGGCAAAAGTCTTGCGGACCATAGGACAACATTCCCTCACGGCCATGCGCCCAGCTTGGACGTTCCCTCGGTGCGCCGTGATTTTCCGGCCCTGCATCAACGGGTGAATGGCAAACCTTTGATCTGGTTGGACAATGCTGCCACAACGCACAAGCCGCAGTCAGTCATCGAGGCCACGTCCTCTTTTTACAGCCGAGACAATTCTAATATCCATCGGGCGGCTCATACCCTGGCGGCGCGTTCCACGGATCTGTTTGAAGCAGGGCGGGATAAGGTGGCGCGCTTTTTAGGAGCAGCCTCTCCTAAGGAGATCGTCTTTGTGCGTGGCACCACGGAGGCCATAAACCTGGTGGCGCAGAGCTATGGAAGAAAGAACATCGGTCCGGGCGATGAGATTCTGCTTACCACCATGGAGCACCACGCGAACATCGTTCCGTGGCAATTGCTGGCCGAACAAGTCGGGGCAGTCATCCGCGTGGCGCCAATCAATGACAAAGGCGAGCTCATCCTTGAGCAGTTCGCCTCATTGTTGAGTGGTCGTACCCGCATTGTGGCAATCACCCATGTGTCCAATGCATTGGGCACAATCAATCCGGTGGAGCAAGTTATAGCCCTCTCTCATGCTTATGGCATACCGGTGTTGGTGGACGGCGCGCAATCCACTCCGCACCTTCCGGTTAACGTGACGGCGCTTGATGCTGACTTCTATACCTTGTCCGGCCACAAGATCTTTGGGCCGACCGGTATTGGTGTTTTGTATGCGAAAGCCCATCTGCTGGAAGCCATGCCGCCCTGGCAGGGAGGCGGCCACATGATTAAGGACGTGACCTTTGCGAAGACACAGTTTAACCATGCCCCAGAGAAGTTTGAGGCCGGAACCCCGGACATTGCTGGTGTAGTTGGCCTGGGGGCTGCAGTGGATTACCTGATGAATCTGGGCATGCCTGCCATTGCTGCTTACGAGCACGCACTCGGTGAGTATGCGACTGAGGCGTTGTCCGAAATTCCTGGCATCCGCCCCATCGGTACTGCCCATCACAAGGCCAGTGTTCTCAGCTTTGTGATTCCCGGTGTGCCGAATGAGAAGATCGCTCGATATCTCGATCAGCATGGCATTGCGGTGCGTGCCGGGCACCACTGCGCACAACCCGCGCAGAGACGCTTCGGCGTGGAGGGGACGGTGCGACCTTCACTGGCTTTCTACAACACCCGCGAAGAGGTGGACACCCTGGTGCGGGTGCTCAAGCAGCTTCCCCGGACCTAATTTCCCTTCTGTGTTACTATATTCCCATGAAGACGATCACACCAAACGAGTTGCAAAGCGTGCTACGATTCAACCCTGGCGCTGCTGTCCTGGATGTGCGCACTCCTTTGGAGTATGCCGAGGTGCATGTGAGCAAGGCTGTGCTGGTCCCGCTGGACGAGTTGGATCCAGTCTCGCTAGTGGGATCTGGTGCCGCTAAAAAGGATGCGCCTGTTTACATCCTTTGCCGGAGTGGTGGCCGCGCTACTAAAGCGGCTGAGAAGTTGGCGGCTGCGGGGTTCACTGAACCCATTGTCGTTGAAGGTGGCACCCTTGCCTGGATCAGCGCCGGTCTGCCTGTGGAGAAATCAGATGTGAAGGTTATCAGTCTGGAACGCCAGGTTCGTATCGCGGCGGGTTCCTTGGTCGTGATCGGAGTCTTGTTGTCCTATTTCGTGCATCCTTGGCTCATTGGGATTTCAGCCTTCGTTGGCGCAGGTCTGGTATTTGCGGGCATCACTGATTGGTGCGGCATGGGTTTATTGCTGGCCAAAGCACCATGGAACAAAGCCCCCGCCCCCGCATGCGAGCTTCCCAAAGCCAGGACCGTCTAGTCTAAGCACGCATTCCTGATTGCCCGTGAGTAGTAGCGCCTCATTAAAAGAATCCACCACTGATGCGAGCAGCGGGTCTGTCCGAGTCGAGAAATCGGAGCCATGGGAGGCTCTTCCATACGGCCAGTATGTGCCTGACCTGCTTGCTTCCTACGAGGTGGTCGGAGGGCTCAACAATAGCGACTCCCACAACATGCCGAGCAAAGGCGCTGTTGGCTTAATATGCGAAGAACTCCTTCAGATTATCTTCCCTGGCTTTCACGACGATGACGCTGTCCATCATGGCAGACTCCGGGAAGTCACCAGTCAGCGCTACTCGAATGTCATGCTGCGGCTGGAAGATCAGGTGCGGAAAGCAGTTCGTGTGGGCGATCCCAAAAAGCCGACGGGTAAGACTCCCCCAATCCTGCGCAAATTTTGCCAAACCCTGCCGGGCGTCCGTGAACTTCTCCGTACGGATATTGAGTGCGCCTATGAGGGCGATCCTTCCGCGCTTAGCCGGGAGGAAATTATCCTCTCTTATCCCTGCATCGAGGCCATCGCCATTCAGCGTCTGGCGCATCTCTTACACAAAGCGGGCGCGCCACTTATTCCGCGTATGATGACGGAGTGGGCCCACAGCCGCACAGGTATTGACATCCATCCTGGGGCCAGCATTGGCACCCATTTTTTCATTGATCATGGCACGGGCGTCGTCATTGGCGAAACCTGTGTCATTGGAAATCATGTAAAGATTTATCACGGCGTCACCCTGGGAGCAAAGAGCTTTGCCAAGACCGCCACAGGCGCCCTCGTCAAAGGTCAAAAGCGCCACCCGAATGTGCGGGACAATGTCACCATCTATCCCAATTCTACCATTCTTGGCGGCGAGACGGTTTTGGGAGAAAACTCTACCATAGGCGCCAATGTGTTTCTGATGCATAGCATCCCCCCAGACTCCCTGGTGGTTTACGAGGAGAAGAATCTGACTATTCTCGATAAATCCGCTAGAAAGGCAAAGAGCTCTCCTGAGTTTACGATTTAGCGGCCTCCTGCATTCATTTGTTATGTCCACATACCAAGGGGTTGATCATCACGTTGGCAACACTCCCTTGTTGAAGTTGCGTCGGCTGTCGGAACTGACTGGCTGCGAAATTCTCGGCAAAGCAGAGTTTATGAATCCCGGCGGCTCCGTGAAAGACCGCGCCGCCTGGGGTATCATCTGTGCCGCAGAGAAGTCCGGCGCTCTACGTGCTGGCCAGACCATTGTTGAAGGCACCGCCGGGAACACGGGGATTGGCCTCACGGTCATTGGCCACGCCCGTGGCTATCAAAGCGTCATCGTCATTCCCGAAACGCAGGCGCCTGAGAAAATCACTCTCCTGCGCACCTTGGGCGCTGAAGTAAGGCCGGTGCCTGCCAAGCCTTACAAGGACCCGGGGAACTACAATCACATCGCCCGCCGTCTCGCAGAAGAAAATGGCTGGTTCTGGGCGAATCAGTTCGACAACACCGCCAACCGCCAGGCCCATTGTCAAACCACCGGCCCCGAAATTTGGGACCAGACGGATGGTGGCGTGACCAGCTTCGTTTCGGCCGTGGGAACAGGTGGCACCCTCGGCGGCGTTTCGCTTTCGTTGAAGGAGAAGAACTCTGACATTAAGATCATTTGCGCCGATCCCTACGGAGCGGCGATGTGGTCCTGGTTCACTCACGGTCATACCGATATCGATGATGGTGACTCAATCGCTGAAGGTATTGGCCAGGGGCGTGTCACAAAGAATCTGGAAGGCATTGCGGTCGATGGCGCGTTCCGCATTGAGGACCAGTTGGCTCTGGCCATTGTGAATCAACTCCTCCTTGAGGAAGGGATCTTCGTGGGCCTTTCCAGCGGTATCAATGTCGGCGGGGCGGTCAGGCAGGCGCTTTCTGGTGGCCCCGGTCAGACCATTGTCACCATCCTTTGTGACTCAGGCCACAAATATCAGTCCAAGCTTTTCAATCCCGCATGGCTGCGGGAAAACGGCTTGGACCCAGACGTAACTGTCGAGTCAGCGCTCGCAGGCAGTCAAGCCTGACCCAGACGCTGAAGCTGATACTTGCGCTCGATCTCGTTGATCCACTCCGCGTGGTCGAGATACCAACGCACCGTCTTGCGCATACCAGAGTCGAAAGTCTCTTGAGGTTCCCAGCCCAGTTCGCGACCGATCTTCGAGCAGTCGATCGCATAACGACGATCATGCCCCGGACGATCCTTCACAAAGGTGATCAACTCATCCGGATTGCGCTTCAGATCAGGACGTTCGGCGTTCACGGCAGCGATGAGGGCGTGCACCACGTCGATGTTTTTCATCTCGCACTTGCCACCGATGTTGTAGGTCTCGCCGATCTCACCTTTCAAGACGGAAAGCGTGAGACCACGGCAATGGTCCTCCACATAGAGCCAGTCGCGAACGTTTGAACCGTCGCCATATACCGGCAGCTTTTCGCCACGGATGACCTTCTGGATCATGAGTGGCATGAGCTTCTCAGGGAACTGGAAAGGGCCGTAGTTGTTCGAGCAGTTCGTCGTCACCACCGGCAGATGGAAGGTGTGCACATAGGCCCTTGCCAGATGGTCACTGCCGGCCTTGCTGGCGGAGTAGGGACTGTTTGGCTGGTATGGCGTCGTTTCGCTGAAGGCTGGATCATTTGGCCCCAGGGAACCGAAGACTTCGTCCGTGCTCACATGGAGGAAGCGAAAGTCATCCTTACCGGCAGCCAGACGCTCTTTGTGATAAACACGAGCCGTGTCGAGCAATTGGAAGGTGCCGACGAAGTTCGTCATGATGAACTCCTCAGGGGAGTCAATCGAGCGATCCACGTGAGACTCCGCCGCTAGGTGCATGACTACATTGATGTCATGCTCGCGCAAAAGGTAGCCCACCAATTCGCTGTTCTGGATATCGCCCTGCACAAAGACGTGGCGGGAGTCACCCTTCAGTTCATCCAGGCTGCTGCGATTTCCCGCGTAGGTCAGTTTATCGAGATTCACCACACGGCTGATGGTGACACCCTGTTCCTTCTCCGCTTTGCCGAGGAGATAATGAACGAGATTGGAGCCGATGAAACCGGCGCCGCCAGTGACGAGAATGCGCTTATCAGACATGAGGGTGAACGAACGGTGCAAGGCCACGAAAATGACCCGCCGCCCCGAAAGGCGGACGAGACGTTAGGGGAGGGGGACGCCCGGGACAATCAAAATTTTGTCTCCGCAAAATGAACCTTTTGCGGGACTGCGGCTGTTCCAGCCGCGATTACCGCCTCCGTTTGCCACCCTTGCGGCCAAACATGATGGCGCGCGCGCGGTCTTCGTTGTCGAGGACGGTGGTATACTTGTATGGGAAATTCTCCAGCTTCTTGCGCTCGATGGACTGGCCAATAAGGCGTTCGATGGACTGCACGGAGGCGATTTCCTCTGCGGCGAAGAGGGTGAAAGCATCCCCTTCCTTCTGCGCGCGGCCGGTGCGGCCGATGCGATGTACGTAGTCCTCGGGGTTTTCCGGGACCATGTAATTGATGACGTGGGTCACACCGCTGACGTCCAGCCCGCGGGCGGCGACATCTGTGGCGACGATGATCTCAAACTCACCATCGCGGAAACCTTTCAGAGCCTTCTCACGGTCTTTCTGGCTCACGTCGGAGTGCATGACAGTGACCTTGTGCTCACCGTCGCGCCGGATGGACCCATATAAACGGTCCGCATCCATTTTGGTGCGAGTGAAGATCATGACGCTGTGGAAATCCGTCCGGCGAAGGAGCTCGAGGATGAGTTCTTCGCGCTGATCACTCGCTATCGGATAAAGATAATGGCTGACGGTTTCTGCCGGCGAGAAACGAATCCCGACCTCCACGGTCGCAGGATCTTTCAAGGCCCAATCCGCGAGGCCCTTGATCTGGGGCGGCATGGTGGCCGAGAAGAAAAGTGTCTGGCGCGACTTGGGGGTGCGCTCCACGATCCGGCGGACATCCGGGAGGAATCCCATGTCGAGCATGCGGTCAACTTCATCGAGGATGAGAACCTCGATGTCCCCGAGATTCGCCGTGCCGTCGCTCATGAAGTCGAGCAGGCGGCCTGGAGTGGCCACGACGATGTCGCAACCTTGCTGAAGGCCCTTGCGTTGACGGTCATAACCGACTCCGCCATGGACGAGTAGCGTGCGAAGGCCAGTGTATTGGTTGAGCTGTTCGAAGGCCTCCACAACCTGGGCGGCCAGTTCGCGGGTAGGCTCAAGGATGAGGCAGCGAAGTTTGCCGGGTTTGCCAAGGCGCGTGAGTGTTGGCATGCCAAACGCAGCGGTCTTGCCGGTTCCGGTCTGAGAAGCGCCGACCAAGTCTTTGCCCTCCAGAACGATAGGCGCCGCTTTTACCTGAATTTCCGTGGGTTGGGTGTAACCGACATCACGGATAGCCGCGAGGATGGCTGGGGAAAAACCGAGAACTTCGAAGGCTTCGGGGAAGAGACCATCCGGCACGGCGGGAGGTTCAGGAGGGGGAAGAGCCTCGTAATTCTGAGGAGCAGACTTGGGCTCGCGGGGTTCGTCACTGCGTTGACGGCCACCACGGCCTCCGCGTTCAGGACGATCTCCTCGCGATGGGCGCTCGCCACCACGTTCCCCGCCTCTTTCGGACCGTTCGCTGCGACGTCCTTGGCCGCCACGGGAAGAAGGACGAGGGCCTTCACCGTCTCTGGCTGGGCGGCGCTCGCGTTCACGCTCGCCCTTGGGAGCATCGGTGCGCGGGAGTTTGTCCCCTGCGGTAGGGTGGCGTTTGGAAGTTGATTTGGCAGCGTGCAGCTTTTCCGGATGCGTGCCCGCGTCGGCAGGTGGGGCTTTATGGCCAGAGGACGCTTTCTTCTTGCCCAGACCGGTGATTTTCTTGATGCCGTCTGTTATGCGGCCGAGCAGAGAACGCCGTGGTTTGGGAGACGTTTCTGTTTTGCGAGGTTGGGTCACGTGAAGATTCTTAGGGATGTAAAAGAGAAAGGGGGAGTATATCCGCCAGTCTAGAGGAAAATGCAATGATGGGTTGGACCGTCAAACCCGGCGGGAGATGTTTTAAGCGATCAGTGCATCGCCACAGCACAAGACCCGAGTCCCCCGCGATAATAATTGAACTGGACCTGCGGGTGGTCTGCCAAAAGGGACATCGGCACGGCGGAGTCTGTGATGCCTTTGGAAATCATGAGTGCCGTGAGTCGCTGCCCGAGTGGATTGTCATGCATGCCGGCCTGCCAGATGCTCACCTTTTCCGCGAGCCAGGTTTCAGCGGGGCCAACGGTGATGGCTTGTTGCGGAACCATCGTGACATTCCCACCGCCCGAGGTGCGGGCATTCTGCGCCAGCGTGATGGGATGTAGCTCCACGACACGAGTCCCTAGCTTGCGGTACTCTTCCGGAGTGGGGGGCTCGTTCTTGTACCTTCCTGTGCGTTTGACGGGGTCGTTGAATGCCCAGTGCTTAATATCCCCTTGGCCGCCCTGCATTACAACGCAGCGGGCGCCCGCATTCCAGGTTGCTTTGAACGCTCCGATGTCTTCGGTCGGGAAGTGCATTTGGGAATCTGGCATGACCAGTTTTTTCTGGATGCGATTGAAGCAGAGCTCGCGGTCCGCCTTTTCAAAAGAGAGCGCATGCTTGGTGGTGACGGCCTTTTTGGTGGCCGGGTCATACCATTCATCCATGCCCCAGAAATGGGCGTGCTTCAGCGAGATTCCCAGTTCGTTTACGAGACGCGCTACCAACGGGAGTTGCTCCGTGGGACCGATAGGGCCGCAGATGCCTGCAGGGTTGTCTGCCGTCGCCTGCTTCCAGGCATGGATATACTCCAACGCTTCTGCGAGGTAAAAATCCTCTAGCGTATCATAAAAGACGACCTTGAATCCGGGTCGGGACAGTTGCCGCAGATCTCGCTCCGTCATCTTGGCGGCATCGCGGATCAAATCGTCATCGAGCGTGGTATAGTCCCACCAGTCAGGGGCAATGTGGCTGAGTTTGCGTGGCATGTTGAGGAAGAAGAGGTGCTTGAATTGCCGCGCTTAAAAGCGTCGGCTATACCGGTACGGCGTCATCGAGAGTTTTCTCGTAATCCACATCAATAAGACAGTCGGAACCTAGCGCCTCTTTGAGTGGGTCCCTCTCAGTCGCACTGAGTCCAAGGTGAAGGTGGCGTCTCCATCCCTCAGCGTGCTCGAAATACCCGGACATATGACCCACCTCGCGAGACATTTCCTCCATCGACAGCAGGTAGGAACTCATCCCCTGAGTGACATCGAGCCAGTGTTGCTGGCTTTCGTGTTGCGTGAGTGCCTGACGCTTCCCACCAAATACCGGTGCGGTATTGACATAAGCGCCCGCGCTAACCTTCCGGCGCAAGGGGTCGCGCAACCCATGCGGCAGAGCATGATAGACACTCACATCTCCCTGGCAGGCTTCGCGGGGAGGTTCACTGGTGAAATTGGCAATGCCCCGGCTGAAGGCGGCGGTGACTGCCAGACGGGAGGCAACCATATGATCCTCCATGTAATCCACCGGTGAATGAGTCAGCACGATGGAAGGTTTGGCTTCCCGCACCACTGCCAGCACCTGGCGGAGCAAGTCGGTATTGTACGAAAGCTCCAGATCTGAGCAGAGCGGGGGATAGAAGGCAGCGCGCAAAATCTTCGCCGCTGACTGCGCTTCGTGCAGACGCATTTTCGCGGTGGTGGCTCCATCGAACTGAACAGAGCCCCCATTGCCGGAGCAGAGGTTGAAATAGTGAAGATCCCAGCCCTCCTGCTGCAGCATGAGCATGGTGCCTGCCGCCATGAATTCAATGTCGTCCGGGTGAGCGAAGATGGCTAAGACGGAGGGCATGATGAGGTCGTGGGGCTTAGAATGATCACCGCATTTCTTCGAGCTTCACAAGTCGGCCGCCTTCTGCGGCACTCTTGTCAGCGGCGAAGACTACCTCGAAACTGCGGAGCGCGTCCTTAAAGCTGGTCAACGGCATGTCCTCGCCCTTCTCCAGTGCGTCGAAGAAGGCTTGGAACTGAGTTTGATAAGGGTGATCGCTCACGTCGCCACTATCCAGCATTTTCATGGCGAGTTGGCTCCATGAGTTCTTGTCGGTGTGGAGCTTTTGCGAGTGGAACTTGTTGTCCAGCAAACTCCCTTGGCTACCGACCAAGTGTGTGTGGAAGTAGTAGGGTTGAAGACAATCGACGACCGCCGCACACTTGCCCACGCGACCGTTCTTGAAGTGTACCAGGGTCACACTGCTCGTGTCATATTCGTATGGTGCAAAGATGTCGCTGCCTGACTTCGTGGAGACACTGCTGACAGCTTCTACATCTCCGCCCATGCAGAGCAGTAGCGCATCCAGGGCGTGGCAACCTGCGGTCAGAAGAGCCGAGCCGCCATTTTCTTTGGTGAGATTCCAGCGGAACTGGCCATACCATGGCCCGATGCCATGGTAATAATCCACCTCACCGTAGTGCACGTCTCCAATGAGGCCCTGATCGAGCACCGACTTGATGGAGAGGAACTGGCCCGAATAACGGCACTCGAAACAGACGCAGCCTTTGACGTTGGCGCTTTCAGCGGCACTCGCGATATCCCGGCAATCCTGCAGGGACATGGCCATCGGCTTTTCCAGGATGATGTGTTTGCCCGCCTTAGCGGCTGCCACAGCTTGATCCCGATGCAGGCTCGGCATGGAACAAATGTCCACCACATCAAACAGACCTGAGGCGAGAAAGGCATCGTAGTCTGTAAATGTCTTGATCGGATAGCCATGACGCTTGCTCACTTCATCATTGTCCAACTCGCGTGAAGAATAGATGGCAGTGACCTCGCCTTGGGTAGTGGCGTTGATCGCCTGGAGATGCGCCCCGGCAGCCCAACCGTATCCAATAATGCCTACTCGAAATTTTTTCATGGTGGTGCACGACTCCACCCCATGGCTGAGAAATTGTCAAACCCTACGAACAGAACTGGGCAATAACAAAAGAAGGTGAGCACCGCCAGCGCAGCACTCACCCTCTTTCGCTTCGGTTGGTTGATAAGAGTCCAGTTCAGGCGTGCAGGTTCCTGCTCCGGCGGCGGAACAACAGTGCCATGCCCAGTGCGAGCATGACGGCGCTGCCGGGTTCAGGAACGGGAGCCACGCTCAGTCCGAAGTTATCGAAGCTGATTTCACCGAGAGCGTTGACATCAAGGGCCCCAGTGGAATTACCAAATTCCACGAGAACTCCAATGTTGCCAGTTGGAGCAACAGCGCCCGTGGTAAAGGTAAGTGTACCCGTTCCGCTTGTGCCCAAGAGCAGATTCAAATCCAGAATGGAGGGGTCAAGTATGGTGTTCGCCACGGCAGTGCCCGGATTTAATCCCAAGCCGCCTGCGGTAAGAGAAACGTTGAAACCAAGGTCTGAAAACAACGAGGCCGACAGCGTGGTGCTCGACGCAATATCGAAGGTCAGCGTGTAGACGGAGTTCGCCAGGAAAGCAGTCGACGTAGTAGCGAATGCTTCCGCTGTTGTTGAGAGAAGCCCCAAACCGACCACATTGGTCACCTCAAGCCCGCCGAATGTCAGGTCACCCGCAGCACCGCCCGTGATATCCACGACAGGCGCAGCGAGATCCGGCAAGAAGAGAAGGTCGATGCCGTCACTCGAAGCAGCCCACGGGCCTAACCCGCTGGGCCCTAAGAACTGTCTAGGGTTATTCCCGATGAGACCGCCGATTGTTCCGTCGTTGCCGAGGGCAGAAAAGTCACCGTTAGGGATGCCAATCGGCGTTTGAGCCACCGATTTAACGGTTGGACTCAAGCTAGCCATAAGGAGAATAGCGGCATATAAATAAAGCTTTTGCGTGGATATGGTTTGTGTTTTCATACAAGTATTGAGTGGCCCACTTAAGGTAATTTAAATGGAATTACCATAATTATAATAATATACCCTAGTTTAAGTAAAGCCTTTAAGTACGGTATTTCCTTAATGTAGTACGTAATATCCGTACGGGTTAAAACTGCTTCTGAGTGAAGCACTCGGAAGATTTGAGTGGCTCTGCCGTATCAGAAGCCCTCATCCTGAGATTCCTATGCGCTGCGCTCTCATATCCTTATTTGCCATGGGTGCCCTAGGCGCGCCCCTCTCACTCCACTCGGAAGACGCCGCTCTCCGGGACCTAAACACGAGTTATTTCCCCTTTACCAAGGTTGAAAGCGCAGAAGCCTGGCCCGCCCGTCGTGATGAAATTCAGAGGCGTGTTCTGCTTGCTGCGGGCCTGTGGCCCATGCCCTCTAAACCACCGGTAAACGCGGTGCGCCATGGAACGCAGGATCTGGGCGATTACACGGTGGAGAAGGTCTATCTCGAGTCACTTCCGGGACACTTCGTGACTGGCAACCTCTACCTGCCAAAGAAAATTGAAGGTCAGATTCCCGCGGTTCTATGCCCTCACGGTCACTGGCCCAAGGGTCGTTTCATGCGCGCGGACGATGCCGAGGTGAAAAAGCAAATTGCCATGGGGGCCGAAACACTGGAGAACGGTGCCCGCTCGCCTCTCCAGGCTCGTTGCGTTCATTTGGCGCGCATGGGTTGCGCGGTATTTCATTTTGATACCCTGGGCAATGCCGATAGCATCCAATTCCCCGAGCATCGTCATGGACCCACAGACACGGGATTCGTGAGCATCAAAGCCGAGAACCAACTGTGTGGGTATTTCAATCTGCAGACTTGGAACAGCATCCGCGCTTTCGACTTCCTCGCCGGACTTCCCTTTGTGGATCAGAAGAAACTGGGCGTTACCGGCGCGAGCGGTGGCGCCACTCAAACGATGATGCTCTCGGGCATTGATCAGCGGGTCGCCGCAGCCTACCCAACAGTCATGGTAAGCACGGCCATGCAAGGCGGTTGCACATGCGAAAATGCCAACCATCTGCGCGTTGGGCAGGGCAATGTGGATATTGCGGCCCTCGTTGCCCCACGCCCTCTCGGCATGGCCGCAGCCGATGACTGGACGAAGGAACTCGAAACCAAAGGCTTCCCTGACCTCAAGCAGCTCTACACGCTGCTCGGACATCCAGATGACGTGGAAGCGCATTACAACATTCAATTTCCCCACAACTACAACGGTGTCTCTCGTGGTCAGATGTATGCTTTTTTCAACAAGCATTTCGCCTTGGGCAAAAGCGACTTCAAAGAAGCGGACTTCACCCTTCTTAGCCCCGAGCAGATGACCGTGTGGGATGATCAGCACCCCAAACCCTCGGGTGACGCTGTCGGCCTCAAGCATGAGGAAGCTGTCATCGCCTGGTTCCAGGAGGAGGCACAAAAAGCCCTTCAGCCAGCCCTCAATCCTGCTTCCGGAGGCGCCGAATGGAAAACCAGCCGCGCGGAACTATTAGGTGCGTGGCAGACGCTCGTTGCCGGCAGATTACCCAAGGCTCAAGACGTCAGTTTTGCTCTGGCTTCCAAGGTGGACCGGGGTGATCACCTGCTTTTGCGTGGCACGGTCAACGCCCCTGATCACGCGTTGGACAGCACCTTCCTCTATCCGAAAACTTGGAACAATCGTGTGGTGCTCTGGCTGTCGCTCAAGGGCGAAGCTTCTCTCTTCACTAGCAACGGAACCGATCTCAATCCCGGGGTGCGTCAACTCATCAGCGAGGGCTTTTCGGTGGCCTGTCCCGTTCTGGACTCGCCGGGCGCTGAAAAGAATCCCAACGTCTATGGCAAGCGCAAACTCCAAACTTACGAGGGATACGCGGGCTATCACTACGGCTACAATCCAAGCCTGTTCGCCAGACGTGTGCAGGACGCGATGATCATGATTGCACTCGTGCGCGGTCACGAGAAATACCGCGCCGATCAAGTTCAGGTAGCAGGCAGCGAGGGCGCGGGTTCCATTGCCGCCTGCGCGACCGCCCTGGCTGGCAGCATCGTAGACCGCCTGGTGGTGGATACGGAGGGCTTTCGTTTCGCCTCTTTGACGGATGTCTGGGACGCCCGTTACATTCCTGGAGCGGTGAAATACGGCGATGTGCCAGGCCTATTGGGTCTTTGCGCGCCTACGCCTTTGAAGGTGCTGAATGACAGTCAAACAAACCTCGGGGGCGTCGAAGCGAACTACCGGGCCGCGAACAACAGCAGCGGATTGGAAATTGTGAAAACACCTGCTGTAGGTGCAGAAGGTATCGCGAAGCAATTGGTTAGTCCCTTCTGACTCACCGGACAAAGCCATGGGCGGTTCCGGTTGACGAAGCGCCTAGGCGCTCAATCATGTGCGCCATGAGCACAAAAGACACCACGGTACCCGCCATCGGCGTTATTGGCGGCAGCGGACTCTACGATTTGGAAGGTTTTGAAGACCGGGAGGAGTTGAGTGTAAGCACCCCATTTGGAGATCCTTCAGACAAGATCATTGGTGGAACCTTCGCCGGCCGGAAGGTTTACTTCCTGCCCCGCCATGCGCGTGGTCACAAGATCCTACCCACGGAACTGAATCATAAGGCCAACATTTATGCCCTTCGATCCTTGGGCGTGCGGTTCATCCTGGCGGTCACTGCCGTAGGCAGCTTAAAGGAGGAATATCATCCCCGGGACATCGTTCTTCCCGACCAGTTCTTCGACCGCACCTCCCGGCGGGAACATCACACCTTTTTTGGCAAAGGCATCGTGGCTCACGTGTCCCTTGCCGATCCCATTAGCGAAGGTTTGCGGAGCCTGCTCTCGGAAGAAGCTAAGGCCGTGGGCAGCAAGGTGCATGACCGTGGCACCTACGTGTGTATGGATGGCCCTTGCTTCTCGACCCGCGCCGAATCCAACGCCAATCGTCAGCTTGGCTTTGATATCATCGGCATGACCAACCTTCCTGAGGCCAAACTGGCTCGTGAGGCGGAAATCGCCTTGGCCACCTTGGCCATGGTGACTGACTACGACTGCTGGAAGGTGGAAGAAGAGCCCGTCACCGCAGATACCGTGGTCGGCCATCTGCTGGCCAATGCGGCCAAGGCCAAAGAGATCGTTGCCCGCGTCATCCCTCGCATTCCAACCGAAGCAACATGGCCGGAACATCGCGCGCTGGATGTCGCGATGATTACCGACAAGAGCCTCTGGCCGACAGAAACCGTGGAGTCTTTGCGGGAAATCGTCGGCAGGTTTCTTTAAATTCGCTCCCTCCGCAGGCGGCTTTTCGCCGCCTGCGTGCAAGGTCCGTGCACCGGCAAATTGCGCTTTCCAATGCGAAGGCATGGCTTAGGGTGCGCATTCACGCGTCACAAAGCGGCGTGGGTTCCAATCTATAATATATAACCTAATCGTGATCACATCGCGCATGTATCTCTCCATCTGGCTCGGCATCATTTTAGCAGGCGGCGAAACCGGATGCACCACTCTGAACAAGAGCGCCAAGACCGATGTAGCTGAAACCCGTCGCGCCGAGGTGCCCGCGCCGCAGGCTCCCTCCGTAGCTCCTTCGTCCGGCGTGCGGAATCCCGATTATTATCAAATTCCCAAGGTGCCGCCTCCAGGTGCCCGGGTCGCATACAACTCGGTCAACATCACTGAGCCCTACATCGCAATCACCTTTGACGACGGTCCGCACGCAACCAATACACCGCGCCTGCTGAACATGCTGAAGGAGCGGAATATCAAGGCGACATTCTATGTCGTAGGCCAGTGCGCCCGCGAGTACCCGCAGATTATCCGCCGTATCCTTGCGGAGGGACACGAAATCGGGAACCACACTTGGTCCCACAAATCCTTGCCGACATTGTCCGAATCCGGTGTGCGCGACCAGATCACGCAGACGGATAAAGCGGTCAGGGACGCCGCAGGGTATCACATGCGCACTATGCGCCCCCCTTATGGCGCCACGACCCTGCGCCTAAAACAGTGGTTCCATGATGAGTACGGTTACCCCACGATTCTCTGGTCGGTCGACCCCTTTGACTGGAAGCGTCCTGGCTCTGGGGTGATCAAGGATCGCATCCTGGCAGGTACCCGCCCTGGCGGTATCATCCTCTGCCATGACATCCATGAGCAGACGATCAATGCCATGCCCGGCACACTTGATGCCTTGCTGGCACGCGGCTTCAAGTTCCTGACGGTCAGCCAGCTATTGAACATGGAAAGTTCCCGGCCCCTGGCTGCCAATACAACTTCAGCACCTGCTTTGCAGCCTGGCCCCGCTCCGGCCCCAACTCCAGTGCTTTCACCAGCCACGGTTACTCCCCCTACAGGTGCACCCGCGCCGGCACCTCCGGCAGGCATCCCTTCCGAATTGGGTGCGCCCGGGGCTTCCAGACCGCCCAGCCTTTGATTCGACTGACTGAATTTCGCCCAAGCCTAGCTGCTTGCCGCCGTGACGGGCGTCATACCCCATGATCGGTCAGGACTACTTCGACCTCCGTGCCCGCTTGGGGCAAACGCTGCAATCGCTCGGCGAGATTGTGCCCTTGGCCGGAGCGGATCAGGGGCATGTCGTCATTCTGGAAAACCTCCTCAACAGCCTCAAAGATCCCTTTGTCTTTGTAGTCACTGGCGAGGTGAATGTAGGCAAGTCTACGCTGCTGAATGCCCTGTTCGGTGCCGACTTCACGCGCACCGGCATCATGCCGACTACGGATAAGATTTACTTCTTCCGTCATGGCCCGGTGGTGAAGCAGGTCCCTGTCAATGACACGCTCGTAGAGGTCTATGTGCCCACTGAGATGTTGAAGGACTTCCACATAGTGGATACTCCGGGGACAAATTCCATCGAGAGCGGCCACCAGGAGATCACGGAGCGCTTTGTACCGATGGCGGATTTGGTCATCTTTGTCTTCTCCGCCATGAACCCCTGGGCCGCCTCTGCCTGGCAGTTTCTGGACAAAGTGCACCAGCAGTGGATGCGCCACGTCATCTTTGTAGTGCAGCAGAGCGACCTTCGCGCGCCAGAGGAGAATGAAGCCATCCTCGGCTACATGAAGCAGCTTAGCCGCCAGCGTTTTGGCAAGGAGTTTCCCATCTTTCCGGTCTCCGCCAAGAAGGCTTTCTTGGCACGCAGTTCAGGCTTGGACCGCGAGAAGCTGATGGATGAGAGCGGTTTCCATGCACTTGAGGCGCACATCTCCCGAGCCATCGGTGGCACCGGCGCCCGGGTGGGTAAACTCAACATGGCCGTCAGTTTGGCCCAGGATATCCGGCAATCCATCGAGAAGGTAATGATCGAGCGTCAGGACACGCACCTGGAAAAGATCAAGATGCTGGAGATGATCGTCACGGGCATGGCGACCATGCAGGATCGAACGTTCTCCAAGCTTGATCCGGCAGTGGAAGCTACTGCGGCGGACTTCACGCATGCGGCAGACGCCGTCATGAATCGCACCCGCGAAAGGAACACACTAGGACATGGGTTTCGCAGCCTTCGTGGTGGAGACAAAGCCGAGCGGCCAGTAGAAACGGTCTTCCTCGAAGCCTTAAGTCCAGAGGGAAGCAAACGCTGGGAACATGCTGCCGACATTGTGGAGGATGACATGGGCACCGTCGCGGATTCGCTTGGTGAGGCCATGCGGGAGGGGCTGCGCGTGCAGGTTCGGGATGATCTCAAGTTAACCAAGGGCTTCTGGAAAGTCTGGCGGGAACGCATTGAAAGTGAGATCCAGCAGATCGTAAAACAGGAGATGGCCGCTGCCGGCTTGGCGGAGGAGGCCGCGCAAGCACGCAAGCGTGGTAGGAAATCCGCAGTGTGGCTTATCTTCTTCGCCGTGCTGACGCTCGCCGGAGTCGGTGTTTTAGCCTGGATGCAGCGGCCTATGGAGGCAGTTTCGACTCTCGGCGGTGGCCTACTAATGATCGCGGCAGCAACCTTCATGTTCCGGCGGTCTTTGCAAAGGGGCGCCGTGGTTACCGAGGAGAAATTGCGATTGGCCGGCGCCAACGTTGTGAAGGCTATTTCCGATAAGCTGAATCAGGAAGTGCGCACTTTGTATGAAGGTTGCGCCCAGTTGCTCCAGCCGACAAAGGACAAGCTGCTAGACCAAGAAAGACGCCGTCAGGCGCTTCATGCGCAACTAGCGGAAATCCAAGCCTCTTTGGACGCACTCGGAGCGGAACTCCATGCGATGGCCGCAGCTGGGCGATAGCAACGATGCTGATTATCCCGGTGCGGCCAGGCACAACCATTGCATGTGATCAGCTTTCTAGCCGTTGGTCCAGTGGCCGCCCCAGGACAGCGTCACATTCATGGGATCGGTGTAGTCGGTCTTGCCATTCGCGCCGATCATGGTGATTCCCGTCGCCTTGCGCCAGACCGTGCTCATACTTTCGCCGGTGTGGCAGCCCCAGCTCTTGCAGAAGGCGTTTTTGGAAAAGGCACCACGTCGGATCTTGCCGAGTTCGTTCTGATGCAGCCAGCCCTTCGAGGCTCCGTAGATGAAATTGCTGTAGTCGAACATGAAGCAATACTTATTGCTGTGGCCGAAATACTCAAAGCTCACGATCTTCGTGCGGGACCGATTCTGCCCGTTATTGATGTAATTGATCACATCGGCTCCGGTGGTGAACCAAACCAGACGGACGCGGAATTTGTCCCGCACGGACTCCACGAGTTCCGTGAGTGAGCGGTTGTCCTCACTGCTGCGGCGGGCATACGCGGGGGCGTAAACTAGCCAGGTGATCATGGCGTTGGGATCCTGCTTTTGGATCCCCTCAATCCGCACCCGAGCCGGACGTACAAAATTGCCCCACCAGCGGTCGTGCTGAGTGCCCGGGGCGCGTAGGTCCTCCCATTTCCGAAGCGAAGGTCCGCCGGAAACGATGATGTATTCACCACGCTCTTGGGCAGAAGCTTTGGATGGACTCAGGGTGGCGAAGCCGAGGACTAGAAGAGCGCAAAAGAGGCGAAAAGGCGTCATAGGGGTTGGATTGATGAACGCAGAATAAAGGGGGAGGGAAGCTGAAAAAAAGTGGTCAGCCGGGAGGCCATGGATCATAACGCATGTGGCGCTAGTCTCAAGAGCTTTGCAATGAAGAGCTTGAGTCGCTTATTCAGCCAGCTCCAAATTGTCGATCAGCCGGGTCGACCCGAAATACACCGCAGTCGCCAGGAGACTTCGGGCAGTGCCAGATTCTTGGGGTTCGAGGGAGTCCTTGTCCACGCAGGCGATGTAATCCAGGCGGTGCAACGGCGCATGGGCTTGGAGGTGAGATTTGAATGCCTCGATGAGTTCCGGTGCGGAGGTTTTACCTGTCTGCCAGAGCGACTGCACCTGCAAAAGCCCACGGCGTATCTCCGGTGCTTGCTGGCGCTCGTCGGGAGTGAGGTAGCGATTGCGGGAACTCATGGCCAACCCATCAGCTTCGCGCACCGTCGTGCTGCCCAAGATTTCAATCGGCACATTCAAATCCCGCACCATGCGCTTGATGATGGCGAGTTGCTGATAGTCTTTTTTTCCAAACACAGCGACATCAGGCTGGACCAGATTGAACAGTTTAATGACGACGGTACACACGCCGTCAAAATGCCCGGGGCGGCTCGCGCCACACAGCACTTTGGACAGGCTTGTTTCCAGCACCAGAACGGATCGGTCAGGCGCATAAACCTCGCTCGCTTCGGGCGCGAAGATCATGTCCACCCCCACGCTTTGGCACTTCGCAGCATCAGCTTCCAGTTCGCGGGGATAACGCGAAAAATCTTCCTTGGGACCAAATTGCAGCGGATTGACGAAAATACTGACCACGACTTTTCCCTGTGCTCCAGCTAACCTTCTCGCATGGCGCATGAGCGCGAGGTGCCCCTCATGCAGCGCTCCCATGGTGGGCACCAAAACGACAGGCCCGGGAACTTTGCGGCGCCATTGGCGCAGGTGAGAAATGCTGTGAAGAATCTGCATGGTTAGGGAGCGTCCCAAGAATCCGGCGGCGCAAAAGCGGGAGCTAGGATTTGATATCGCGGCTCTCGAAGATGCAACATCCCAATACGAATAAGGTTAGCCCCACGCCTCCGAGGATTGCGTAATGCCGGAAAAGTGTGGCCCACGGGATTGTCTCAAAAAACACCATGCTCCAGCTGCTCATGTAGTGCGTGAGCAGGAGATGGCGGTAGCTGTCCATGAAATGACCTTCACGTAGGATCATATCCAGAAACATATAGGATAGCGCCGTGATCGTGGCGGCAGCTGGCTTTATCCGCCAGCAGGAAAAGAAGAATGCGATGCAGCACGCTGTGCACATGCTCAGAGTGAGCGTGACCGTTGCCATGGCATACCGTTCGAGCCCCGGTCCGGCATCGTAGAAGGCCATGAACTCCTGTTCCGGCGCAAAGGCAAACAGACCGCCGCCCCAGCCTCGCACTGCAATGCCCAGTAGCAGCGCGGTCCATGCAATGAACTGGATGAGCACACCGGTATACAGAAGGCAGCTCACAAACTTGACGCTCAACAATCGAAAGCGGCTAACAGGTCGCGTGAGGAGCAGGCGCAGATTGCCATCTTCATTCTCCTTGGCCACCACGTCCCCAGCCACCAGGGAAAGGTAAATGCCGCCGAGCAGAAACACGGCCAGCCGGAGCACGAGGTAACCCATGGTCAGGGAAGAGAAGTAGGACTCGAAAGCCTCTCCCTGCCTCGAGATCATCCGCCGGAAGAAATTCTCGACGTTATCCAGACGGAAGACGAGCAAGAGGACCAGCTCCAACAAAATGAAGGCACCAAATCCGAGGTAGGTGCGTTTTCGAGCCATCAACTTCCAGAGTTCGGCGCGAAGTTGCCAGAAGAACAGTTTCAAGAGTGGGAGTGTTTCTGAGGCTTGAGTTGATGGGAAGAAGTGGAGAGATCCAGATACCAATCTTCCAGGGTCTTATGAACCGGCTGCCACGAATGCACCCGCACACCACCTCGTACGAAAGCAGCCAGCAGATCTGGTCCGCCCACAGATTCCGGTATTTCGAATTCACCGTCGGCTATCGCGGTCACACGCATCTGGGTGGCAATGGAAATCGCGAGGGGAAGATCTTCTGTTTGGAGAAGGAATCGCGGTCGCTCATGGCCGCGATCTTTGACGGAGCCTTCGTAGATCTTCCGGCCCTGATTCAGCACCACGCAGCGATCACACATCAGTTCCACCTCTGCGAGCAAATGAGAGTTGAAGAGGATGGTCAGCCCATGCTCGCGTAGGTTCAGAATGGTCGAGCGAAACTCATGAATACCTTCCGGGTCGAGACCATCCGTGGGCTCATCCAGCAGCAAAACCTTCGGCATGGGCAACAACGCCTGTGCGAGTGCGAGCCGTTGCCGCATCCCGTGGCTATAGGTGCGCACTTTGCCATGGATACGATCTGCCAGTTTCACCATTTCCAGTGTCTGCCAGACAACTTTCTCATCCCACCATCCGCTTAAGGCACACAGGCATTTCAAATTGTGCCAGCCACTCATGTACTCGTAGAACGAGGGCGCTTCGAAGATGGCGCCAATCTGGCGTAACGCAGCGGCGCGGTGCTTCTGCACTGAGTTCCCATCCACCAGGACTTCCCCCATGTCTGGCCGCACCATGTCCAACATGATTCCTAGCATGGTGCTCTTTCCCGCGCCGTTGTGTCCCAGAAGGCCAACAATCTCGCCACGGCCCACAGTGAAGCTGACGTCATTGAGAGCGAGCCTCTCGCGTGTGAATCGTTTGCTGACCGCGTTGACAGATATCATGAGGAGGTTTTCGGAACAAGCAGCAGCCGTCACTCGTCATTAGTGGTGAACTGTATCTCCTTGGCCACATGGCCGTCGGCATAAAGGATGTTCACTTCCACATCACGGTACTTGTGAAAGTTCTCCTTGTCACTGATCACGGGAATGCGGGCTCCTTGATGCGCGATACCCATGAAATCCAGGCTGGCCACATTCTGCCCATTGAGGAGGTTGTTCCACATGTAGCTGGTACCCGTGGTCTTGCAGAGTCCTCGATCATCCGCTTTGCAGCAAAAGACCTCGGGGCCGTCCACATAGGGCAGCAAAGTGTTATCCAGTGCGGCTTCATCGCTATCTTTGTTCTCTCTGGCCAGGACCATCGTTGGCATCTGGTTGTTGTTCTCACCGATATAAAGATGCAGCGCCGTTCCAAGCCCCCGCAAATTGGTCATGCAATGCGCCGCTCTGGCCCGGTGCATCACCCGCTGGTATACCGGGGCCGACAGCGCGGCCAGACCACCGATGATGGCGATCACTACCAGCAACTCCATCAGGGTAAAGGCGCCGGCGTGGCGACAATATGGAGGACGGTAGCGGCGCATAACGGACGAAACGATGTATGGGTCAGCGATTCGGAAATCCGCGAATGCGTTGCTGCATCTCTTCCATCAACGGCGCCAGATCCATTTTCGTTTCCGCGGATGCCGTCTCGTAGTACGCGCCCAAGCCCTTCTCCACCATTACCTCAAAGGCTTTTTCATCCTCTTCCTTCAGCTTTTCCATGTTCTGGCCTTCCACCCGATTCCGTTCCACATCCTTTTGGGCGCTTTTCACCAAACGTTTCCGCTCCTCGGGATCCATCTTGTTGAAGGCTTTCATCACCGACTTGAAATGATTTTCAACGGTCTCCTGCAGAAAATGAGACTTCTCCTCCGGTGTGAGAGACTGGAAAAAGCGCTGGGAGGCAGCCTGATTCGTTTCCCTCATGGAGCGGCGTTGTTCGAAGTCAAGAAGGTTCACCTGCGCGATCACGCCGTCGATATGCTCCTGACGTTCACTAACCGGGATGTCTTTAGTCTCATCCATGAGCCAAGGCGACTTTTCCATCGCGGCCGTTACCTTTTCCGGCGTCGACGTGTGCTGATCCGTGGCGCGCATCACCACGACAACAGCGCCCCAAATAAGGATAAGCGCGCAGAGACCGAAGAGGAGGGGTTTGGATCTCATGGCCAAAGACTTACGAATTAACTACGATCTACGGCCGATTTTGCGCTTCAGTATCGCAACGAATCCAGAAATTTCTTCGTTTTTGAGCAGCGCATTCACTCCAAAGTAGACGCCGGCGGAGGCAGCAATGGTTACACCGAGCGAAAGAATTCGCACTAGGAGCGGCTTTGCCATGTAGGTGGTCAAGTCGCCCATCAGGAAGGAATGGCCAACCCAACAGACACCAGCCATGGCGACCACACCGGCAAGCAACTTGGCGAAATTCAGCAGTAGCCCAGCGGTATTCAACCCCTTGGCGATTTTCCGCATCGCCAGATAAAGCAGAGTGAAGTTGATCAGGGCGGAGACACTCGTCGACAAGGCGAGGTATTCATGACCCAGCTTGAAGACAAACACCGTCAGCGTGTTCATCGTCGCGCTCACCACCACAGAGGCGAGGCTGACGAGGAGGGGGACAAAACGGCGATCGATGGCGTAAAACGCGGGTTGGACGACTTTGATCCCCGAGTAGAAGACCAACCCCCACGCGTAACTTTGCAAGGCAATCGCAGTCATCTGTGTGTCCAGTTCTGTGGAGCGGCCACGCTGATAGATAAGCCCGATGATTGGCTCCGCCAGCATCGCCAGCCCAACGGCAGCGGGCAGCGTCATCAGGAAAACGAGTTTCAGCCCTTTCAGCAGGGTCCCCTTGAATTCTGGTGTGATCCCCTCGGTAGCCAGACGGGACATTGCCGGAACCGTCACCGTCGCGACCGCCACTCCGAATAGCCCCAGCGGCAGTTGCACAAGGCGGAAGGACTGTCCCAGCCAGGTCACCGGACCATCCTTTGTTACGAGGCAGGAGGCAAATACACTGCTCAACATCACATTGAACTGCACTACGCTGCCGGAGATAATCGCCGGCCACATCAGGCTCAGCACTTTCTTCACGCCACTGTCGCGCCACCCGAAATCAGGGCGGAACTTGAATCCGACCTTCCCCAGTGAAGGTAGCTGGACAAGCAACTGCAACAGGCCGCCCGCCAGAGTTCCGACCGCAAACCCGATCAGGGCCTTCTGCCCGAAGGTCGGATCCATCCACCAGCCTACCAAACCGCCCACGACCATGGATCCTATGTTGAAGAACGTGGAGGACACTGCAGGCATCCCGAAGACCTTCTTCGCGTTCAGCATCGCCATCACCAGCGCCGCCAGCGACACCAGCAGGATGAAGGGATACATGATCTGCGCCAGATACACCGTGAACTCGATTTTCTCCGGAGCTTCTGTAATCCATCCGGGGCTAAGCAGGCGGATGATGAACGGCGCAAGTAGAACCCCAAAGAGGGAAATGCCCGTCATGAAGACCGCCGCCAGCGTCAGCATCTTCCGGGCGAGTTGCCAGGCAGACTCGTCGCCCTCCGTCTGCATCTTCTTGGAGAAGGTGGTAACAAAGGCGGTCGAAAGCGCCCCTTCCGCGAACAGGTCACGCAAGAGATTCGGCGTACGGAAAGCCTGATTGAAGCAGTCTAGCCAGCGGCGGTTTTCCCCTGCGAAGAGAGCGGCCAGCATCATCTCCCGGACCAACCCAAGAATGCGACTGCTGAAAATGGCCAGAGTGACAATGCCGAAAGCGCGGGTGTTGACGCGTCCTTCGGTGCCGGCGCTGGCCTTGGTCGACTCCTGATTGCTGGGTTGATCGCTCATGAATGCGTGAGTGGGGCGGGCACGGCGGAGCTGTATCGTCAGATCAGGCGTTTGGCGGCAGCCCGTCGGAGGCGGTCGAGCATGGCAACACCCAGTCCGCGGTCAGGAATGGGTTCGGCGACAATTTCGTCCGCCCCCGCCGCGTCCAGGGTTCGCAGGGCGAAGAAGAACCGCACGGCGGCCTCGGGCAGTTTGCCTTTGCCGGGACTGAGCACATGCACCTGCGCCCACTCGTGGAGATCCAGAAAACCATCATCAGCGTCGCCACGGTAGCTGAGCAGGGCATACTTTTTGCCGGGCTCCGGGATGAAATCTTCCGGGGTTTCCAGTAGTCGAAGGGGCGTCTTGGGCGCGTAGTGGCTCTCCAAAAGGCCGGGAGCTTCCGGAGCGGTATCGTTTTTCAGATCCTTGACCAGGATCGGTTTGCCGAAGGGCTTCAAATCTTCGATCGTGATCGGTCCGGGCCGCAGAATGATGAGTCGGGTTTTCGGTTTGGCGGCTTCCACCTTCACAATGGTGCTTTCGAGGCCATGCAAACACGCGCCGTCGTCCACAATGAGAGGAATCCGCCCGCCCAGCTCCGCTTCGACTGCAGGGGCGGAAGTTGGGCTGATGGAGCCAAATCGATTTGCGCTGGGCGCTGCCAACGGTCGGCGGAAGGTGCGGGCGATCCGATTGAAAACCAGATGGTTGCTGGCACGCACTGCCACCGTCGGCAGACCAGCCGTCACCAAATCGGGCACGCATGGCTTTTTCGGCAGGATCAGCGTGAGCGGCCCCGGCCAGAAGCGATCGATCAGCTTTTTCACGGTTTCCGCAATGTCTTCCGGGATGTCAGCCACGGTATCCAACTCCTTCTTGTGGGGAACGTGGACAATCAGAGGGTCAAAAGCCGGACGTTCCTTGGCTGCGAAAATCTTCGCCACGGCTTCCGCGTTGAGCGCGTCGGCTGCAAGCCCGTAAACCGTTTCTGTGGGCAGGGCTACCACCTCACCCGCTGCCAGTAACCGCACTGCCTCATCCACTGCGGTGTTTAAAAGTTCCGGCAGATCGGTGGGGAGAGTTATGGTGGTATAGGACACGGAAGGGGATGACTGACAGCTAGCCCCGAGGGCAGCCCGCCAATGAATGCGAAAGACTCGCAAGCGCAAGCGGCATATGGAGGAGCCCGGTTTTTACGTTGGGCATGGAAGATCGCGGCGCATTGCATGGGGGATATGAGCAAAAATGGTCCGGAGGGATACAGGCCAACCCTCGGAGGCGTTGGTAATGGTTCTTGCCATCCCGGCGGAGATACCTCTCTGGGATTGACTCCAAACCTTTGAATCTGAGACACTGGCCTCGGCTCGTGCGCTCTTTTTTCGTTTGCTGACAAATTTTTCATCATCCGCGCCGTCCTAAGCCCCCTCGTTTATTGCAGCTATGACCCTGAGTTCCCGCCCGCCGAAACTCCTCTCCCTTTCTCTAAGCCTTGGTTCTATACTGACTTTTGGCTTCGCGGCTTCCTTGTCGGCCGCACCGAAAAAGGAGGAAGTCTTCGACCCCACCAAGCCCGTCAGCTTCTACAAGCAGATCCGTCCCATCATGCAGGGGCAGTGCAATGGCTGCCACCAGCCCGCCAAGTCCAAGGGCGGTTATGTGATGACGGACTTCGCTCAGCTGCTCAAAGGCGGTGAGGAAGGTCACGCCATCATTCCAGGAAAGCCTGAGGAAAGCTTCCTGATGAAGGAAATCACGCCTGACGCGAGCGGAAAGGCCGAGATGCCGCAGAAAGCAGCGCCGCTTCACCAGACGCAGCGAGATTTGATCGCCAAATGGATTCGTGAGGGGGCAGTGGACGACACCCCCGCTTCGGCTCGTCAGCAGTATGCCATGGAGCATCCGCCCGTGTATGCGAGTGCTCCCACCATTACTTCGCTAGACTATTCGCCGGATGGCAAATTCATCGCTGTCGCCGGGTATCATGAGGTGCTCCTCCACAAAGCTGACGGCAGCGGCATCGAAGCCCGCTTCGTGGGATTGTCCGAGCGCATTCAGAAAGTGAGTTTTTCACCGGATGGCGCCAAACTCGCGGTGTCAGGAGGCAGCCCTGGGCGCATGGGGGAAATTCAGGTTTGGGATGTGGCGAAAAAGCGCCTCGAACTGAGCACCAGCGTCACTTTCGATACGCTGTATGGCGCCAGTTGGTCTCCAGATGGCAAACGCATTGCCTTCGGTGGCGCAGACAATTCCCTCCGTGCGATTGATGCCGCGACCGGCAAGGAAGTGCTTTTCAGTGGATCCGCGAATGACTGGGTCTTGGACACTGTCTGGAGTGCGGAAGGCACGCATGTCATCGCAGCGAGCCGCGATATGAGTGCGAAACTCACGGAGGCTGCTACCCAGCGCTTTGTGGACAATATTACCTCGATCACACCCGGTGCGTTGCGTGGAGGCATTCACGCGGTGGCTCGCCACCCCAAGCTTGACCAGATCCTGATCGGTGGCGCGGATGGACTGCCGCAGATCTACCGAGTCAATCGCGAGACGAAGCGCGTCATTGGAGACAATGCTAATCTCATCCGCAAGTTCCCGGTTATGGAGGGCCGCATTTTTAGCGCGGCATACAGTCCCGACGGGAAGATCATTGCTTGCGGTAGCGCCTTTCAGGACAAAGGCGCCGTTAACCTTTATAAGGCGGAATTTGATGGAACGCTGACCCCGGAATTGAAGAAGATTCTGGAAAAGGTGGTTTCCACCCAGTCACCTGACGAGAAGGCCCAAGTGGAAGCCTTCTTGACCAAAGATGTCCAACTCCTCAAGTCCATACCCGTTCCACAGACCGGCATCTATGCGGTGAAATTCAGCCCGGATGGCAAGATGCTCGCGGTTGGTGGTGACGATGGCCGCATCCGTTTGTTGGATGTGGCTTCAGGTGCTGTAGCAAAAGATTTCCTCAGTGTCCCCTTGTCCGACGCCGCGACTCTCGCGCAGAAGGGCGAAGATACAAGCGACCACATCGAGCGCGCCAATCTTGAGAAGGAACTGGAGCCCGAGACTCTCGCCAAAGGCCGCCAGATCGTCTCCCTCGAAGTTTCGCCGAAATCCATCAAGCTGGGCAAACCTGCGGAATACGCGCAACTGCTGGTGACGGCCAAAATGAAAGACGGAACGAGCGCGGATGTGACTCGCATGGCCAAGATCGAAGCACGCGGCGTCGCGGCCAATGTCTCTGCTCGTGGCTTGGTGCGACCTGATGGCGAAGGAAAAGGAACCATTGCCATTAGCTTGGCCGGCAAGTCTGCGGAAGTACCGATTGAAATTGGTGACCTCAAAGTTGCCTTCAAGCCCGACTTCATTCGGGATGTGAATCCCGTGCTCTCCAAACTCGGATGCAACATGGGCACCTGCCACGGTTCCAAGGAGGGGAAGAATGGCTTCAAACTCTCTCTGCGGGGATATGATCCACAGTATGACGTCACCGCCTTCGCAGAGGAGCTATGGAGCCGCCGTGCGAATGCCGCTGCGCCCAGCCACAGCCTCATGCTGTTGAAGGCTAGTGGTTCTGTGCCGCATGAAGGCGGGCAGCTCACCGTCCCGGGAGAGCTCTATTACGAAACGATCAAAGCGTGGATCGCCTCTGGTGCGGAACTGAAGGAAGACTCGCCCCGCGTCACGCGCATCGAAGTGCTGCCTCGCAATCCCGTCTTGGAAAATATCGGCGAACGCCAGCAGATGCGAGTCTTGGCGACTTATGCAGATGGTGTCACGAAGGATGTCACCGCTGAAGCATTTATCGAAAGCGGCAATACCGAAGTGGCGGAGACTGACAAACACGGGTTGGCCACCAGCATCCGACGTGGAGAGGCCCCCATGTTGGCCCGGTATGAAGGCGCCTATGCCGCCACTACCATCACCGTTATGGGAGATCGCTCCCGGTTCGCCTGGGTCGAACCACCGAAGTTCAACAAAGTTGATGAGTTTGTCTCCGCAAAGTGGAAGCGGATGAAGATCCTTCCTAGCGAACTGTGCTCTGACGCCGACTTCGTTCGTCGCGTTTATCTGGACTTGACAGGTTTGCCGCCATCCCCGGACGAGGTGCGCGCTTTCCTATCGGACAAGACAGAAACTCAAATGAAGCGCGACCAGCTGGTAGACAGGCTGGTGGCATCAGATGCCTATGTCGAGCAATGGAGCAATAAGTGGGCGGACATGCTTCAGGTGAATAGCAAATTCCTGGGCGATGAAGGCGCCAACCTCTTCCGCGGCTGGATTCGCCAACAGGTCGCCGCCAACACTCCCTATGACAAGTTTGTATATTCCATTTTGACCGCCACGGGATCCAACAAGGAGCAACCCGCCGCCAGCTATTACAAGATCCTGCGCACACCGGAGGAGACCATGGAAAATACCACTCACCTCTTCTTGGCGACCCGCTTCAACTGTAACAAATGCCACGACCATCCTTTCGAGAAATGGAACCAGGACCAGTATTATCAAACAGCAGCATTCTTCTCTCAGATCGGCTTTGATAAGGACCCAGTCAGCGCGGAGCGCACCATCGGTGGCAGCGCCGTGGAAGGAGCCAAGCCCCTTTATGAAATCGTAAAGGACACCGGAAAAGGCGAGGTCACGCATCTGCGCACCAACAAGGAGGCACCACCAGTGTTCCCGTACCCTGCCAAATTCGAATCGAAGCAGGACTCGCCACGCCGCCAACAACTTGCGGCCTGGATGACCAGCTCGGACAATCAATACTTTGCCATGAGCTATACAAATCGCATCTGGGGCTACCTCACGGGCACTGGAGTGATTGAGCCGCTGGATGACATCCGCGCTGGCAACCCGCCGAGCAATCCAGAGCTTCTCAGTTACCTGACAAACGAGTTCCTTCAAAGCGGATTTGACGTGCGCCATCTCATGCGCATCATCTGTAAGTCCCGCACTTATCAGCTTGGCATTGCCACCAATGAGTGGAACGCCGACGACAAGATCAATTACTCGCATGCCAAAGCGCGCCGCCTTCCTGCGGAAGCTCTTTTTGACGCGATCTATGCGGTCACCGGCGCCACTAGCAGCATCCCCGGAATGAAACCAGGCACACGCGCTGCTCAGCTCGCGGACTCGCAGACCAAACTCGCAGATGGCTTCCTTAATAACTTCGGCCGCCCAGTTCGCGAATCCTCGTGCGAATGTGAACGCAGCAATGAAGTGCAGCTCGGACCCGTCATGGCCTTGGTGAGTGGCCCGACTGTTGGTGACGCGATCAGCAATCCCAACAATGCCATCGCCCAACTGGCGAGGGACGTGAAGGAAGACAACAAGCTGGTGGAAGAGCTCTTCATGCGAATTCTCAATCGTCCGCCCACTGCTGGGGAGATCAACACTGCGCTCGAAGCTTTAGCCACCATGGGAGCGGATAATAAATCCCTCGTTTCCGAGTGGACCGCTTACGAAGCGAAATCTGCGGCGGGGATCGCTAGTATGGAAAAAGAGCGGTCACTTAAGATCGCAACTGCCCAAAAGACTTTGGAGGACTACAAGGTCCAGGTCGCGCCCACCAACGCCAAGAAAGAAGCTGACCGTATGGCTGCCATCGCAAAGGCCGAGGCCGGGGTGAAAGCGGCCGGCGAAGTCGCAGCCAAGAGCATCCCTTCGTGGGAAACTTATCTCGACCTATCCACAGAGTGGGTTCCCTTGGACCTTCAAGTCGTCCGTGCGGGTGGCGTGGAAAGTCTGGTCAAGCAGCCGGACGGCTCTTTGCTCGCGACTCGTAATAACTCCACAGAGGCGGTTCAGGCAGTCTACAACCTCCGCGCCAAAACAGATCTCACGAACATCACCGGCATCAAGATCGAAGCGCTACCAGATGAACGCCTGCCCAACAACGGTCCCGGGCTTTCTGATGATGGTAACTTCGTGCTTACGGAGTTCGCCGTCAATCAAACGGAAGCTGGTCAAAAGCCGCCTCCGGCCCCGAAGCGCGGTGCCAATATGGCGGGTGCGATCAAGCTGAAGACGCCCAAAGCTGACTTCGAACAGGAAAACTTTACCGCGGCTGCATCCATCAACGGAAATGTCGATGTGAATGACCGTGGCTGGGCAGTGTCCCCGCAACAAGGCCGCCGCCATGAGCTCATCTTCGCGACCGATCCAGCGACAACCGGCTTCAAAGCGGGCACCTTGTTCACGATCAACTTGCAGCAGGGCTTCCAGCGCCAGCGCTATCACCTTGGCCGCTTCCGCATCTACGTGACGACATCCACCATGCCGTTGCGCTTTGGCGCCAGCAAGCGCGTTGCTGACATCCTTCGCACGCCGGCGGAAAAACGTTCGCCCGAGCAGAAAGCCGAGCTTCAGGCGGAATTCTTGCACACGGCGCCAGAGTATCAAAAGGCCAAACAAGGCCTGGTTGCCGCACGGAAGCCGTTGCCGCCCGATATGAAGCTTGGTGAGTTGGAAAAGCTGCTCGCCACCGCGCAGATGCCCATCACACTGGATCCAAAACTGGTACAACTCCGTCGTGACGCGGACTTGAGCCAGGATCAGATGGTGAACCATCGTCTGACCGCCGCGCAGGATCTAGCTTGGGCTCTTATCAATTCTCCTGCCTTCCTCTTTAATCACTAATTCACCTTTGTCCGTAGATCTCTGTTAACTCTTCACCCACCACCTAACCTATGTTCCGTATCCCTGGCCAATCCGGCAAAGACCTTTGCGATAGCCACCTCGGCAACTCCCGGCGCGACTTCCTTCGCGTAGGTGGTGCCGGCATGATCGGCATGACCTTGAACAATTTGTTCCGCGCTCAGGCGGCTCCTGCCAGCGTATCAGCCGGTTCGCCTGGCTGGGGCAAAGCCAAGAACTTGATCATGATCTACCTCCAGGGTGGCCCCAGCCACATCGACCTGTGGGACCCAAAAGAGAACGTGCCTGACAAGGTGCGCAGCGCTTTCAACACCATCCCCACCAAGATCCCTGGTATCCATTTCACGGAGATCCTGCCGAAGTTGGCCAAGGTGAATGACAAGTTCACGATGATTCGCTCCATGAGCTATACGCCAAACGGTTTGTTCAACCACACCGCGGCGATCTATCAGATCATGACCGGCTATACGACGGACAAGGTTAGTCCCTCCGGTCAGTTGGAACCGCCCAACATGAAGGACTATCCCAACTTCGGCTCAAACATCACCCGTTTGCGCCCCATGGATGAGCCGATGCTGCCCTTCGTCATGCTGCCGCGTCCTTTGCAGGAAAGCAATGTCATTGGCAAAGGCGGCACCGCCGGATTCCTCGGCAAAAGCTTCGACCCCTACACGCTCTACCCCGAGGGCGACGACATGGACATGGACAAAATGATGCGCATCAAGATTGATGATCTGCAGCTTCGTCCCGACCTCTTCAGCGTGCGCCTGCAACGTCGCGCCCGGCTTCGCGATGCTATCAACAGCCAGATGCCAGCCATTGAAGCGGCGGTGAAGGATCTGAGCCTCGACGAATACTACAGCCGCGCGCTGAACCTGATCGCCAGTGGCCGCGCCCGTGATGCATTCGCGTTGGATCGTGAGCCCGACAAAATCCGCGACGACTACGGACGCAATACTTTCGGCCAGAGTTGCCTACTTGCTCGCCGCTTGATCGAGGCCGGTACCCGTGTGGTGGAAGTCATCTGGCCCAAGGTGGCGAACTCGGACAACCATTCTTGGGATCACCATGTTGGCCTCACGAAGCGCATGAAAGACCAGAGCGGTCCTATGTTGGATCAGGGTCTGAGCGCTCTGTTTGCTGATTTGGATAGCCGCGGCCTGTTGGATGAAACCCTGGTCGTCGCCATCGGCGAATTCGGTCGTAGTCCTGAAAAAGGCGTGAGCACTAGCGGCAACGGCAATAGCGCCGATGGCCGTGACCATTGGCCTTACTGCTACACCAGCGTGGTGGCGGGCGCGGGCATCAAGCGCGGCTATGTCCACGGGAAATCCGATGCGACGGCCTCGGCGCCGGCTGCTGACCCCGTGCATCCTAGCGAGCTACTCGCCACGATCTACCACGCGTTCGGTATTGATCCGGAAACCATTGTTTACAACCATCTCAACCAGCCCCGTGAGCTGGTGAAAGCAAAGGCGGTCACTCAGCTTTTTGCTTAGGCCAACTTAGACAAGTTCTAGTAAGGTTTCATGAACGGAGACGGTCCAACCAGGACCGTCTCCGTTTTGCTTTAGATTTCCAACAAGTCATTGTTGCGAATGGCCGATGATTAAGCAAAAAAGTAGCCGGCCACAAGATCCGCCCGCTGCTTCCCCTCATCATGCATCCCGCTCCTGTCCCTGAACCCACGCCCCCCTGGCTCGCAGTTTTGCTATTATGTCTGGTGCCGTTTGTCTTTGTGGGATTCTGGATGGCCGTCTGCTTCTTACTAGGTTCTATCAGCGGCTGGCGGGATGTCGCCGCTAACTACGAGGACTCTAACCCGATTCGACACCCCCGTTTCAAAATGATCCGGGGACGCGTTGGCTTCATTAATTATAATAATTGCCTCACCGCTGAAGCTGCGCCTGAAGGCCTCCATTTGTCCGTGTGGAAGCTTTTTCGCGCCGGTCACCCTCCGCTTTTAATCCCTTGGGACGCGATGCATAATGCGCAGGCCAAAACGTTCTTCTTTTCTGAGAATATCCACTTTGATGTTGGATCTCCTCGTTGCGCCCGCATGGCTTTACCTCGAAAAATCTTCGAAGGCTATGCCGAATCCCTCCTGCAACCTGGGAAAACTTTTCCGCCCCCGCTGCCAGACCGAGTGTGAGCATCTTTGCAGCCCTGAAACTCTCAGAGGTTGACGCAGACGACATCCGGCCCAATTGGGTGATAGCCCCATATCCGACCCCGGATGAATTTCGTCTCCTACGCTTTCCTCTTTTTATTTCTGGTGGCCTTCGCGGTAAGGCTTTTGCCTCTCAGCAAGCGGGCATACCTCTGGACACTGATCGTTATCTCGACGGTATTTTATGGGTGGGAGAGGCCAGCCTACGTGTTCGTCATCTACGGCATCATAGTCTTCGATTATGTCGTCGGCTTGGCCATTCGCTCGGAACTTGCGAAGACCGCTCAGGAGCGCTGGCACATCGCCTGGCTGTCCGTGGCTGCCAATGCCCTGCTTCTCATCTACTTCAAGTATAAAATCTTTTTCATGACCTCCGCACGGAGTGTGCTCAGCTACTTCGGCGTGCCGCTCTCAACGCCCGGCGGCGCCGGATCGGTGGCTTCTGACCCCAAGAGCGATCTCCCGCTCGGCATCAGCTTCCACACTTTCCAGTCCATTGCGTACAATCTGGACGTCGCAAAATATGTTCATGATCCTGTCCTGAAGCTCCGGGACTTCATGTTTACGGTGATGTTTTTCCCGCAGTTAGTTGCCGGCCCCATTGTTCGTCCACGCGAGTTTCTTTATCAGCTCACCAGGAAACGATCTCTCCGTTGGAAGCCTTTTTCCGAAGGCCTCTACCTGCTCGCGAAAGGATTCTTCCTGAAGTGTGCCTTGGGTGATAACTTCGGAGCGTTTGTCGACCAAAACTGGGACAAGCTTAGCCTTGGAGCCGGCACTTCTGCTGCCTGGATTGTCTGCATCGCCTTTGGGCTGCAGATTTTTTGCGACTTCGAGGGATATTCCACCATCGCGCGCGGACTGGCCTACATCTTCGGCTTCAAGTTTCCCAAGAATTTCAATTACCCGTATCTTGCTTCTACATTCCGCAATTTCTGGGAGAGGTGGCACATGACGCTTTCGAGGTGGTTCAGGGATTATGTCTATATTCCCATTGGTGGAAATCGTGGCGGGCGTCTCTTCACTTGCCGGAATCTTTTGATTACCATGCTCATTGCCGGCCTTTGGCATGGCGCCTCCTGGACTTTTGTGATCTGGGGATTGTTGCATGGACTCCTCCTATGCGGAGAACGTCTTGCCGGTATGCATCGGGATAATAAGTCCTGGCTCACAGCCTCGGTCTGGCGGGTGATCGTGGGCGTTGGGATCTTGTACACTTGGGTTTGGTTTCGGGCAGTGGATGTTCAGGATGCTTTGGCCATCTCACGGCAGTTGCTTGGGTTGGGCATTCATGTGACGGATGGGGTGTTAGCGGCGACAGCGGAAAAGTCTCTCGTTGTCGCCACCCCTGCGGGACTATGGTTGTTAGTGGGGGTCATGCTCCTGATCCATGGTTATGCTGCCTTGCAGGAGCACCGCATTGTCGGGCCAATGCGGCCCATGGGTAAAGCACTGCTCACGGGTGTTTTGACTTTCCTAGCCATCTCCTGGCATGATGTCACATCCGGCTTCATCTACTTTCAATTCTGATTCAGATTGGGTCCGCGCATGATCAAGGCCGTCTTACTTTTCATTGTTGGGTTCGCCGCAACCTGGCTCACCGTGCACTACTGCGGAGCTTGGGCTGGAATCGTGCCAGCAAAAATGTATCCACGCGAGCAACCCAAAGACAGCACCATTGCTTACCGCCGCTTCTGGGACGACGTAGATTATTCCACCTTTTATCATGAGCTGGACGACGGCTTGCGCGGTCGTCTCCGTACCGCAGATGTGGTGATTATGGGAAACTCACGTGTCCAGTTCGGTCTGGATGAAAAGTTGTTCCGGGATCACTTCCGCGCTCGTGGGCAGAAAGTCTTCAATCTGGGATTCGCTTGGGCGCAGACAAGTGCCTGGAGTCACATCCTAATGGAAAAGTATCGTCTGAACGCTTCTTGGATTCTGGTCAATGCCGATCCCTTTTTTGCCAATGGCCTGGCATTCCCCGTGCCGCAGACCATGGCGACCACTCGGCTGCGGGCCAGCCACCAACTTTTCGAAGCAGGCATGTCCATCCAGGTGCGAGAGCAACTCGCCGAGTGGAAAGTGCCACGCTTGAGGGCGTTTAACCTCTTTGGAGACAATGACAGCGCTGTGTACCGCGACCAAGTCTCCGGCTGGTGGAAACTGAAATCTTTCCCCTACTACTTCTCTACTTCACATGGTCCACCTGTCACTGATGTCTTGGAAAGCGACGCTTTGAAAACCGTGGATTGGCTCGCGGTGCACAAATTCGTCGGCCTCATGAAGGGGCGCGGCATTAACGCTGTGCTGATTAATGTTCCGCACATTCGGATCGCAGAAAGCGCGCGAGCCGTGACCCGGAAAATGTCGGAAGTCACGGGGATGCCTTATCTAGAGGTGGACGAAACAGATCTGCATACTTTTGACGGCAGCCACCTGAGCCATGATAGCGCCCTACTCTACTCCAGCCGTCTGCTCGCGGAGCTCGACAAATTAATGGCCCAGACACCTGCAATCTCCCGGTGAGCAAAGAGTTGCCTAATTTGCTGCCGCGGGATGGCATTGCACTGTATCCTGGGATCATCTTTTCCTCGCACGAGGCGGAGGACTATCTTACTACCTTGCTTCATTCCATTCCCTGGCAGCAGGACGAAGTGGTGATGTTCGGAAAGCGTATCGTCACCGCCCGGAAAACCGCTTGGTATGGCGACGCTCCGTATGCCTACTCTTACTCGGGATCCACCAAAACGGCCCTCCCGTGGACATCGGAGTTGTCCGAGATCAAACGCGAAGTCGAACGTCACTCCGGCCATCGCTATAACTCCTGTCTCCTCAATCTTTACCACCATGGTGGCGAAGGCATGGGCTGGCACAGTGATGACGAAAGTACTCTCGTTCGTGATGCTGCCATCGCCTCTGTGAGTCTGGGAGCCGAACGCAGGTTCTCCTTCAAACATAAGTCCGAACCAGAGCTGAAGACTAGCGTCATGTTGGAGAGCGGCAGTTTGTTGGTGATGACAGGAGCCACCCAAAGGCACTGGTTGCACAGTCTCACAAAATCCAACAAGATTGCGGAGCCAAGAATCAATCTCACTTTTCGTCTCATGAATGCGGACTCGGCCAAGCCATGACGATGGAGGCTTTAGAACCAATATTTGAGCGGCGTAATCAGGTCTGACTGTAGAGCAGGTAACTACCAAATCATGATCCCTCACTTCTCCAGGCGCGCGCCCCGGGCGTGTTTCGATTTTGACGTCTTGGATGAGACGGAGGAGTGGCTTGTGGTAAATAAACCCGCCCCCCTTCAGATACATCCCAGCAAGCCCAAGGACGCCGGCCTTACCTTATGGGATGGTCTGCGGGAAATGCTCAGCTACGAATTGGTGAATGGAGGACAGGTCTCCATCATCAACCGTCTTGATCGTGAGACTAGTGGCGCGGTCTTGATCGCCAAAACAGCCCGTGCCGCGCGCCGTTTTGGAAAAGCCATGCTTCGGCGGCAGATCGGCAAAGCTTACCTGTCGGTGGTGCATGGCTGGCCCGAGTGGCAGGAAAAGACAGTCGATGCTCCGATCCTCCGCGCCGGCGAAGTGGAGGAGTCGCGTATTTGGGTGAAACAGATCGTTCATGAAAAAGGCGCTGCTTGCACGAGCGTGTTCCGGGTTTTGGACCGCTGGGCCAGTCCCATGGGTGGTGATCTCGCGCTGATTGAAGCCACTCCGCTTACCGGCCGGATGCACCAGTTGCGTGTGCATCTTGCGCACACGGGTCATTCTGTTGTCGGCGACAAGCTCTATGGAGCGGATGACGAGAACTATCTCCGGTTCATGAGCCATGGCTGGACGCCGGAAATATCTCAAGCGCTTTTCTTGCCCCGCCAGGCTCTTCACTCTCACCATCTGGAGGTGAATGACGAATATGGCTCTCTGGCTTGGACCGCCCCCTTGCCCGGCGATATGGAAGCTCTCCGCCAGGACCGTTGAACCCCGGTAGACGGTTTTGAGATGGATCGGACGATGCTTGCGGGTTGCTTTTGTAGAGTTCCCGCTACACCGTTGCTCGAACAAGAATCGAAGCAATGAATCCGAAATTTTCTGCATACGCTCATCCTGAAGCCTTGGTGGACACCGAATGGCTCGCAGCGAATCTGGACGCTCCTGGCATCCGCATCGTGGAGAGCAATGAAGACCTTCTCCTCTATGACACCGGTCATATCCCTGGTGCCGTGCATATTGACTGGCGCCGAGACCTCAATGATCAGACTGTCCGGGATTATGTTGGCACGGAGGCCTTTGCAGACCTCTGTCGCCGCAATGGAATCACACCGGACACGACCGTCATTTTTTACGGAGACAAGTCAAACTGGTGGGCCTGCTATGCCCTTTGGGTGTTCCAGCTTTTCGGTCATACCAAAGCCAAGATCCTCGACGGTGGACGCTCCAAGTGGGTTGCCGAAGCCCGTCCTCTCACGCGCGAGGTCCCAAAATTCCCGGCTACCGATTACCCTCTGCCCGCGGAGCGCAATGACGCCGCCCACCGTGCTTACCAAGCCCAAACGCTTGAGCACATGAAGGCCAAAAAACCGATGGTAGACGTGCGAAGTCCCAAGGAATTCAGCGGCGAAGTCACCCACATGCCTGAGTATCCCCAGGAAGGCGTTTTACGCGGTGGTCACATTCCCGGTGCGAAAAGCCAGCCTTGGGCCCAAGCCGCTAATCCGGATGGTACCTTTAAGACCGCCGAAGAACTCAAAGCAATTTACGAAGGCACCCATGGCTTGAAGCAAGAGGACGACATCATCGCCTACTGCCGTATCGGTGAGCGCAGCAGTCACACCTGGTTTGTGCTCAAATTCTTGCTCGGGTACACCAACGTCCGGAACTATGACGGATCATGGACGGAATGGGGCAACATGGTGCGCACCCCGGTCGAAAAGGACGTCTGAGACGCCCCGGCAGACGAATCCAGAGCAATCCCCGATTGAAGCGCTCCAATCCGTTGGTCAGTCGGCACTCTCTAAATTTTCCCCTTCATGTATCCGCAGCCCCTTCAGGACATCATTGAGCTTTTCGAGTACCTTCCCGACCAGGAAAAACGGGAAAACCTCATCGTCATGTCTGACAGCGCGGCCAAGCAGGAGCCCAAAGAAGGGGAGACCTTTGACCTCGAAGACGTCCGTAAGGACGAGGAATGCACGGACACAGTCGGCATCTTTCTCCGCGTGCAGGATGGCAAAGCCCACTTTGCCGTGACGCTTGGGCCGCTCGTGCAGACCCTTACCAAGGCGATGACCAGCATCCTTTGCCGCGGCCTAAACGGCGCAAAACTGGAAGACATCCTCGAAGTTCCCGCTGACTTCGTCCCCCGCATCGTCGGTGCGGAGTTGGTCCGGCTCCGCAGCCAGACCGTCTATTACGTCCTGGGCCGCATGAAGGGCGCCGTCAAAGCCTACCTCAACCGCCAGCGCGCCGCTCAGTCCGTTTGACCTGAGCTTTCTGTCTGAAGCTCAGAGTCCCATGCGCTTGTGAAATATTTCACAAATTCGCCTTGCCCCCTGCTGCCCTTGCAGAATACTTCCCGCTGACGCCATGGCGAAGACCATCCACGAGATAGAAGCCCCGGACACCGCTGCTCGCGCCTTGCGGCAGGCAGAAGTTCATGAGGAGGCCGTCAGCGACCTTATTGGGGAAAAGCTGGTCCTCAATATGGGCCCGTCCCATCCCGCTACCCACGGCGTGCTTCGCCTAGTGCTGGAGTTGGATGGCGAAATCATCACTAAAGCCGACCCGGACATTGGATTCCTGCATCGCGGTGACGAAAAAATCGCTGAGAACATGCATTACAACCAGTTCGTGCCCTACACGGACCGGTTGGACTATCTTGCCCCGTTGGCGAACAACGTGGCCTACGCCCTCGCCGTTGAGAAACTCATGGGCTGGGAACTTCCTGCCCGCGGCAAGGCTATCCGTGTGATCTGTTGTGAAATGGCGCGCATTTCGTCCCATCTCCTCGGTGTCGGCGTGTTCGCCATGGACGTGGGTGCCATGTCCGTCTTCCTTTACACCTTCACGGAGCGCGAAAAGATCTACAATCTCTGCGAGCAACTGACCGGAGCTCGTTTCACCACCAGCTACACTCGCGTCGGTGGCCAGACGCGGGATATGAATGAACCTTTCATTTCCGGCCTGAAGAAGTTCCTCAAGGAACTGCCCCCCATCATTGCGGAAGTTGACGCGCTGCTGTCCAAGAATCGCATTTTCCGCGATCGCACCGTCGGTCTGGGCGTTATCACCAAGGAAGATGCTATCTCGTTCGGCATCAGTGGCCCGAATTTGCGTGCCTCCGGTGTGGATCACGACCTTCGCAAAGCGCATCCTTATCTGGATTACGATAAGTACGACTTTGACGTTCCTATCGCTACGGGTGGCGACTGCTTCGATCGCTATCTCGTCCGCATGGAAGAGATGCGTCAGAGTATCCGCATCCTAAATCAGGTTCTCGCCGACATCCCGGATGGCCCCATCAACGTGGGTGACCCTAAGAACATGCTGCCTAACAAGGAGCGCGTGCTGATGAAGATGGAGGAACTAATCCACCACTTTATCGTCGCCACCCAGGGCATCGATGCCCCCGTCGGCGAAGTTTACTTCGGCGCAGAAAATCCCAAGGGCGAACTCGGCTTCTACATTTGCAGCAAAGGCGGCGGTGTTCCCTACCGCATGAAGATTCGCAGCCCCTCGTTTGTGAATCTTAGCCTTCTCTCGAAAATTTTGCCCGGCCACATGCTAAGCGACGTGCCCTCCATCTTGGGAAGCCTCGACTTCGTCATGGGCGAGTGCGACCGATAACCGGGGGGCGTTTTCCCCCGCAGTCTCGACGACGCCCTCGCGCGTCAATATCGACTCACGCCACATTCTTCGACTCGCCCTCACTGAAGAACTGCTCCATGCGCCGACGCAGATCCGTATAGAACGTGTTCACCATGTCCTCGAGCATGGCCGCTTTCTCCGCCGCCTTGGTGGACAAAGTCTCCGACGCCAGCTTCTCACGCTCGGCTCGAACCTTTGACTCGAAGGCGTTTTCCAAGTCCATCAGGCTTTCCAAAAACTCCTTCGCAGCACGCGAACGATCCACACCCTCGATCAGGGCTCGCTCCAGCGGCTTGTTCTGCGTCAGATGCAGCAGCCGCCCATTGGCCAGTTCCGTCATGTATTTGTTGAAGCTGCTTAGAAAAGCCTTCCGCTCCCGGTCAAAACGCACTTCGTCCAGATCCAGCAGCGTGTCATAGGGACCCGCCTTCGAAAAGAACTTCACCACCAGCGGAATGGTATCCACGAGCATAAAAAGCAACGTCAGAATTGCATACGCATACAGCGCGAACTTCCCGCCCTCCGTGCCCTGATCAAAGAGCCGGTGCAACGCCAGCGTCTGCGTCAGGATATCCTTGCGCGGCTCCGCCCGAAGCGCGGCAATCCGGCTTTCTTCATCCTGCCCAAGTCGCATAATCTCTTCATGCAGACCTTTAAGTTGCGTCAGCTGTGCATCGATCTGTTTCTGCAGCGTGTCGCGGATGCCGTTCTGCTGCGTCACAAACTGGTCCGCCTGCTGTTGCTGCACTTGCTGCTTCAGCATCGCCAGCCGTTCCACTTCCGCCTTCTGCAACCGCGCTGCTTCAACGGCCTTCATCTGGTAAGACGCCGTCACTGACTGGGTAGTGGACTCGATCTCCTGTGCCACCACCGTGCGCTGCGCGGTCAGGTTCTCCAATACCGAGCTAAGCCGTTTCGACTCTGCACGACGCCAGGCTAGCTGGTCATCCTGAATGCTCTTAGCCCTGGGCCCAAGTCCCACGATGCCGCTGCGCTGTCCATTCAGTTCTCGCTCGAACTCCGCCTGCCAGAAGTTTAACTCACCCGCCAGCTTCTTCGCCGCGGTGTCCTGTGTGGCAATTTCCGTATCCATCGCCGCCAGCCGCTCCTTGGCCGGGGCGACAGCTTCCATCACTAGCTTCTCCAGCTCCGCAGCGGCTTTCTTCTCCTCATCCGTCGCAGGCTGTTCAGACTTCGGAGCCATTTCGCCCTCCAGAAACTTCGCGGAGAACGTCTCGTTCCACCGCTCCCGCGCCTGCGCGATTTCCGCTTCCACCGCCGGAACCTTGGCTTCCACGCCTTTCTTCTGTTCCGTTGCCTTTACGCGCACCTGGTCGATCTCTACCTGCCTGTCTTTCTCGACCTCTGACTGAATCGTGTCCCTGAACAGCAGAAGCGTCATCGGGTGAGAAATGGTCATGCCCATCAGCCCGGCCACCACAATGCGCAGGCCAAACTGCGCCGCCTTCCGGAAAATGGATTGATAGGCTCGGTAAGTCGCCAGCAACGCCCGGTCTACTGTCAGGATGATGAACGACCATACCAGCGATACCCCGGTAATGACTCGCCAGTCCGTAGTGAGCGTGCTGATGGAATACGCCGCGGCCATTAACGCAAAAAGCGAGGGGACAAGAACCGTTGCCCCAAAGGCCACATACTTTCGCCGCTCCCAAGGCGGGCAACTCTGCAAAGTCTCGGAACTGGCGCCAGAGAGCCAGATGAAGATGCGTTCGAAGCGAGTAGTAATGGACATGGAAATCAATCAAGGCGGCCTACGCTGAGCATTGACTTGGAGCGCCAGAAATGTGCCGGGCACGGCTTGGAATTCGGCTTTCAGCGGAGCGTACTACGTAGACGTGCGTCATTTCTTTTTGTTCACTTCATCGACATTCAGAACGCCGGCCAAAGAATCCATTTCCTTGGGTGATTGTAGGGAACTCAAGACATCCCATTGGCCTTCCTGCTATTTTTGGTGTAGAGAGGTGGCCCCGTTCCGACATGGCCAGCGCACCTGCGACTCAGACTTCCCCCGAGAAAGATGCCGCTCCCCCTTGGGAAGCGAAGCGCACCAAAGCCCGGAAAGGCCGCCTGCGCCGCTTTCTAATGTGGACTCTGCTGATCGGCCTCGTTGCCTTCGTGGGCTATGGTCTCCGGCCTCGGCCGACCGAAGTCGAAGTAGGCTCGATCGTCCGTGGACCGCTCACCGTCTATGTGTCCGAAGAAGGAAAAACCCGTGTGCGGAATCGCTACATCGTGTCCGCCCCTGTCGCCGGGCAGATGCGCCGCGTTACCTTGAAAGCAGGCGCCGAAGTGAAAGCCGGAGAGACCCTGATCGCCGCCATCGAGCCCACCGTATCGCCTCTGCTTGATCCTCGGGCCAAGGCTCAGGCTGAAGCCCGGCTCGAAGCTATGAAAGCGTCTCAAAAACGTGCGGATGAATCGCTCGCCATGGCCAGGACCGCTGCTCAATTCGCCGCAGCAAACTGGGACCGCGTGAAGATTATCCAGAAAAGCGGCAGCGTTTCCAAGGTGGATTTGGATAATGCCGAACGCGACGCCTCGATACGCCAGCAAGAAACGCGTGCCGCGGAGTTCGCCGTCCAAGTGGCAAAGTTTGAACTCGAGCAGGCGGAGGCGGCCCTCCTGCAAATCACCACTCCAGGCGTTGGCGGTGTCACGATGGATATTAAGTCTCCTGTCTCCGGACGGGTCCTCAAAGTCATGCAGGAGAGCGCTTCGGTCGTCAGCCCCGGCACGCAGGTCATGGAGATAGGCGACCCTGCCGACATCGAGATCGAAGCGGAGATACTATCTAAAGACGCCGTCGCCATCAAACCCGGCGCTGAAGTGACCATCGAGCAATGGGGTGGCGATCCCATCAAAGGCCGGGTACGGCTTGTGGAACCGGCTGCATTCACCAAAGTCTCTGCTCTCGGCGTGGAGGAGCAGCGTGTGTATGTGCTCAGCGACTTGGTTAGCCCTCCCCCTGAAGCCATGCGCCTCGGCGACCGCTATCGAGTAGAAGTGAAAGTCGCCGTCTGGCATCGCGATGATGCACTTCTTATCCCTGCTGGTGCCATTTTTCATGAGGGCAGCGACTGGAAGACCTTCCTCTTTTCGGAAGGTAAAGCCAAAGCTGTGAAACTTGAGGCCGGTAGAAGCGATGGCCGCATGACCGAGCTTTTGGATGGCGCTGCCGAAGGCACCGAAGTCATCCTTCACCCTCCCGATTCCGTGAAGCACGGTGTCTCGGTAAAGCGCAGAGACGGTTGAAGCATCTGCTCGCCGCGCATATGTCACCGTCACTCCCTGCAATATCATGGTTATACCCCTCGTTTGCAGGGCATGCTTCGCCGTATCATTCTTGCGCTTTTCCTCCCTTTGGTAGCTGGGGTCCTTCCCACAATCGGCCAGGCCGCAGCCGCCCCTGAGCAAAGATGGAACATTATCTCCATCGTCACAGATGACCAGGCAGCCTGGTCCCTTGGCTGTTACGGAAACAAGGAAAGCATCACGCCTAACATGGACCGCCTCGCGAAAGAGGGTGCCAGATTTTCCAATGCCTTCACAGCCACGCCCGTTT